>NZ_JBEORW010000111.1:0-8003 GCF_040302565.1 Streptomyces sp. NPDC097981
CGCACGACGGCGCAGCTCAAGCGGGTACTGGGAAGAACGTGCCATGACTCGATCCTCTCAAACGATCGAGTCCCTACCGAACCCGGAACGGTTCAACGCCGGCTGCCCCGGCTACGTCGCGACCGACCTCAACGGCTTCCGCGGGGTGCGCACCCCCGAACAGGGCGCGGCGATCGCCATCAAACTCGCGACCCTGCCCGACGAAGGCCCGACCGGCCAGTTCTTCGACGACGCCGGCATAGTGCCCTGGTGATGCGCGCGGCGGTCATCACCCGCCGGGTGAGGCGGCTTCGCCCGCGCGTCTCCAACAGGTCCATCGACTGCGTCGACTGCCCCGGCCGACGCTCCGGTGCCGGGGACAACGCTCCGCACGGTCGTCGGCGACAGCATGATCGACGCAGCCATCTGCGACGGCGACATCGTCACCGTGAGGCAGGCCGACGCCGCGGACCACGGCGACATCGTGGCGGCCATGCTCGACGGCGAAGCCACGGTCAAACGCCTGCGCCGCGAGAACGGCCAGGTCTGGCTCATGCCCCACAACCCGGCTTACCAGCCGATCCCCGGCGACGCGGCCGTTATCCTCGGCAAAGTGGTCGCCGTCCTGCGCGCGCTCTGAACTCCGAGCGCCCCGCGCCGCCGACGGGCTGGCCTCCCCAACGGCGTACGAACCGCGACTCCTTCACGAGCCGGCAGAAACGCCAGCCAGTACCAGAACGACGACGGGACCCCGACGCCCCGCTCGAAGGACGCCGCGAGCATGCGCCGCTTCGTCGCAGAGCACATCAAGGCCCACGGCCGCCTCGTCGGCGCCCGCCCCAACGCCGCCTGCAGCTGCGGCAGCGCGCAATGCGCGCTGCCGCAGTTCCCGCGTCCAGTGCGCCGGCACCAGCCTGCTGGTCCTGGTCCACAACCCGGCCGTTGGCCAGGTCTGGACCCTGGCAGAGGTCTGCCAGGCCTGCGCCCGCCACATCCCGCACCTCGCCGTCCTGGCCACCGCCAAGCCCACGCTCCCCGCCCCCGCGACCCCTGCCACGCAGCAGCCGGCGCAGCGGGCCGCGGTGCCAGGAGGATTCTCCTCGCCTGGGGCCGCACCTGATCCCTCACCGGGGCGGCGCCGCCCCCACCGCCCGCGCCGGTCCCGCGGCTGAGGCCGGCCCCGCTTCCCGGCGGTCAGCCCCCGTACCGGCGCCCCTGCGGCCACGACTCGTTGAACGCTCGAAGCCGCCCCCACCCCGCAGTTCATGGGGTACGGCGGGGCTGACCTGCAGCCCATCGGGCAGCCATTTGAGAACGCCGGCTTCTACGCCCCGCATGCGAACCCGTTTCGGTCCGACAACGCCTTCGACCCGAACAACAACCCCGCCGACCCGCCGAGGACGGTGAATCGGCAGGTCAACGGGTTGCCCATCGACGCGCCGCGGGACCAGGACGTCCTGGACGCCGCGGACTACGAGACGATGCGGCAGGTGCTCGAGCAGAGCCACAACGAAATGCACGGCTTCGTCAACATGGGCGGGACTCACATCTCGTTCCGCGACCCGTTCGTCTTCCTGCTGCACTCGAACGTGGACCGGCTCTTTGCCCTGTGGCAGCACCAGCCTGGCCACCCCGAACGGCTCGACCCGGAACACGTGTACGGCTCCCTGAACGGGAACCCCGAGCTCGCCGGGAACATCGAGCCGTGGTCGAGCGGCTGCACCCTCAACGAGGTCACCGGTCAGGAGAACTTGATCCGGCCCTGGTACGACCCCGAGAAGATGGGTGTCCCGAAGTCCTACATGGACCTGTCGGTGGTGGTCCCGCGCCGCTACGACACGAACCCGGGCGTGGTCTGACGCACCCGCGCACGGGCCGGTGAACCCCGGTGGAGGGCTCACCGGCTTTCGTGTGTGGTGTGGGGCGTGGTGGTGTAGCGGCTCGGGTCGGCGTCGAAGGCGGCGGCGCAGCCGGTGGAGCAGAAGAAGTACTCGCCGATTCCGGTCTGGCGACGCTCCGCGGCGCCTGCCGGGTCGATACGTATTCCGCACACGGGGTCAACGACCTGCCTTGCGGTGCCTGCGTTGTCCCGGCGGGCGTGCGGGCCCGCATCTGCGGGCTGGCCGTCGGCCGGCGCGTGGTCTGCCGGTGTTTCGACTCGGGGCTGGACGCGGGCCGGTGTGGTGTGCGGCAGGGGAGCGGGGTGCCAGCGGCGCAGGCGGGAGGCGTTGGTGACCACGGACAGGGAGCTCAGTGCCATGGCTCCGGCGGCGATGATGGGGCTGAGGCGGATGCCCCACAGGGGGTAGAGGGCGCCGGCGGCGAGGGGGATGCCGATGGCGTTGTAGACGAGGGCGAAGAACAGGTTCTGCTTGATGTTGCGCATGGCGGCGCGGGAGAGGCTGACGGCGGTGACGACGCCGGTGAGGGATCCGGAGATGAGGGTGATGTCGGCGGCTTCGATGGCGACGTCGGTGCCGGTGCCGATCGCCAGGCCCACGTCGGCGGCGGCGAGTGCGGGGGCGTCGTTGATGCCGTCGCCGACCATGCCGACGGTGCGGCCCTCGGCTTGAAGCCGGCGGATCTCGTCGGCCTTGTGCTCGGGCAGCACCTCGGCCAGCACCCGGCCGATGCCGACCTGGGCGGCGATCGCGGCGGCGGTACGCGCGTTGTCGCCGGTGAGCATGACCACCTCGATGCCCAGGCGATGCAGGGCGGCGATGGCAGTCGCGGAGTCGTCTTTGACGGTGTCGGCCACGGCCAGGACCCCCGTCGGCCGGCCGTCGATCCCGGCGAGGACGGGCGTCTTCCCTGCGGCCGACAGGCGCGCCGCCTCCGCGCTCAGCGAGCCGGTGTCGATGCCGGCGCCGGCCAGGAGGCGGGGGGAGCCCACGAGGACGGTGTGGCCGTCGACGGTCGCCTTGACGCCCTGGCCGGTGACGGAGTCGAACTCGGAGGCGGTCGGCCAGGCCACGCCGCGTTCGCAGCTGCCGGCGACGACGGCCTGGGCGAGCGGGTGCTCGCTCGGTTCCTCGGCCGCGGCCACCAGCCGCAGCAGCTCGGCCTCGTCGGTGCCGCTGGCGGTGTGGACGTCGGTGAGGACGGGCTTTCCCGCGGTGACGGTGCCGGTCTTGTCGAGGACGACGGTGTCGAGCTTGTGGGCGCTCTCCAGGGCCTCGGCGGAGCGGATGAGGATGCCGGCCTGGGCCCCCTTGCCGGTGCCGACCATCACCGACAGCGGGGTGGCCAGCCCGAGCGCGCAGGGACAGGCGATGATCAGCACGGCGACGGCCGAGACCAGGGCCAGGGTGAGGGCCGGCGCCGGCCCGAGGGTGAACCAGAGGGCGAACGTGGCGACGGCGATGGCGATGACCGCGGGCACGAAGTAGGCGGAGACGGCGTCGGCCAGGCGCTGGATGGGTGCTTTGGAGGCCTGCGCGGCCTGGACGAGGCGGATGATCTGGGCGAGCATCGTGTCCGAGCCGACCTTGGCGGCCCGTACGCGCAGGGAGCCGGTGGTGTTGACGGTGGCGCCGATGACCGTGTCCCCGGCGCGCTTGGTGGCCGGCATCGGCTCGCCCGTGACCATCGACTCGTCGACGGCGGACGAGCCGGCCAGGACCTCGGCGTCGACGGGGATTTTCTCACCGGGCCGGATCACGATCTCGTCGCCGACGGTCACGTCCTCGACGGGCATCTCGGTTTCGGCGCCGTCCCGTACGACGCGCGCGGTGCGGGCCTGCAGTCCCAGCAGGGAACGGATGGCTTCGCCCGTGCCGGCCTTCGCGCGGGCCTCCAGCAGCCGGCCGAGCAGAATCAGGGTGAGGATCACGCCGACGGCCTCGTAGTACACCTCCCGCACGTCCTCGGGCAGCAGGCCGGGGGCGAGGGTGACGAGGAGGCTGTAGCCGTAGGCGGCGCTCGTACCGAGGGTGATCAGCGAGTTCATGTCGGCGCTGCGGTGGCGCAGCGCAAGCCAGCCGGTCACGTGGATCGGCCACCCTGTGTAGAACATCACCGGGGTGATCAGCGCCAGCTGGAGCCAGTGGTTCAGCATCCATCCCGGAACCCAGCCGGCCCCGAACAGCTCGTGCGCCATCACCGCGAACAGCACCGGGGCGGTGAGAACCGCACCGGTCACGACCCGGCGGGTCAGGTCCACGATCTCCGCCTGCCGCTCGGCGACATCGGCGGCCTCCGCCTCGGCCGCCGACCGCTCCACGGCGGCCGCCGGGCCGCCGCCCGGCGCGATCGCCGCCTCGTGGGCGGCTGGGGGTGGTGACGTGGACTGCGGGTGTCCGTCCGGTTCGACGACCAGGGTGCCGTGGATCATGTTCATGCCGCAGGCGAAACCGAACGTGCCCGGTTGGTCCGGGCTCAGGCGCACCGTGGTACGCGTGTGGGCGGGCAGCCCGGCGCTCACGTGCAGATCGGGGAAGACGACCCGGGAGGTGCACTCTCCGGACTCCTGCCGGTCGAAGACCAGCTCCAGCGGCGTGCCCTGCCGGACCTTGATCAGGTTTGGGCTGTAGCCGCCCCGAACGACCACGTCCACCCGCTGGATTCCGTCCTCCAGCCGGGCGGATCCGGCCCGGCGGGGGCCGAAGAAGTACCAGCCCAGCCCGCCGATCACCACGACGGCGAGCACGACGACCACCACGTCAACGGCGCCCATGGGCTCTCGCCTCCCTGTCCGGCCCGTCCCTTCCAGCATGCGCCCCCTCGCGGTGCTGCGAGGCAGGGACCGGGCGGCCCCGGAAGGGACCCATTCGGCCCCGTCCCCCGCAGCCCGGTCGGCGTGACGATGCAGGTAGGACAAACCCCCGTCGGCGAAGAAGGCGAGCGGTGATGATGTTCTGGTACGACCCCGACGTCAGCGGATGGGGCTGGTTCGCGATGACGGCCGGCATGATCCGTTCTGGGCGCTGACCATCACCGCGGCCGTGCTCCTCCTCCGGGCCCTGAACCGCCTCCAGGAGCACACTCACACCCCGGCCGCCCCGCCAGCCGAACAGATCCTCGCCCAGCGGCTGGCTCGAGGAGAGATCGACGAGGACGAGTACAAGCGCCGCCTGGCCGTCCTGCACGGCCACCCGCAGAACGCCCCCTAGCCCGGCCCACGGGCAAACCCGGTCCGGGCAGCCACGGCTTCAGGCAAGGAGGCCGCCGTGAACACCAACCGCAACTACGGCCTGTACGCCCTCGCCGCCGCGATCGCGTTCGTCGGAGCCTTGGCGCTCGGCGTACCGGTGGCGACGTTGGCCTGGCTCGCGATCATTGGTCTCTGCCCGCTGATGATGTTCTTCATGATGCGCGGCATGCGTGGCGACGGGCACGAGGGGCACAGCCCGTCCGACCGGGACCGGCTCGACAAGCATGACCACCCCACCGGGCCGGGCCGCGCCTGACAGCGCGGCTCGGACATCAGGCAGGCGGGTGGGGACCATGGCCGCGGTGATGACCGTCCTGGCCGGCGCCCTGATCCTGCCAGGTGCCGTCTATGACACGGCCCGACTGATCACCCCGACCGAGCCCCGTATCCCGCCGCTCGCCCGCACGGACGCCGCCGCCTACCGGCGGCGGATGCCCCTTGTCGGCCCGTGGGCGGCGCACAGCACCCGCCTGGCAACGGCAAGGCGCACGTCGTGACCGCGGCCTGCGGCGCACAGTGGAGCGCCGACGCCGGGCAGACGCCCGCTGGTGACCGCCGTGATCTCCCGCAGCGACCGCCGGGAGCCCAGGCCTGACTCGCCCCGCTCGTCCTGCCTGCCCGCGCACTGTTCCACCCCCACCGGCAGGCCCGCCCGCCGGCTCGCCCAAGGAGGCACACCATGAGCACCAACCGTCCGACCGGCCGCCGCGCCGCCCTGACCGCAGCAGTGGCCGCGCTCGTCCTGGCCGCCCCGGGCGGCGCCGTAACCGCCGCCTCGGCCGAGCCGGCCCACTTTGCCAGTGTGACGATGCGCGTCCTCACGCAGGCTGACGAGCACAATCAGGCGGACGTCACCTTCTCCCAGCGGATGATCCCCCACCACCGCCAGGCCATCGTCATGGCGCAGATGGCCCGCAGCCACGATTCCTCGCCCGAGGTGAAGGCTCTCGCCGAGCGGATCCAGAAGGCGCAGGCCCCCGAGATCCGATTGATGACCGGCTGGCTGAGGGCATGGGGCGAAACCGTGCCGCGGGGCATGGGCAGCATGCAGGACATGGCCGGCATGGGACGAGACGATGACGGTGCGACGTCCATGCCCGGCATGATGCACAGGACACAGGTGACCGACCTGGATCGGGCCTCCGGCCGGGCCTTCGACACGATGTTCCTGACGATGATGATCGAGCACCACGAAGGCGCCATCGACATGGCCAAGTCCGAGCTTCGTCACGGCTCCTACGGTCCGACGAAGGACCTCGCGGCCGACATCATCCGCAGCCAGACCGCCGAGATCGCACAGATGCGCGCCATGCTCGAGGCACGCTGAGGGCGCGGCCGCCGGTCCATCGACGCGTCTGCCCAGGCCTAAGGGCCGGGGCAGACGCCGGGCTCAGCGGCTGTGAGCGTGGCCGTCGCCTGAACGCGGCCTCTTTGAGGCACCCCAGAGGAGTGGTCCCCACACGGTGCCGCCGCCGAAGCGCCGACGAGGCATCCTGACGATCGGCTGCCGCCTCCCTGGGCATGGTTTCCAGGCAGTGGCAGGGCGGGCGCCGCCGTTTCGGGCGGCGCCCGCCGGGATCAGCCGACGTTCAGGGTCAGACCGGCGGTGTGGAGCTTTCCGCCGGTCTGGAACTGGAGGAACAGCCGCCAGTTGCCCGCAGTGGGCAGCTCGGCGTGGAAGGCGAGGTCGGGCCCGCCGTTGTTGCCGGTGACCTGGGTGGTCGGGTGCAGGTGGGCGAACGCCTGGTCGCCTTCGTGGAAGGCGGTCAGGTGGGCGTAGGTGTCCAGGTACGGCTGGAGGTCGGTGACCGGCTTGCCGTCCTTGGAGACCGAGACGGTCAGGGGGTGCGCCATGCCCGCCATGGGCTTGCTCTTGACGGTGATCGTGTAGCCGTCGGCCTCGGCCGTGGTCGCCGGGGCGGGCAGCGGGGTCTCGGCGACGTTTCCGGGAACGGTCACCGTCCGCGACAGCACCAGGTCCTTGCCCTTGCCGCTCCCGCTGTCGGGGGTGAAGGAGGTGAACATCCGCCAGGTTCCGGGCGTGAGGGCGGCCAGGTCGGCGGTCCAGGTGCCGTCGGGGGACATGACGGGGTGGATGTGCTGGAAGCCCGTCAGGTCGGAGCGGATGGCGTAGAAGTGCATCCGCTGGGTCTGCTCGAGCGCGAACGCCGTGACCGGCTTGCCGTCCGGACCACTGATCGTGAACCGGTACGCGGCCGGATTGCCGGACGCCAGAGCCGTTTCCGGGGAGGTGAGGCGGTAGCCGTCCTGGCTGTCGGACAGGCCGGAGCCTCCAGCGGCCATGTGATCCATGCCGGGCGTGTCACCCATCGACGACGACGCACTGGGCGAGGCGGAGGCGTGGGTGCCGTGGTCCATACCGGGCATGGACGAGGAGTCGTCGGACGAACCGCAGGCGGCCAGAGTCAGGGCCAGAGCCACGGCGGTGCCGGCCGCGGCCAGAGCGCGGCGCCGGACGGTGAAGCGGAGGGAAGCGAGCATTTCTTGAGGTCTTTCCAGGTGGGCGCACCACAGCGATGGCGCGCGGGAACGTGAAGGGGCGGCGCCTGAGACCGGCCGGTGGCCGGGGCTCGGCGGTGCCTGTCACGTCCGCGCGATGCAGACCCGATTCAGCAGATCTCGCCCGCCGTCAGGCGGTCCACGTCTTCCGGTCCCGCCTTGCGGTGCCCGCAGGCGCGCCGACAGCCCCGCCATGAGTGCCCCGAAGACGGCCACGGCCAGGAGGCCGGGGGCCGCCAGCGGGATCCGTTCGTGTGCTGAGCTTGTTCCGCTTTGACGGACACCGTTGGTGTGGTGGTCAGGCTGCGAGGGTGGTCTCGTATTCAGCGGGACTGCGGTAGCCGAGGCTGCT
>NZ_JBEORW010000112.1:0-7754 GCF_040302565.1 Streptomyces sp. NPDC097981
GTGAACAAAGCCACCAAGGTCTTCATCCTGGTGAGCGGGCTACCTGGGCCGGAGCCTATGCGGATCCGCCGACCCGCCCACGGGCACCGGCTGGGGGTCCAGTAGCGTCCCTTCCATGATCACCCTCGACGCCCTCCTCCGCCTCTGCCCGCCGCCCGCCAAGCCGCGGCCCGCGGTGGACTGGGCGCAGGCCGAGCGCGCCCTGGGTGTGGCTCTGCCCGCCGACTACAAGCAGCTCGTCGAGACATACGGCGACGGCATCTTCGACGACACGATCTGGTTGCTCGTCCCCGGCTCCGCCTACGGCGACTGTGACCTGCACGCGCAGACGACGGAACGGGACGAGATCCTGGCCGGCCTGTGGGAGTTCGAGGCGAAGCCCGTCGGCCTGCTGGAGGCGGGGGCGCGGGTCCTGCCCTGGGCGTTCGAGGAGGGCACGGGGGCGTTCCTGTACTGGCTGGCGCGGCCCGGCCAGCACCCCGACGAGTGGACCGTGCTCTACAACGAAGGGCGCGGCCCACTGTGGGAGCACCACGACATGGGGTGCCTCGCCTTCCTGCTGGCGGTGCTCACAGGAACGGCGGAAACGGAGTACTTCAGCTACCTCTACGAAGTGCTGAAGCCAACGGAGCACCGCTTTGCGACGGCCGACCAGACCCTCGGAGCGTCCCGGCACTGATGCCGTCCGGCTGCTCTCGACGACGCGGTGTGACTCAGCACGCTACTTGTCGCTAACAGCCCTACTCGACGTGCGGCTCTTCGGGTGGGTCAGCACGACAACTGTCGCTGATTCAGCAGGGTATCTGTCGGTTGGTGATCGTTCGGCAAGCAAGTTGTCGCCAACTCCGAAGAAGTCCTCCCGTCGATGCGACCTGGCTACTTCGATGGTGGGGTGGACAGGTCACGCAGGGCACTTTCGTCACCGCCGACCGCCGGCAGCCCAACTCACCCGGGGCCACTATGGTCCCATCT
The DNA here is from genome assembly GCF_040302565.1 of Streptomyces sp. NPDC097981. Taxonomy (NCBI): domain Bacteria; kingdom Bacillati; phylum Actinomycetota; class Actinomycetes; order Kitasatosporales; family Streptomycetaceae; genus Streptomyces; species Streptomyces sp. NPDC097981. The sequence continues at coordinate 973 of NZ_JBEORW010000112.1, forward strand.
GTGCAGGTGGGAGGACATGCTGGTACCCGTCAGCGTGGCCACAGGGCAGCAGGGTCTGGCCGTCGGCGAAGGGTGGACACGTCGATGGACGGTGACATGGCGTCACCGAAGCGGCGAGGTGACCGGCCCGGTGGCCACCCTGGGGCCAGCACCCTGGGCGGGCAGTGTCCCGATGCGAGGCTTCACCTGGCGGCGTGATCAGCGGCATCGGCCGGGGCTGGAGTACATGGTCAGCACGGGGCAGCTGCACGGCTTCGAGAGTCTGGAGGAAGACTGGCTGCTGCGAGCGCTCGACTTCTGCGGCCACGTGCAGATTCTGCTCTCGCAGCCGTTCCGGATGCGCTTCGAGGCGAACGGACGCTGGCGGCGACACACCCCGGACTACCTCGTGGTCTCCGACGACGGGGTCTTCGTCGTCGACGTACGCCCGGCAGAACTGATCAAGTCCGAGGACGAGGAATCCTTCGCCGCCGCTCACGAACTCTCACTGGCCTGCGGCTGGCGCTACGTGGTCGCGGCCGGCTGGTTGCCGCACGTCCAGGCATCGCTCGACGCGATGTACGCGCGCCGACGCCCGATGAGCGACCTCTTGAATCTGCGCCCAGGGCTGCTCGCGGCGGCCGAACAGGGCCTGACGTTCGGCGAGGCCGCGAACGAGAGCCAGTTCTGGCCGGTCGCGCGGGCCCAGCTGCTGAACCTGTTGTGGCAACGCCGACTTGGCGTGGATCTGTCCAAGTCCTTGACCAACGCGTCGAGGCTGATGCCGACGGAACTGCCATGAGCGCGGGCGCATTGGAGCTGACTCCGGGGACGGAACTGGTCCTCGACGCGAGCGAGTGGCTGGTCGAGCGGCAGGAGCCTCATCTCGGCCGAGTCCACCTGATGAACCGGGCCGGCGTCCGGCAATGCGTCAGCTTCAGGTTCCTGCTGAACCATCCGCAGTGCCGGACCTCATCACTCACCTCCTCGTCCGGCGCGAACCGGGGACGGCAGGAGATGACGCTGAAGGACCTGAAGCCGGAGAAGGTCCCGCTGGTGGAGTTGCGGTTCGAGCACCTGATGGAGGTCGTCTGCGGCTTCCGCAGCGGCGACCCGCTGCGGCCGCGGCAGGGGGAGCCTCGCCTGGAATACCACCCCGACCGCACGACCGTGACCGAGCGGCGCCAGGCCAAAGTGGCCGAGCTGGAGGCCATGGACCCGACCGCCGCGAAGCTGCTGGCACTGGACCGGGTCGGCGTCAGGACACTGGAGCGCTGGGAGCGCAAACGGCGCCGCTTCGGGGTGATCGGCTGCGCGGACGACCGATGGCTGCGCGAGAGCGGCGGGCACCCCAGCATCTCGGAGGAGGTCCGGGAAGCGATCCTGGCAGTTCGGGAGGAGACCCGGCTCCACCGTTCCAAGGTGGACGCCCGCACCCGGGAGACGATGATCCATCGCTACGTCCGCGAGACGTTCCCCGGCCAGGAGATCAAGGTTCCCAGCTACGACACGCTCAGACGGGTCTGGCACGAGTGGTTCGGCCCCGGCCGTGGTCGGCAGCGCTACGAGCGCTCTGCGTCGCTTCCCGAGAAGGACGGGCACGTGCTGGTCACCAGGCCGGGCCAGGTGGTCGCGCTGGACACGACGATCTTGCCGGTGATGGTCCGGGAGGGGGTCTTCGGCGACCCGGTCCGCGTCCATCTGACGCTGGCGCTGGACGTCTACACCCACTCCATCTGCGCGTTCCGGCTCACGTTGGTGTCCGACACATCGGTCGACGTCGCGATGGTGCTGCGGGACGTGATGCTCCCGCTGCCCATGCGGGCTGACTGGGACGGCGAGATGGAGTGGCCCTACCCGGGACTGCCGGCTGCGGTGGTGGCGGAGTTCGTCGGTCATCGGGTCGCGGCCCTGCCGTTCTTCGCGCCGGAGACGGTGACCACCGACCACGGCAGCGTCTACCGCAACCACCACCTGGTCGAGGTCCAGGAGGTGATCGGCTGCCGGGTGCTTCCGGCGCGGGTGCTGCGGCCCCAGGACAAACAGGCGGTCGAACGGGTCTTCGGCAGCATCCGGTCGCTGCTGTTCGAGCACCTGCCTGGCTACACCGGTATCGACACCGCCGACCGCGGTGCGGAACCGGAACGGGACGGCACTTTGACCATCGACGCGATGGAACACGTGATCGCGACCTGGGTCGTTAAGGTCTGGCAGAACCGCCGACTGGGCGATTACGCGCCAGCATGGGATCCCGGCGGCGACCATAGCCCCAACTCGCTGTTCGCGGCGTCGTTCGCGCAATCCGGCTTTGCGATGGAGATCCCCCAACCTGAGCTCTACTATCGGTTTCTGCCGGAGCACCAGGTCAAGCGCATCCACGGCCGCCGGGGCGTGAAGATCAAAGGCCTCTACTACTACGGCGACGTGCTGGAGCCCTACCTGCACGAGGCATCCTCACGCGGTGGGCGGCGCAAGCAGATGTGGATCATCCGCCGGGAGCCCCGAGACCGGCGCGTCGTCTACTTCCAAGATCCCCTCACCCATGAGTGGCACCCCCTGCGCTGGACCGGGCTACCGCCTGAGTCGCAGGTCCCCGCCTTCGGTGACCTGCGTGCCGAGGAACTCCTCACCCGAGTCCGCGAGGCCGGCCTGCGACCGCGGACCGATGCCGAACTCCTGCCAGTCCTTCTGGAACTGCTCGGCGCCCGCGATCCGGTCAGCAACTGGCCCAGCCAGATGACCAAGTCCCAGCGTGTCGAACACGCCCGCGAGGCCACACAGGCCCGGGCGGCCTCGACCGACCGGCCGGCGGCCTCCGCCGAACCCACCTACCCAGCCCGCCAGCCTCAGCAGACCGCAGGGAACGTGCTGCAGTGGCCGCAACGGGCCGGGCAGGCCCGAAGCAGTCTCGACGCCGAGCGGCGCCGCCGGAGAGAAGCCGCCGTCCCGGTCACCCCGAAGCCACCGCCCCGGCTGGGGTCGAGCTTCCGCGAGCGCAACGTGTTCCTCCTGCCCGAGGACGACGAAGAGGAGCACGGTGGTCAACCGGCCAGCTGAGAGCGACAACCCGATCATTCCGTTCCTGCGTGTCGGACCACCGCCCGACCGCACCAGGTGGGAGGGCTGGCAGCAGTGGCGCGAGATCCGCGACACGTTCATCCCGGCACCGCGGCTGTCGCTGAAGGAGTACAGCGACATGAGCCCGCGCCGACGGGCCCTGCACGACCTGCATCGGACCGCGACGCACGTGAACATGCGGCTCCAGGAGACGCCGATGAGCCGGCTGGTCTCCGACCTGATGCGCGGGCGTCTGCAGAACAACGCGGTGAAGTTCATGCCCGGCACCCGGGACGGCCTGATGATCAACGGCGGCGGGTTCCAGGGCAAGACGGAAACGGCGTGCTCCGCGGCCGCCGCCTTCGAGGACCTGTGGCGGGACGTCCACCTCCAACTCCTGCCCGACCAGGCGCCGTTGGCGGGAACACGCGACGTGTTCGTCCCGGTCGCCTACTGTCGGCTGCCGGTGAAGGCGACACCGAAGGGCCTGTGCAAGACCATCCTGGACGTCTACGGCGACCCGCACCCCCACACCCTGGACGACCTGATCCGCTCCGTCCGCGACGCGGTCCGGGACCACAACACCACGGCTCTGCTGATCGACGATGTGACACGCCTTCGGCTCCATCGCGGTGACGACCAGGACACCCTGGACCTGATCCGTGAGCTGATGGACCTGAACGTCACGCTCGTGCTGATCGGCGTCGACATCCCCCACTCCGGACTGCTGCGGGGCGCCTACGTCGACCCCCACACAAAGCAGTGGGTCTTCCCCGACGTCAAGCGAGGCAAGAGCCACAACGACGGGGCCTCGACACAGACCGAGCGGCGCTTCGACATGGTCGACCTCGACCCGTTCGACTACTCCACCTCCAGCGGGATCACCGTCTTCCTCGAACACCTCGCGGGGATCGAGGAACAGCTGCGACTGTTCCACTCTTTCGAGGGCATGCTGACCACCGGAGGAATGCCCGAGTACCTGTTCCGCCGAACGCACGGCATCGTCGGACTCCTTCGACGGCTGGTCGAGGACGGGTGCACGGAAGCGATCACCAGCGGCGAGGAACGGCTGACACCCGAGCTTCTGGCCCGCACCGCCATCCGGCTGGGCAACCTGGCAGACCTCGATCCTGAGGCGGGCGAGGTTCCGGAGATCCCAGCGGACGTCAAACCTCCAAAGCAGTCGGGGAAGAGGGCGGGAAGGAGGCCGCGCAACACGGTCTTCGACGACCAGGGCGACAGGCCGGCCGCCGATGGCTGAGCTCCCCGGCCGGCCGCTGGCGCGAAGCCTTGACCCGCTGCCTGGCGAGTCCATCGGCGGCTACCTGCTGCGGCTCGCTCATCGTCTCCGGCTTTCACCGATCCGCCTGGCCCGGCTGACCGGCTGCATCAGGCCCTCGACAACCCAACTTGGCCGCAGGCTCCTGCTGGACCTCGACACCCGCGCCTTCGCGCACACCGCCCGGCTGAGCGAGGAGGAAGCAGCTGCTCTGACGCTTGTTCCCTGGTCAGACCGTTACCCGCCAATTGCGCGCCTGCGACCCGGTTCCGGACCGCAGGTGTCGCGTGACGACTGGTTGTTCAACGACGCTCCTCGCTACTGCCCGAGATGCCTTGCGGGCGACGGCACCGCCATCCAGCAGCAGCACGGAGGCCCGTGGCAGAAGGCGTGGCACCTGCCCGTCGCCTTCGCTTGCCCGGTCCACCAGGTGTTTCTGCAGGAAGACTGCCCTCGAAGCCACTGGATCAATCGGGCAGTTACCCTCCTCGTCGGCCAGCCCGCGGACGCCACCCTGCACCCGGCGCAGTGCCGGCATCCAGTCCAACGCGCCGGTCAGGGCCGGAAAGGACCCTCCTGCGGGACTCAATTGGACCAGCTCAGGAGCACCAGTTCTGCCCGCCCGAGCATGAACGTGCTCAGGGCGCAGCAGCGACTCCTCGACTTCCTCGAACCCCACCAGGCCGCAGCAGGCGCCGCGTCAGGTTTCACCGATCTTCGGGTGGTCACCGCCGTTCTCTGCGCGTCCTGTCCTCTTGGTCGGGACCACATCGAGCCGGATTCCCAGGATTTGGTGGGCAAGCACATCAGGGCCCTTGGGGGAGGCACCCGCCCGGTTCGCGACAGACCCCCACGTGACCCCGTTGCGGCGGCCGGGTTGCTGACGGCGGCCGTCCGCTTGCTCGATGAGCCTGATCTCCACGAACTCGTCGACCACGCCCGAGCCGCCCGCCCAGGCAGTGCGAGCAGAGCCCCATGGGTCCACGTCTTCGAACGGCATCAGTCCTCGTGCTCGGACGGGTTGCGACAGGCGATGGCGCCCCTGACCCGCACATACCGGCGCACGGGCCCGCGCGGAGCCAGAATCCCAGAACGACAGGGCGGTTACCGCCCTGAACACATTCCCGCGTTCTTGGAGGAACGCTGGTATCAGGAGCATCTCGCACCGCTCCAGATCAACGCGGAAGCGAAGTCCGTACGCCGTCTTGCAGCCGTCCTCCTTGTCCAACAGGCATCTGGCAGGGCGCAGGGTGACGCCGCAGATTTCCTCGGAATCAACCCTGCCGGAGGCCAGTTCGTCGCCACGAGCACGCTCCTGCGGTGGCTCAGAGACGGGCAGGATGCCTTCAACGCCGCTCTGCATGACCTGGCCGAGGAACTCGACCGCGCGACAGACCCCACCAACTACCAGCGCCGACGCGACGAATTGCGAGACTGGTCACTGTCGTCCGAGACCTGGAACGAGATCATCACCAAGCTTCCGCCCGTCCCGGGCCCCGTCCGCCCCAAGCTGGACGACCGACTACGCCAGGAAGCGTCCGCCTTCGTCTGGGCCTACGTCACCGGCGGCGAGCCGCTCTACGCGCCACGGCACATCGAGGCCGAACAGCCCGCGGACACTCGTCAAGCCTGGCGACAGCGCCGGGCGAACACCTGGTTCCATCTCTCCCGCCCGGACGCTCTGAACCACTATGCGGCCCTACGGAAGCTTCTCCTCCAGCAAGGTGACCTGCTCGCCGAGAAGATCGACGCCCAGGCCCTACTTGACCAAGTGGAAATCAGGGTGCTGCAGCCATGCCTGCAGGAATTCCACGTCCCCGACGTGCCGAAGCCACCGCCCTCCGCCCCCGGTGTCATAGGACACCTCCGCGAGCCTCCCCGGGAGGGCTGACGCCAGTTCCCTTGCCCGGGCCAGCACTGCCTCGTTCCCCGCGTCGCCTCCCGCGGCGGGGTGGCTACTCAGGAGACCATCGAAGTCGACCAGCGCATCGAGACGGCGGGCGAGAGCGAGCGCCAGGTGACCGAGAAGCACGTGGTTCACCGAGCCCGAGCAGCCGGCGCCGACTACCAACCCCTGCACCGGTGGACGAGCGAAAGCTGAGTAGTCCTCGTCCTCAACAGGCATCTCCTCGTCCTCTGACAGGAAAAACACGCCAACGCCAGCTGGATCGAAGGCCCGCAGGCCCAGGGCCGAACCGTCTCGCACCCAGAAGTCCACGTCGCCGCTGGCCTTGGCCTCCACCGGGTCACAGAAGGTCTCCAACCACGGGACCACATCGGCCAGGATGTCCGCGAACCCGCGGGGTTCGAAGAGCCACAGTCCAACTGCCGGTCCCGACATACCGCCCCCAGAGCCTCGTGGCCCAAGTGCCACCGGACCCGGTTCTACCAGGACCCGGCGGCGGGCGTCTGATCATTTTGGGTCACAGCCCGCCCTGGACGACAGATTGCATGCTGACGCGACAGT
>NZ_JBEORW010000113.1:0-7572 GCF_040302565.1 Streptomyces sp. NPDC097981
TAAGCGAGGGGTTGCCCGCGGATGCCCTGACGAGTCTTGGTGCCCCCTGACCGACCCCGCAGCTGCGCAGGATCGTATCGGTGGTTCAGAGAAGCCACCCTCGACTGGATCGAGAACGCCGTCGACACCGGCAAGGTCGACATGGACGACGAGCTCGCCGCCCTTCTCCGAGGCCAGTAGCCATGCCCCGCGCCTCACGGCGCCGGGGCGACACCGCTCTGCGGCACGCCGACACGCTCCGGTTCGTGCTCTTCGAAGCACGCCCGGCCGGACTCCTCTTCCACCAGCTCACCCGCGCCAGCGACCTCACCCCCAGCCAGGTGAGGTCCGGGCTGGCCGCCCTGCGGGACGTCATCGCGGACCAGGGATGGCCACCGCTGATCTGGACGCGGACCGACGGCTACCAGCTCGGAGCCGAACGAGCCGCTCTGGAGGCCTACGAACGAAGGGTGATCAAGGAGAAGCTCACCGAGTTCCGCCGGTTCATCACCGGCACCGTCGCACCCCACGCCGCCGGCCACCCGGGCGACAAGTGGGTCCGCCACATCACCGCCCAGCTCAACTCCATCGTATCCACCCTCGACCTCGTCAACAGCTACTGACCCCCTTCGCTGCCCGGGTCCCGGCGTTTGGCCGGGACCCGGGCAGCACCGGTTTGAAGGCCAGCCGCCATGCGCCGACGCCTCTATCCCTCCGACACCACCGACGCGGAATGGGCCCTGCTCGAACCACTGCTGCCCGTCCCGGCCTGCGAGACCACCGTCGGCGGCCGGCCCGAGAAGCACGATCGGCGCGAGATCGTCGACGCGATCCGCTACGTCGTCGACACCGGCTGCAAGTGGCGGGCCCTGCCGGCGGACTACCCGCCCTGGCGGACCGTCTGGGGGTTCATGGCCCGTTGGGCTGCCTGCGGTGTCATCAACCAGATCCGCGATGTCCTTGCGCAACGGATCCGCCGCGAGATGGGCAAAGGCCCCCGCGCGGTCGCCACGGTCATCGACTCCCAGTCCGTCAAGGCCGCCGAGACCGTCGGCAAAGACTCACGCGGCTACGACGCGGGCAAGAAGATCAACGGCCGCAAACGCCACATGGTCGTCGACACACGCGGCCTCCCCCTGCTCGTCATGGTCACCCCCGCAGACCTCCACGACAGCCACGCCGCCAAGGAAGTCCTCTTCCGCCTCCGCCTCATGCACCCCGAGATCACGATCGTCTGGGCGGACTCCGCCTACGCGGGCAAGCTCGTGACCTGGGCAAAGAAGTACCTCAACCTGACGATCAAAACCGTCAGCAGACCCAAAGACTCCTCCGGCTTCGTCATCCTGCCCCGCCGATGGGTCGTCGAACGGACCTGGTCCTGGATGATGCGGGCCCGCAGACACGCACGCGACTACGAACGACTCATCCAGCACTCCGAAACCCTCATCACGTGGGCAGCCATCACCCTCATGACCCGCCGGATCACCAAGACACGCAAACCCCCCGAACGATTCTCACCCCTGCCCTGAACAGGCGCCTCAGCCTCTCGGACCCTGATGACCTACACAACGTCAGCACCGCACCACGCCACAGGTCACTGGCCGTCTCTGATCCAGTCGACGCACTGCTTCATCCGGAGGCGATCTTCAGCGAAGTACCCCTGCCAAGGTTCGTCCAGGCGCAACCAAGCGGCAGGCTGCCCGTCTTCTGGGGCCAGCGAAACCTCTCGGCCGACGACCGCCATGAACGACACACCCATGACGGCCGGCCAATCAGGGTGATACGAGCGAACAGTGACGGCCGCTGGGGCGCAAAGAGGTTCCACGACCAGCCCAGTCTCTTCGAAAACCTCGCGCACGGCTGCCTCTCGTGGAGTCTCGCCTGCATCCACTTTGCCACCGGGGGCCACCCATCCGCGCCAGCGGTGATTCACCAGCAAGACGTGCGTCAGGGTCGTATCGAACACCCACACCTCAGTTGCAAGCGGACCGTCCTGCGAGACATCAGGGCGGAGCAGCCACTTCAAGGCATTGTCGTGCTCAGCCAGCGCCTGCTTGGCATCGCAGATAGCAGCTTCGAGAGTGCGAGGATCGATCAGATGGTGTGTCATTCGCCGGAGAGTACGACGAGCCTCTGACGGTGCGGGCCGTGTCCCAGTCGGCGACCCGCAGCGCGGTGTCCACCAGCAGCTGCGCCTCGTCGACGGCGACGCCCACGGTGTCGTCACCATCTTCCTTGGTCAGCTCGATGTTCAGCTGCTGCTCGATCTGCCAGCGCAGCGGGCTGACTGCCGGGCGCCGATGTGGAGATCGGTGGTTATTTTCCAGCTGCCCTCTCATGGGCGTGGGCGTAGTCGATCACATGCTGCACGGTGGTCAACTCCTCTGCCTCGTCGTTGGAGATCTCGACCCCGAGCTCGTTCCCCAGGGCCACTGCCAGCTCGACAGTGTCCAGGGAGTCCGCCCCCAGATCGTTGATGAACGAGGACTCGTTCTTTACCTCCTGCGTCGCCACGCCCAACTGCGTAGCGATGACCGTTTTCACGCGCGTCTCGATGTCGGACACTCTGACCCTCTCGTATGGACGTACCAAGAACCAGGCCAACTTGCCCGCCCCCACAGCGCGCTGAACCCCCATGCCGCGACATTCACCCATCTGGCCCAGCCCGTGCCTCACCCCTATCCCGACCTCGCGGAACAGCGATACGGCTGGTGGCACTGAGAACAATTTTGGTACCGGCGGCACGAGTGTGCCGACCCGGTTCTGGCGGCATGCGCGGCCGGCCTTGCGCTGTGCAGGACCGCGGGAACGCCTGTGGTGCCGTCGAGCGGCTGGCAGCAGGCAAGGATTGGCGGTGCACGGCGAGGGCACCGGTGACGGTCCTGTTCTCACTGCGCGCTCTATCACAGGGCACTGCAGGAACAGTCCGTCCCGGAAGCGGACCGTCACCCGCGCTGCATTGTCGTCCTCATCTGCGTGCCGGAACCTCCTCCAGCGAGGGCTGCGCTGCCCAGCGCAGCCCTGCAGGCCACTACCGTGCGCTGTGGGAGGTGGGGCTGGCTGGTCGTTGATCCGCCTGTCTGGCGGCCCCGTACCTGCTCTGGTGTGGGGGCGCGATGTGTGTCTGCGCGCCCGCGGCTCGGACAGGTTTTATTGGTTGGTCTATGGGCGCGCTAGCCGCGGTGCACGCAGTGGAGCGTGTTGTTGAAGGATGCCGCGGCCGGTGCTGTGGTGCTGCTGGCGCCGCCGGCCCGGGTGAAGGTGGTCCAGGTGCTGCCGCTGGCGATGCTCCACCACAGTGTCGTGCTGTCGCCGGCGCTGCGGACCATGCAGTACAGGTTGCCGTTGTGGACCGCCAGCGTGGGGGCGGCCGTGGTCTTGCCGCTGGGGAACTTCTGGTAGTCCGACCAGGCGGTGCCGTTGAAGGTCGTCCAGTACAGCGCGTCGTCGCTGCCGCGGTGCACTGCGAAGAGCTTGCCGTTGAAAGCGGCCAGAGCGGGGGCGGATGGGCTCTTACCGCGCATCGCGGTGAACCTTTTCCAGGTGGAGCCGTTGAAGGTGGTCCACGACAGGGCGGGACTGTCGACGTCACGGACCATGCAGTGCAGCGTGCCGTTGTACTCCGCCAGGGCAGGTGCCGTCAGGGTCCTGCCCGAGGGGAACTGGGTGAATCCGCTCCAGTCGGTGCCATTGAATCGGTTCCACCACAGATCGCCGTCGGCGCTGTGGTGGGTGCTGTAGAGGTGTCCGTTGTGGACTGCCAGGGCCGGTGTCGAGGGGCTCTTGGCCTGGCCGAACGGGCTGAAGGAGCTCCAGGAGGAGCCGTTGAAGTGGTTCCAGGACAGCTGCTGCGTGGAGTCAGGGCTGCGGACCATGCAGAACAGCTTGTTGTCGTAGGCGGCAAGGGCCGGCGCATGGCTCGTCGTCCCCGACGGCAGCGGCGTGTCCTGGCTCCAGTTTGCGCCGTCGGTGTTCGTTGTGGTGGTGAACAGCCGGCTGTCGCCCAACAGCGGTTGGTCACCGGTGTAGAAGGAAATGAGGAGGAAATTACCCATGCCGTTGGAGCTGGCGTTGAACCTCCACCTCGCTCCGTCCGGCGCCTCATAGATCGCTTTGAAGTCCGCGGGGCTGAGAGCGAAGGCCCGGGAGAGCACCAGGTCATCCTTGTTCCGCATGTACTCCCACAGAGCGGCGATGAAGCCCAGGCCGGTATGCATGTGGCCGTAGAGGTCCAAGCCCGGCACGAAGTTGGAGAAGTCAGCGGACGCCTGCAGCGCACTGGTGGCATCGTTGAGCGCCTTGCCCAGCGCGGTGTACCACTCGCTGTTCGACTGATCGCCCTCGAACAGCGTGATCAGGACCGACGCGCACCCCCCGTTGATCATGGTGTCCAAGATCGCTTTGCTGCCCGTTTTGACGTCACCAGGGATGGCATACCCCCGCCCCCCGACGACCTCGCCGACTTCGCCGGTGCGCGTCGTGAGCTGGTACCCCTGGGCGTTGGCAGCTGACGTCCAGTAGATCTCGTCCCTGCCCCCGCCCTGGTCACCAACCGGCTCGTCACAACCGAAGCCAGCCCATTCCAAGCGGGCACGGAACGACGGTGCCGACTGGACGCCGAGATCATCGTCTCCCTCACCGGTGAAACCGGTGACGCCGAAGCCGTAGTCGGCCATAGCCGCCGTGAACTCAGGGGTGTCGATCACTTCCTCGGAGGCGAGCTTGGCCCGGTCCAGTACTGCCACGTTCGGCAGCGCCGTGATCTGCGGCAGCAACTCGGTCAGCGCCGCCTTGTACTCCTCAAGACCGAACCCGTCCGAGAGACTGCGCGATGCCACCACCTGCGGCACCACCGCCGTCACACCCACCGCTGCCCGCTGCTCCCGGTAGACCCGCCCGATGTCGAGCACTTCCTCACCGAGCACTTCCTGCAGCGGCTCCAGGATGCCGCGCTCCAACTCGGTCAGCTCCAGTCCCTGCTCTGCCCGGGCTGCCGCATGAAGCCACACACCCGTCAGCAGATTCACCGCCCCGTTACGGCGCAGCCGCCTTCCCCGCACCCCTTGTCCCTCGCCCCCCGACAAAGACGCCCGCAACCCCTCCAGCCGCAGCACCCGCGCGTCCCTGACCTCAGTCGCCTCACTCATCACGGCCTCCTCACCTCACCGGCCCCACGCACGACCAACCCGTACGCGATCAGCACGTGCCGGTTCTAAGCCCCTCACCCCGCCCACGACAGCGCCCGGCCGACAGTTCACCCGTCCGAAGCGACCAATTCACCGGCGAAACGCCACTGCACGCAGCCCGCGGCCCCGACCGGGGGCCGTCACCGCCTCCTGCTCGCCCTGTACCTGCTCCAGTCCGTGCTCGTGCACGTCAACACCTGCTGGTGCAGCACGTCCTGGCCAAACCTGCCTGGGCGAACAAGCTGAGCAACGAGGACCGGCGCGGCCTGACCGCGCTGTTCCACTCACCGAGCCGGGATCAGAAACAGGCACTGAACAGCATCCACAGTCCGTCATGCACGGTTCAACGTACGACCACCCCATAAGAAACGACGTCTTACGCGGCCGCGTGCCCGACGGGTCGGACCCGGCACGCACCCTGCCCAGGTACGGGCCTTGATTGGCTCGTATGGGGGCGGCGGGCAGGTCGTTCACCAGCTTGTTCTCTTTTCTGCATGATCGAAACCAATCTCAAGAGGCGTCCGCTTGCCGAAAATGAGCACAGCCACATTCAGGCGTTTTTCCTCGTCTTTAACTTCTTCGACCGTCGCATTGAAGTCCTTGAACGGCCCCTCAGTGATTCGCACTACTTCGCCTTGTTCGAACATTGCCACTGCTCCTACTCTTTGCGGTTAGGTGATTTCGAACGGTGACTGATCTTGTCACGCCGCGGTATCGCGAGCCAGGGGCTCGCCCGAGGGTTCCGCGACAGGCGACCCGTTGGACACGCCCCTTAACGCCTCAGACTCAGAGCAGTTACATGATCGGCCGGACACGTCCTAGCTCCGCTGTGCCCGCTCCACCCCGAGGGCGGCCAGGGCAGCGAGTTGGCCCGTGTCGAGCCGGTCGCGGCCCTGCTTCTGGTTGACGATCCACACCCCAGTGCGATTGTCGCCGGTCAGTGAATCTGAGCAGTCGTCATGCTTCTGACCTGGGGTTGTGCAGGTTGTCTGAGCGACTTTCCGACTGTGCTGGCTCACCGAATCTGCGCAGAGTCTGGGGCGCGCAGCTGTCCGGGTAGGTAGAGGTCATGTGGTTGCAGTTGCTCAGCCATGCTCCGGCGTGGTCGTTTTCAAGTTTCTATCCGATGGCCATTTTGAGGCAGCCTTGTCGGAGGTGACCAAATGATGATTCGGCACGGGCGGAGGCCTTTCGTACGCTCCCGTGAGCAGCTTGCCCATGAGATGGGCATGACCATGGGCACGTTCCGGAACAAGCGGCCGTACGTGGCCGAGGGCTTCCCCGCGCCCGTCAGCTCCAAGGGTGCCCGGGTCCTGTTGCGGGACGGAGAGCAGACGGCGGCCTACCTTGCCGGCACCGGGCTCCCCTGATGACCTGCTGGACCGGCAGGTGGCCGCGGCCGAACTGGGCGTGAGTGCGATCTGTCTCGCTGCTGAGGTTCGCTCGATTGGAGTATCCGAGGATTGACAGGCGTGGTGCGTGCTCTTGGTAATGGGAGGAGTTCAGAGTTCCTGTGCACCGGTAGAGGTCGCGTTGTGGTGCACATCGGTGTGCAGAGTCGCTTCTTGCATCGAATCGCTTGAGAAGGAGTCACCATGCCTGACGATGACATGGGATATGGCACGCCCGGTTCGTCTTCCTCCGACCCTGAACTTTCTGACGTCCGGCGGCCGGGTCCGTTGGATGGAACGTTCTCCTTTGCGGTGGAAGAGTGGTCGGAAGATCAAAGGGTCACGGTCAGTGAACTTGCGCCCGGTGGGGAGTCGAAGCGGATCGTCATCGAAAAGGGCAATGGGAACTACGAGTTCCATGACGGGGTCGTCCGCGAGGTGAAGTGCTTGAATTCGGATGAGGACATTTACGAGGTCAGGCTGTACCAGCCGGTGTACAAGAGTGAAAAAGTCATCTATCCGAAGGGGTCGGACACGGTCACGACGCCCGGGCGGATGATGGGTGATCTGTTGGCGGGGGAGGGGGGCCACGAGCAGGAGATGGAGGAGAGGAAGCCCGACTGGGGAGCGTGAGCGGCCGGCACGGACTGCGTAGCAGTCCGAATGCCTAGAGGGCAGGAGAGGGCTTCATGGGCCGTGCGCAGCACGGCCCATGAAGCCCATGACAGTGCGTCAATCCTGGAGCGCAGCGGAAGGTTGACGCGTCCGATGAGGTGACGCGAGGAAACCGCCCCCGAAGTGGGCGGCCTCTCGCTCGACGAAGCCTCCCGCGCGGAGCAAGGGAGTCCCCCTGCAGGCCCCGCTCTGGTGGAGCGCAGCGAAACCAGAGCCAGTCCGGAGCGAAGCGCAGGACTCCGGCCCGAAGGGCCGGCCATGGCTCGGGCGTCCAGGAGTTGGTGGCGGACGTCTCGGTCAGCAGGCCCGCCTCGTCCACGGTTTCCCGCGGCAGCAGGGCG
>NZ_JBEORW010000114.1:0-7497 GCF_040302565.1 Streptomyces sp. NPDC097981
AGACCTTCGACAAGCCTCATCTTCCCAGCTCAGAAGGCACTTTCGCTTTTCCGATCACGACTCGGACACCGCCGCAAGTGAAACGCGCAGGTTAGTCGTGGGAGAGAATCTGCGGAGAAGATCGTTCGTCAGCGGTCGGCTCGATGGCATTCGAGGCGCGCCTCGGCATCCTGGCCAGGCACGCGGGAACGTGCCCAGGTGGCGAGTTCGGGCGGCGTAATGCCGGCCCTTTGCGGGAGGGCGGTTCGCGCCTGGGATCATGGGCGCATGTCCGAAGAGTCGAACCTGATGTCAAGCCTGTGGCCGCTTGTGCCCTCCGAGGCCACCGATTGGCTGCTGGAGCTGTGCGGCGATGGCATCACCGGGTTCATGCCTCCGGCGATGCCTGACGCCGTGTGGGTGCTCAACGCCATGTACGAGCACAAGCAGGGGCCGGCCGATGTGTCGTACCACGAGTACCACCAGGCGTGGCTGGCGGACGGGAGTGCCCAGCCGCACGTCGTTGGAGGCATCGACCTCGACGCCGTGGGCATCGCCACGCGAGGAGGGCTGGGCCGTGCCCAGCACCCGGGCCCCGGCTGGCGGCGGCTGCGCTGGGCCAAGCTGGCCCGGCGGAACGGCGACCCGGTCGTGCCCGACGGGCTGATGCCCTCCTACCGTTGCTTTCCCACGGCCAAGAAGGAGGG
The DNA here is from genome assembly GCF_040302565.1 of Streptomyces sp. NPDC097981. Taxonomy (NCBI): domain Bacteria; kingdom Bacillati; phylum Actinomycetota; class Actinomycetes; order Kitasatosporales; family Streptomycetaceae; genus Streptomyces; species Streptomyces sp. NPDC097981. Next base: position 687 of record NZ_JBEORW010000114.1, read on the forward strand.
CAGCTGGCCACTCGGCATGGTCCCGCCGACCGAGGGAAGCCTGGACCGTGAGACCTGGAACCGGCTGATCGCCATCCTCACCCAGTTCAGTCCCGCGGGCCCGGACACCCGCTGCCTGGCCTACTACAACCCGCTGATGCTCGGGGCCATCGACTTGGACAACCTCCACGTGCGTACGGGCCGGATCGGCGACGCCGAGATCCTGTACGACCAGTCCGAGGCCGACTTCAGCCCGTCCAACCTCTGGGCCGATGACCGCTCGTGGGTCCTGTGCACCGACTACGATCTGTGGGCCACCAAGGTCGCCGGGCCCCCAGCCCTCATCAACGCATTGCTGAACGACAGTGAAATCGAGGCGGTTCGTCTGCCTTGGGCGCACTGACGACGAGCTGCTTGAAACCTTTTCCAGCGCGGAGCGCGGGCGCATTCCTGTTCCTGACCGCTGAGGCCAGACGGCCCTCTACGATCCTGTGCATGCTGGATCCCGAGCTGCTGGAACGGATCACCGCGCGGCGCGCGGAACTGGACGAACTCGAAGGACAGCTGGCCAACCGGCTGGCGGAAGTGCGGGTCGAGCGGGACGAACTCGCAGTCGCCGAACGCGTCCTTGAACGGATGACCGGGCAGCTCGCTGAGGAGCGTTCCTCAGCTCGGCCGATGCCGGGGCAGGTGGGCGGACGGACGGTGATGCTGATCCCGCACCGCGAGCCGGGCGTGGAGGAGGACGCGCTGCCGTGGGACTACCAGCGCATCATCGCCGCCGTGCGGCAGGCCGCCGGACCGGTCATGGCCCGTGAGGTCGGCGAGGTAGTGGGGGTGGACGTCAGCGTGAAGGCCAAGCTGGAACCGCTACGCAGCAAGCTGGTCAGACTCGTCGATCGCGGCTGGCTGCGGAAACTGCCCGACGGCCGGTTCACCACCCGCCTGTGACCAGCAACACCGCCACTCGGAGCGGCTCCACGGGCGTAACCGGGGTGCCCCCGACGGCCGTTGGAATTGTGTGACGAACACCAAAAGACTCGCCGAGGACACCTGCCCGCTTGTCTACCAGTGCCGTCTGCCGCTGTCCACGCGCACCGTCAACCACCTCGCCGAGTTGCTCAGGCGCCATCTGAAGGCGATTCGGTCACGATGGCGAATCCTGCCGCCGGGGAAGATCGCGGTGATCGTCCTTGCCGTGCTGCGTCACGACCAGCGCCTGGCCGACATGGCCGGCGGCAACGACGTGTCCGAGTCCACCGTCCGCCGCTGGCGCGACGAGCTGATTGGACTGCTCGCAGCCCAGGCCCCGCGCCTGGACCGCGCCCTGAAGAAGATTGCCAAGCAGGGTGGGGAGGTGGTCCTGATCGACGGCACCCTCATCCGCACCCAGCGCCGCACCGGGAGAGCTGACCGGCGGAACTATTCCGGCAAGCACCGCAGCCATGGCCTGCACTTCCTCGCCCTGACCGACGAGAACGGCTGCCTGATCTGGATATCCGCCGCCCGGCCCCGCCGCACCCACGACAACACCGCCGCCCGCCACGACCACATCCTGGCCCACCTGCGCGCCGCCGGCCTCGGGGCGCTGGCCGACCTCGGCTTCCGCGGCCTGGACAACGACATCCTCGACCCCGTGATCGTCACCGGCTACACCGCCAGCCGCACCCACAAGCTCACCCCGGGCCAGAAGGAAGCCAACCGCGTCCTCGCCGTCGGACGCGCACCGGTCGAACACGGCTTCGCCCACCTCAAGAACTGGCGGATCCTCACCAAGCTCCGCACCGACCCCGCCCGCGCCACCCGCCTCCTGCGCGCCCTGCTCGTCCTGACGAACCTCGAAGTCAACCGCTGACGGATGATCCTCTCCGTGGACTTCCGCCCACGACCAGCACGAGCGTCCCGAGGACCGGTCACACCAGCCCTTTGACCTGCTACTTCAAGTTGGCGGCAGCTCACGGGACGCCATCCCGACCAGCCAGGAAAGGTCGGCGCTCCCTGGCTTTCGGGACCGTAGGGGTGGCCCCGCCCGTACTCGACTGTCCGGGGTAGAGCCGGCGTCCAGGCGCAGGAGATTCCTTGTTGCAGGTCAGCGCTGGAGTCAGGGCTCCGCCGGGAACCGGTATCCCCATCGAGAGTGGCATTGCACCAAGAACGCCCCAAACAACCATGGTTAAAGTGGTGTACTGGTTCCACGAGAAGACAGGGAGGGGTGTACATGCCTTTGCAGCGATGGCGCGACCTGGCCGACCACCTGGCGGAGCGGATCGAGTCGGATGAGTTTCCGCCCGGTTCGAAGATGCCGACCACCGTGGAGTTGATGGCCGAGGGGGAGTCAAAACCGTCCATTGAGCGGGCTTACCGGGAGCTCGTCGACCGTGGTCTCGTTGTGCGCAAGCCGCGGGTCGGGACTGTTGTCCGTAACCGCTCTCGCGTTCGTGTCCCGTTGAGCCGCTACGGTGCCGTACTGCGCCCGGGTGGGGACAAGGGGCCGTGGGAGACGGCGACGGCCGCGGTGGGTCTGGCGGGCAGCGTCGTCGCCTTGTCCGTGGAGCAGATCTCCGCTGCGGCCGAGATTGCCGCGTTGCTGGAGGTTGAACCCGGCTCTCCTGTTGTCCGCCGCCGCAGGCATGCCGTGATCGACGGGGATGTCGTGCAGGTCCAGGAGGCTTACTATCCGGCCGATGTGGCTGCCGCATCGGGGCTCGACGAGCCGGGCAAGGTTGTTGGCGGTGTATTCGGGGCCATGACCGCGGCCGGGCTGGATCCCCAGAGGGCGAGTGAGACGGTGACAGCACGGCCGCCGGCGCAGGCCGAGGCCGCCGAGCTCGGTATCGGGCAGCGGGTACCGGTGCTGTGTATCGAGCGCGTGGTGCGCAGCCGGAGCGGCCGCGCTCTGGAGGCGCTTCGGGTGGTGGGCGCTGCCGACCGTCTGGAGCTGCACTATGGGGAGTTGCCGCTGGCCGGCGGGGTCCCGTAGCAGGTCGCTGATCTTCACCGGTGACTCACCGGCTGCATCGTCGCCTGGTTGTGATGCCACACGGGGTGCATCGGTGAGCGGGCCGGTGGCTTCGGTGCCGTTGTGTAGGGCGTGACGATTCGCCCGAACCGAACGAGCCCCGCCATGGGCGGGGCTCGCAGGTCCTCGTACAGGCCTGGACCGCCTGCGCGGGGAAGAGCACCCAGTTGCGTGAACTGAGAGGTGCGCTGAGCCATGAGCTTATGCGGAACCATCCTTGGGGCGCCACAGGCCCCCTCCCACAGCATCAACGGGTCCACCCTGGATGCGGTGGTGCACGGTGGCACTTGAGCCAATCCTGTGGGCCCTGCACGACAGTCCCGTGAACAGTACGACGGACCGGATGCTGCTGGCCGGACTGGCGGAGAAAGCCGATGCGGACGGCACCAACGCCTTCCCGTCACGGCGGACGCTGGCCCGGATCGCGCTCTGCGACGTCAAGACCGTGCAGCGGCGTCTGGCCTCCCTCACCGAGCGGGGCGTGATCACGCTGGGAGACCAGGAAGCCGCCCGGTACATCCCCGCGCACGCACGCCCCAAGGTCTACGACCTGCAGATCCCGGCCGCCTGGTACGGCCCCGAACGGCTGGCACGGGTCAACGAGGACCGGGCACACCGCGGCCTGCCCTCACTCACACAACACACCCGCCCCGCACTGCCGCCCGCCCCTCCCCGGACAGAGCGCAGCGACAAGGGGAAGCCACGGCAGAAAGGAGGGGACTTTCAGTCCCCTCCCGCAAAACACCCCGAACCCGGCGGTCGGGGGGACTCTCAGTCCCTGGGACGGGGGGACTGTCAATCCCCACAGGGGGGACTGGCAGTCCCCCAACCCTCTCCTGTAACCCTCCCCTCTCCACAAACCCCGACAGCGCCTGCGGCGCGTAGCGCCGATGACGCCCGCAGGGCCACAACAGGTAGTAGACCGCGCAAGGCGGGCGGCTGCGCCGCGTCCGCGGGCGCTGGCGCGCCCACCCCGGCAGCCAGGTCGAGGAAGACAAGCCGCGAACAGACGCCACGAGGACAGACCGACTCCGTCACCGCAGTGGAAGCGGGATGGCCGCGGGAGCTGGCAGCCCTGCTGCCACCCCACCGCCCGGCCGTACTGCGCCAGGCGATCCTGCACGCCCTGGACGGAGGCCGAACGCCACAGCAACTGCTGGAGCGGATCCAGCGCCGATGGTGGACCCACGGCTACGCCCGCGCCCTCGCCGAAGGGGAGCTCTCCTCCCCCGTCGGCGTCGCGGTAGGACTCGTGCGCCCGTCAATGGACTGCCCCGACCCGATGTGCGAGGACGGCACAACCCTGCACCTGGGCGACCCATGCCCCAAGTGCGCAGAACGCCGAGCGGACCGCCGCCGAGGCCGAGTCCCCGCACCACGGGAGAGAGTCCCGGATCTCCGGTGGTGGGAATGCGAGGGCGAGCACTGCCAGGCCGCCGGCAAAGGACCACGACCCGACGACGGGTTGTGCCGGCCGTGCCGGGAACGGGCAGAGCAGGCTGAGATCCAGCGGGCAACCGCAGGACTTGTCGCCGAAGCCGAAGCAGCACAGGCAGCACAACGGCTACGACAGACAATCCGCTGGGAACGCATGCTCGATGACGCGTACACCGAACACATCGAACGAACCCACACAGCACAAGACCAAGCCGACGCCGAACGACGCGCCGCCGCCGATGCCGAGGAAACACGCCGACTCCGGGAACACCTCATGCACCAACACCCCGAACTCGCTGCCTACGCCCGCCAGAAGACATGACCGCCGCAATCCGGACCACACTGCTGGTCCAAGGACTACATCTGGCGGGCGGGCAATTGTCATCGACCGCACCCCGATCCGGGAACGGGTCGGCTTCGCGCAGTCGGCGATGGGTGGGCGGTGCCAGGTCATCAACACCGCACGGGCCGAGTTGTCCATCGATCCTTTGCGGGTGTTCGGCGGGCCGGTCGGCGCGCACTACGCCCTGTCGTATCTGACGCCGCAGTTGGGGGTCGGGGCAATGAGCGCCGCCGACGCCGTCCTCCACCACGCTGTCGAGGAAGTGTCCGGGGGTCCTGAGCCGTCCATGGCGAAGGTCCTGGACGTCCTCCACAGGACGCCGCGGACGTGGTCGGCGAGGACCGGGTAGCCGCGCCGCGGGCTGACCCCCAGGACGGCGAGTGCATCGGCACGCCCGGCCCGACCGGCACAGACGAGCACCGCCTCATCAGGACAGCCTCCGCAGCCCCCGGACAACCAAGCGCGGCGTAGCCGCATGACTGGCCGGCGGAGCAATCAGCTTCTGGACGGGGGTGGCGGTTCTGCGTCGGTATGCCAGCGGGACCGAAGGGCGGCGAGGCCGAAGGCCAGTCCTCCGGCGATGAACCAGGGGTTCCAGAGGGCCAGCGTCCAAGCCCGCTGCTCCACGCTCACGGAGGTGTCCAGGTGCGTCGTGTTGGTCAGGAGCAGCACCTCGATACCGATGCCCCGGGCCAGCAGGAGCGCGCTGACGCCCCACCCCAGCCACCGCGCCAGCAGAGCGGGAACAGCCTGGAGCCTGGACCGGGCAAGCAGCCATGCCAGCCAGGCGCCGAGGAGGCAGAGCCCACCCACACCCCACAAACCGGCTACGACGAACCACAGCGGGCGCTCGGCGGCCAGTGGACCGGCAGAGACGCTCAGCCCCACATCACCGCCGACGGCCCAGTAGAAGTGCAGGCCCGCGAACGCGGCCGCCCACAAGCTCGCGATACGCCCCCACAGCGTGGACGGTTCCGCGCCCGCCCCCTCCGGTTCGCGTTTCACCGCCGGCCCTCACGGGCATCGCGCCTGCCAGCGCACGGGCCGTCCGCTTCCTGGGACACCACGATGAACGCGGTGCCCTTGGTCAGGTCGATGCTGGAACGAGGTGGCGCACCGTCACTCTCGTCGTCCCGCCGCAGCAGCTCCACCCTCCGCTGCTCCAGCTCCACCGTCTTGTTGCCGTTCACAACCGCCGTGAATTCGTCGAAGGCGATGCTCGACAACGACCGCTCCGTGCGCCTGCGCAGCCACGGGATCAACCCCAGACCCGTAAACCAACGCCACGCACTCTCCACCAGGGCGAACAAGACCAGCAGACAGGCGAACGCCGGGAACGACATGAGCAAGAACGTCACAGACGGTCCCTCATCGTCCTCAACACAGTGGACTGGCCGGCAATGCGCTCTGCCCGGAGCGGCACACGCTGCTCGGACCCCTCGACCGCCGTCGTAAAACTCATCTCGTTGATAGCCATATGACCACTGTTCTGGATCCGCAGCGCGCAGGAATCAGGCCGACGCATGATCCGCTTCCCCCATCCGGGGGAGGCGCTGCCCATGGCGACCCACCGCCCAGGCGCTCGTGGGCCTCGGGGCGCTCCTGCTCCTGGCTGCCTGCCTCGTCGTGCTCGGCGGACGGATCCACAGCGCGTACGACGACACCCTCGCCCACTGCGCCGCCCGCGACGCCTGCGCCGGACCGCTAGTAGGGCTTGGTCAGGTTGGTTTTGGTTGAGCGTTTCCTTCTGGTGCGGTGTTGCGTTGAGAGGGTGTGAATCACGTCCGGGGCCGTCGGCCTGGACCCGGCTGATCTCCACCCGGGAACGCCGGTGCCTGCCGCAGTCCCACGCCCTTCACCAAGGCGCTCGCCGAGGGCGCCGAGTTGCCGGAGCATCGCCGAGGATCCGCCGGTGACGTACCGGGGGTCATTTTCGTATCAGTAACCCAGACCGGCTGCGCCGGCCGCCGTGAGGCCGGGAAAATCGGGGTGTGTCCGTCCGGGACGCCGGTGAATCTGTGATGCCTGTGAGC
>NZ_JBEORW010000115.1:0-7101 GCF_040302565.1 Streptomyces sp. NPDC097981
CGAGGAGTGCTCCCCGCCGACGCGGGGGTGGACCGCTCAACCTCGTCATGGAGGACGACGTCCAGCTGTGCTCCCCGCCGACGCGGGGGTGGACCGGTCCCGGTGACTGCGGCCTGGGCGAAAGGCCGGGTGCTCCCCTCCGACGCGGGGGTGGACCGCACGGTGCCCGCCACACGACGGGCAGGCGCTTGTGCTCCCCGCCGACGCGGGGGTGAGCCGGCGAGCACGTGCAGCCGGGTGGTGAAGCGCCAGTGGTCCCCGCCGATGCGGGGGTGGACCGGCAGCGCGGGACGGGCGGCGACTTGTGCCGCCGTGCTCCCCGCCGACGCGGTGGTGGACCGATCGCCTCCGTCTTCACCGCCTGAGGCCGGGCGTGCTCCCCGCCGACGCGGGGGTGGACCGGCCATGACCAGGCCGCTGGTGACGCCGATGCCGTGCTCCCCGCCGACGCGGGGGTGGACCGCCAGAGGGCAGAGCTCTGGTGGTGAGACTCTCGTGCTCCCCGCCGACGCGGGGGTGGACCGATCGCCTCCGTCTTCACCGCCTGAGGCCGGGCGTGTTCCCCGCCGACGCGGGGGTGGACCGCTGGACCGTCCCGAGTTCGAGGGCTCCACAAGGTGGTCCCCGCCGACGCGGGGGTGGACCGTAGAGAGGCAGCACCATGGCTGTTCAGCAGATGTGGTCCCCGCCGACGCGGGGGTGGACCGCACTGCCAGTCGCTGGAGTACTCCAGCGTCGCGTGGTCCCCGCCGACGCGGGGGTGGACCGTAGCGCTGTCCGTTGGTCTTGGGCAGTTCTCCGTGCTCCCCGCCGACGCGGGGGTGAGCCGCAGTGCAGGAGCATGCTGCCGACGACGGTCGTGTAGTCTCCGCCGACGCGGGGGTGAGCTGGCGTTCGCCTCGGCGTACGGCCAGTACCAGGAGTAGTCCCCGCCGACGCGGGGGTGGACCGACGGCGAGCTCGGCAATGTACATGCGGGCTTGGTGGTCCCCGCCGACGCGGGGGTGGACCGAGCCCGGGCTTCTTCTCGGCCGGAGACTCGGCGTGCTCCCCGCCGACGCGGGGGTGGACCGACGCCGACCCCCATCGACGCAGCCCGGTTGGAGTGCTCCCCGCCAACGCGGGGGTGGACCGATGAACGTTCCCACGGTGAACGGCTACTACGTGTGCTCCCCGCCGACGCGGGGGTGGACCGTTTGTCGCCAACCTTTTCGGCCCACGTGACCGGTGCTCCCCGCCGACGCGGGGGTGGACCGCGGGAGGTGCGCCGACTGCGCGCCGCTGAGAAGTGCTCCCCGCCGACGCGGGGGTGGACCGACGATCACGTCATGGTTGGCCTCCAGGTCCCAGTGCTCCCCGCCGACGCGGGGGTGGACCGACTTCATGGCCCGTCTGGAGTCCTCCGAGCCCGTGCTCCCCGCCGACGCGGGGGTGGACCGACGAGTCGGAGCAGGGCGCCGACGTAGGCGAGGTGCTCCCCGCCGACGCGGGGGTGGACCGAAGTGCGGCGCCGAGATCCAGCTCATCCTCGAGTGCTCCCCGCCGACGCGGGGGTGGACCGCTCGCCCGCTGGGAGGAATACATGGCCACGATGTGCTCCCCGCCGACGCGGGGTGGACCGCCCCCCTCGGAGGGGGGCTTGCCCGGCCTCCCGTGCTCCCCGCCGACAGCGGGGGTGGACCGGCGGCGGAGGACTCCGTGGCGGCCGCTGACGCGTGCTCCCCGCCGACGCGGGGGTGGACCGGCCCGAGCGAAGGCCGCGAAGGCCGGCGTCGTGTGCTCCCCGCCGACGCGGGGGTGGACCGTGCAGCGAGCAGATTCGGGCTGATTTCCGGGCGTGCTCCCCGCCGACGCGGGGGTGGACCGTAGCTGTGCCCCAGGGCTGCTTCTGCCAGGCCCGGTTCGGCACCTTCTTCACGAAGGCATCAGCGCGGAACGTGCCCGCACCGGTGGCCACTTCGGCCGAACAGGCCACCGCGAGTACATAGCCGATGCCGCGTTCCTCCAGAGCCGTGCGCAGTTTCGGGTTGCCGCCGTAGACCTCATCCCCGGTGACCCAGCCCACTTCGTGTCCGGCGTCCAGGAACCGTTCGATCATCACGCGAGCCAGCTCCGGCTTGGTCGCAAAGACGGTGTCCTCGCCGAGCCCCGCTGCCCGGCAGCGATCTGCGTCGCACGTCCAGGAGCGCGGGATGTACAGCTCCCGGTCCACCGCCGCGTGACCCCGCTCGCCAGCGTAGACGAGGTAGACAGCGACCTGGGAGTTCTCGATCCGCCCGGCCGTTCCGGTGTACTGACGCTGGACCCCGACAGTGTGGGTGCCCTTCTTCACGTCGCCGGTCTCGTCGACGACCAGCACCGCCGTCTCGTCGTGGAGATGCTCGACGACGTACTCGCGCACATCGTCACGCACGGCATCGGCATCCCAGGCGGCCCGACACAACAGATGCTGCATGCCGTGCGGGCCGACCTCCCCAGCCCACTCCGCGATCGTCCAGCAGTTCTTGCGCGGCAGGTCCGACAGCAGGCCCAGCACCAACCGCCCGGCCCGCAGACGGGGTTCGACCCGCGCGAACCGGCCCGCGATCCGGCCCATGGCGACCTCGAACGCCACCCGCCAACGCGTGGGATCTATGTTGTGACCTGCGGCCACCGTCTCTTCGTAAGTCCACACAACTCACGATGATCAACGGCCGGGAGCTTGCCTCTGTCCTCATATGGCGTGACTGCCATCACACTCGAGTGGTGTCACATCTGACGTCGTTGCGCTGTCCTCACTACGGAACCGAGAGAAGGGATCGTGAGGATGAAGGCCGTCATCGTGTGCACCTCCGTGTCGCACGGCAATACGCGTCGTGTCGCCGACAGCATGGCCCAGGTACTGGGCGCGAAGGTCGTCTCCCCCGAGCAGGCCGACCTGACGGAGCTGGCCGGCGCCGACCTCCTGGGATTCGGCTCGGGCGTCTTCTACAGCAGGCTCCACCCCCGCCTGACCGACTTCGTCAAGGCACTTCCCACCAGGCGGGGTCGGGCGTTCGTGTTCGCCACCAGCGGGCTCCCCGAGATACCGCTGGCGCCTTTCACCCGCCCCCTGGTGCAGCTACTCGAAGGCAAGGGCTTTGAGCTGGACGGGAGCTTCTCGTGCCGGGCGTTCGACACCTGGACGCCCTTCAAGCTCGTCGGTGGTATCAACAAGCAGCGGCCGAACGTCGGGGACTTGGCCGCCGCGCGGGCGTTCGCCGGGCGGCTGCGGGACGGGGGAGTGCCGGTGTCCTGACACGTGCCGCTCCAGGGGCCCCTACCGCATCCCGGACCAGCAAGATCACGATCTACAGCTGGAGTATTACGTGGAGACGAACCGCCAGGGCTGGCCCTCCCCGCAGGCGCAGCTGTGTTTCCCGCCGACGCGGGGGTGGACCGGTGAGGTCCCTGCCCAGGGCACTCGATAACGCGTGCTCCCCGCCGACGCGAGGGTGGACCGATCCCGGAGATGCCGTCGAACGCCCGGGTCATGTGCTCCCCGCCGACGCGGGGGTGGACCGACATGCTCCCCGGAGATCTCGTTTTCTTCGGAGTGCTCCCCGCCGACGCGGGGGTGGACCGCCCTCGGGCTGGGCCCTGATCCACGACGGTGAGTGCTCCCCGCCGACGCGGGGGTGGACAGCCGCAGGATCGCCGCAGGTCAGACGGCCTTTCGTGCTCCCCGCCGACGCGGGGGCGGACCGATGGAGACGCCATCATGGCACTTTTCCGCAAGGCGCTCCCCGCCGCGGGGGTGGGCCGCGGAAGCAGATGAAGGGCCAGGGCGCCCCCGCGTGCTCCCCGCCGACGCGGGGGCGGACCGGCGATGAACAGCAGCGGCATGGCGGCGTGCATGTGCTCCCCGCCGACGCGGGGGTGGACCGGCAACAGCCCAGGAAACACGGTCCTGGAGACCGTGCTCCCCGCCGACGCGGGGGTGGACCGGCCTCGGCCAGGGGCGGCGTGCCGGGCATGCCGTGCTCCTCGCCGACGCGGGGGTGGACCGGATTGGAAGCAAGGACCGGCTTCCCCTCCCGGGTGCTCCCCGCCGACGCGGGGGTGGACCGAGCTACGTGTCCGATCTTGAGTTGGGGAAGCGGTGCTCCCCGCCGACGCGGGGGTGGACCGAGGGCAAGCCGCGGACCCACGTCATGTTCGGCGTGCTCCCCGCCGACGCGGGGGTGGACCGGAGGCTGCAGGATGGTCACTGCCACTGCACAGGTGCTCCCCGCCGACGCGGGGGTGGACCGGAGACGAACCTTTTCTTCACCACCAGCACCGTGTGCTCCCCGCCGACGCGGGGGTGGACCGACATGGGGGATGCGCTTGCTCGGGTTGATGTTGTGCTCCCCGCCGACGCGGGGGTGGACCGCTCGCCGCCACCGAGGCGCAGATCCCATGGCCACGCCGCCGGTGACGCTGCGCTCGCCGCGACCGGGGAGCGCCTCGCCCACTGGGCAGGGCCGCACGGAGTCGTCGGCCGCCTGGGCGGGGACGAGTTCGCCGTCGCGACCCGTGTGGACACCCGGGCCGGTGACCGCGCGATGGAGCAGAGCCTGGAGCAGCTGATGGGTGTACTCCGAGAGCCCGTGCCGACCCAGGCCGGACCGCTCCCGGTCGCGGCCTCGGTCGGCGCCGCCGTCCCCGACTATCTCGGCATCCGCGCCCTGCCCGCTCTGCTGCGCGGTGCGGACGTCTCGATGTACCGGACCAAGCACTCCGGCCGGTACGGCTGGGCGGAGATCGAGGACCTCCAGACGCCGACCGTCAACGGCCGCCGGCAGGGCCGCCCCGGCACCGCGCTGGACCGTGCCGCATGACCGGGCTCGAAGGCGGCGACTGGATCCGCGGCATCACGATCCGCCAGCCCTGGGCCACCTGCATCCTCGCCGGAAAGACCCCGGAGAACAGGCCCGCCCACTGGCCCTGGCGCGGCTGGGTCCTCATCCACGCCGGAAAGGCGAAGCCGGACCCCGCCCTGCTGCGTGACCCGCTGGTGGCCACCACGATCCGCGGCCGCGAACTCCACCGCGGCGCAGTCATCGGCGTCGCCCGGCTCACCGACTGCCACCTCGACCAGGGCCCCGAGCGCTGCACCAGCCCCTGGGCGCAGCGCGACGCGCACCACCTGGTCCTTGCCGACGTCCACGAACTGCCGCTGCCCGTGCCCGACACGGGCGCGCTCCCGGCCTGGAAGCCGACGCAGGCCCTCGTGGACCAAGTCCTTCAGCCGCTGCCCGACCTGCGGCCGTGACCCGCAGGAGTCGCAGGAAGCCGCTGTGGGAACCGGGCCTGATCCCGGTCCCCGGCGGCCTGCTGGACTGGCGTGACGCCCAGCACTTCGACCGCTGTACCGACCGCCCCTGCGCGCTGTGTGGGCAGGGCACGCCGATGCGCTCCCACTACGGGGAGCCCGTCCGCAAAGCGTGCGCCGAATCCTGGATCGCCGCGAACCCCACCGAGGCCCGCCTCGGCAGGTTCGCCTCCGACGTCCAGCCCAAGCGCCGGCGCGATGACGACCACGCCTGAACCCCTCCACCCGGAGGCCCTCATGGCCAGCACCACACCGCACGACGTCGACCACGCCCTGGCTTACCCCGAACCGCCGGCCTCGCCGCTCTGGCACCGGCACGGCGCGAAGGCCCGGCCGTTCACCCCCGAACAGCAGCGGCGCAACCGCTAGCTCTTGGTGCTCGCGCAGCACACCCCCCGACCCCGCACCACCAAAACTCGGGCGGAGGCCCACTGATGAGCTCCCGGACACACCTCGTCATCGACGGCTACGTCGACGCCATCCCGGCCCCCGGCACCCGCTGGGGCACCGCCACGTTCGACCTGATCCACTCCCCCGCCGACGCGGCCCGGATCGCCCCCGACACCCCGGACACCGTGTACGCCTGCACCACCGGCGACCCTCGCATCACCGACGTGCTGCTGCGCGAGATCCAGCCCGGCGACCTGCTGCGCATCACCGGCACCGCCGTCCAGCCGGACGACCCCGAGGCCCCGGCGCAGTTCACCGTCGACGCCTTGGAGGTCCTGGAGGCCGCGCCGGCCCCCGTGCTGTACGAGCTCGTTCTGGAGCGTTGGGGCGACTACGCGGCCGTGTTCAACGCCGACCACGACAGCGTGCCGGTGTTCACCACCTCCGGTCGCTGGATCGGCGAGGCCGCCAGCCCCGACGCGATCGGCGAGCTGATCGACGCCTTCGAGAACGGCGGACCCCGATGACGACCGGCCTTCCGGCGCAGCGCAGGGTCCTGGAGCGATTCCCCGCCGGGCACCCCCGCGGATCCTGGCCCGCCGACGAATACGCCGCCGCCCAACGCGACCAGGGCACGGACGCCCGGGTCGTCATGGACCTCGACTCCGACCAGTTCCTCGTGGTCACCGACCAGCCGACCGCGTAGGACCCGAACCGCTCACCCTCAGTCGGCCCGGGGCGGCCGCCGGCTACGAGCCCGGCCGCCCCGGCGCCATCCCTTCACACAGATCGGAATCGCGATGCTCACACAGCTCTGGGTCGGCACCTACCACGGCACCCACGACGGGGACCGCGTCGTCGTCACCACGACCCGCGACGACACCCAGCCGCTCCCCTACAACCTGGAGTGCACCTGCGGCCTCTCCCAGCGCTACACCGACCCCGTGCGCCTCGACCGCGTCGCCTGGCGCCACACCCACCCCACCCTGTGGGACCGTTGGAAGAAGAAGATCCCGGGACTGAGCCGCCCCGAGGCGGCCGCCTGACCCCGGCGTCAATACGAAGGCCCGTACTCCCCGCGAAGCGTTCGCAGGGGGCACGGGCCTTCTTGCGTTTCGGGGGCCTGTGGCGAGTCGGGCACACGAAGCGGCCCCAGCCATCCGGACCTCGATCCGCGTGACGGTGTCCTGTCTCAACTTTGACAGGCCGGCCGCTGCTACAGCACGGCCACGCATGACTTCTGATCGGCGGCCAGGAAGACCAGGTGGGTGCCCTCGGCGGTATCGACCCGCCCCAAGGCGACTGGGTCATCTCCCGCACGCCGAAGATCCGGCAACCTCTGTTCGAAGTCCTTGCAGGTGGAGACGCCGTCCTGC
>NZ_JBEORW010000116.1:0-6914 GCF_040302565.1 Streptomyces sp. NPDC097981
GCGGCTTCTTCTTCCCCATGCTCTCCATGATGAACATCATCCTTCCAGGGCCGAAACCCCTGATCTCCGATGTCCGTCAAAGCGAAGCAAGCCCAGTTGCACCGCACATCGGGGTGGAAACCTCGGCAGATGAGGTCCCTCGATTCAGCGATGCCGCCACACCTGTTGCGCCGGCTCCGGTGAGCTGCATTGGCGTTGAGCTGCGCGAACGACCACTGGCAAGCTGGCACCACAGCACGAGCCCCAGAGAACCCGCTCTGCCAGGAGTGCCGCGCCCGGCTTGTGGAGTCACAGCGGAAGCCGGCCCGCTCCGCAGCCTGACGCGGCAGGGCCTTCTGGCCGCATCCGCCGAGCCGCGCGGTGGCGGTGTGGGGGAGGCTGTGGGTGCCAGGCCCGGAGCGGCGGTGAAGGGGCCATCCCCGAGCGGCCTTGACCCCTCCCTTCGAGCCGATGCCCGCCCGGCCGCCGAGTCCGTTGTCGGCCCTGACGTCCTGGCGGGCGGCCCGGCCCTGAGACAGGATCCCGACGGCCACCGCGCGAACCTCTTCATTCCCGTCGGCCCCGGCGGGCGGCTGCCCCCACCTGCCGCGGCTCGTGGTGGTGCGGGAGGCAGGTTTGTGGCCGCTCTGCCGGATGCCCGGCCCTTACGCCGGAGAGGGCGAGCTGCCCGTCGACCGCGTGCTCGCTGTGCGCGACCGTACGGGCGACGCAGCCGTCTGTGGTGCGGCGCTGAAGGCTACGGTTCGCGAGGACCCGCGGCAGATCGACGCCCTCTCGCCAAGCCGCCACCACGTCGGCCTACTGGTACCAGTCGTCGCCGCCCTCGGCGAGTGAACGGCCCAGGTAGTCCCTTAGATCTCGTGCCACCCACCGACGGCTGTCGGTCTCGTGCTCCCAGACGAAAATGTCCGGGCGCTGTGGTGTCTGCACGAACGCGAACTGGTCACCGCCCCCGTTGTCCCCGAAGAAGAGGAGAGCGTCGAAGGGCATGTAGAGCCGGGCAAAGGAGCTGTCGGAGCGGAAGAGAAGGTTCTGCTCGACGATCTGTCCGACGGGCCAGACGGTGTCCACCGCGGTATGTCCGATGATTCCGTTGCTCTCCAGGAGCAGCTGCCTCAGCTCGGCCGGCAGCCCGCGCCCGAGACGGTGCTCTGCGTCAGCGAGGGCCGCCGCCTGCGCGGGACTCCGGAAATCCACCTCAGGAAAGACCTCAAGAGCCGCTTCTCGCCACATGATCTGAAGACTACCCAGCAGCTGGCCGGATCCCGAACGAAGGTACCTGGCCCGCGCTCCAAGTCGGGACGGACCACTGCCAGCCGGATACTCCGCCCGTCTGCACCGACATCACGAGTTCAGATTCAGTAGCGGAGCACGGCTACGCCCCTCACCCCTCCCAGGCGCATGACGAAGTCGTCGAGGATGAGCATGCCGGGCCGTACCGACTCGCATCCGCTCGGCCTGGCGAAGCCGCAGCGGGAGCAGGCTCGTTCGGTAGTCCGCGTGGCGGCCGACTGCCACCGCAGTCCAAGGCGGACACGTCGCGGGTGACGCGTGTGCTGCAGGTGGGGAGCCTGGTGAATCTGATCTTTCACTATGGGTTGGCCGTGCAGGTCAGGGGGCATTGGATGGTCCGTCCATCGTGCAAGGAGGCCTGGTATGTCCCATGGTCCGTTCCGGCTTTCCTCTCAGCCGCCTCCGTGTTCACGCTGCGGCGGCGAGGTGATCGTCAGCGCCGAGGGCCCGCAGGGCCGTCTCGGAGTCCCGGTCCGGCTGGAGCTGTGCCCGCTCTGCGACACCGACAAGCCGGCCGGCGGGCCTCTGCTGCGGTTCTTCCAGTCCGGGGGGGGGCAAAGACCCGGATCGCGCGGGCGAAGGCGCCTCGCTGTTCTGGGCCTGGCAGCGGGAGGCGATGGGCGCCCACGGCTTCGTCTGGCGTACCCGGTCCCGCCGCCAGTTCCTCGACCACCTGCGCGCCGGCATGGCGACGACCAAGGCCGCGGCCGAGGTCGGCATCACCACCGCGACTGTCTACCAGCGCCGCCGCCGCGATACCGGCTTCGCCGCTGCTATGGACCAGGCCACCGCCACCCGCATCACCCCGGAACTCGCCAGCGCCGCCACCGACGCGCAGTGGACCGCCTTCTACAACCACCTCGCCACCCACGGCGTGCTCCGCCAGGCAGCCCTCGCCGCAGGTATCCGGCCCGAATCCGTCTACGACCGGCGCAGAACAGACACCGACTTCGCGAAGCGGACCGACCGTCTGCGTGCGCGACGGGAATGAGGGAACCCGGTAGCGGGCGGCTTCGTATCGACATCGAGGCCGGATCGAGGGCGCGGTGCGCGGGGGTACGGATCCGCAGGTCTGGCCCGATGCCCGGTAGCCATCGGTCCCCGATTGGAACGGGAGCCGGTGGCGGGTCGGTGAGGGCTGCAGCGGGCCCGACGCTTCGACCTGCGGAGCTGCACCTCCGAGCGGGGGCGGGTCCGGCTGCGGCCGGGGCGCTCAGGAGCTCGTCGCAGGTCATCGGTGTGCGGACGATCGGACAACCAGGGTGTCGTGCAGGACGAAGCGCGAGCGGGCGGGCAAGTAGTAGCCGTGGTCCGGCGACGGATCGGCTGCTCAGATTCCGACTCGGACTGGTCGGGCATCGGGACGGCCGTATTCGAGTACCTGCGGCAGGACCTCGCGAAATCGGGCGACGTCCTCGGCCGGCCCTTCGAGTGTCGCCGATCTTCTGTGCTGGTTCCACGTGGCGTTCTGTTGAGCGCGCGCGAGGACGGCGATGGCGCGGGGGCAGGTCGTTGACACCTGCCGAACGGCGTGCAACAAAGGCCGCACGGCGTGTTCGGCCACTGTCTCCTCATGCGGTTCTCCTCGTGACCGGGTGTCGTGCCCGTGCTGACGCTGGGCCGCGTGGAATTCACTGTTGCCACACGTGAGACTGTCGAACGGTAGGCACCCACCGCATATATGAATGGACAGCTCTCCCTTGACCATGATTCCCGGATCCCGTGTCCCGGGGCGGACCTGGACGGTCCGTCTGACCGGCCACGGCGATCACACCGTCTCCGTCATCTGCAGCACTGAGGCGTGCCGGATGCCGCCCCGGTCCAAGGACACGGCGGCCATGCGGCGGTTCGCCGCAGAGCACGCCCGCGCGCACGCCCGGCTCGCCACCATCCGCCCCGACGCTGCGTGTGCCTGTCGGGCCGCCGAATGCGGTTTCCACGAGGACACCCGGACCTCCTGCACCGGCGCCCCGCTGCTCGTCCTCATCCACAATCCGGCCGTCGGCCAGGTCTGGACCCTCGCGGAGATCTGCCAGGCCTGTGCGCCCCTGATCCCCCACACCGCCGTTCTCGGCCGCGCCGAGCGACCGGCGGGTCCCCGTACCTCCGGATCGTCGGGCGCGGCTCCGTCCGTCCCCGCCCCGGCGCGCGTGGCCGTACCCGGCGGTTTCTCGAACCCCGAGGCCGCTCCCGAAGCGGTCACCCGGCGCCGCCCGTACCGTGGCGGCCCCCGACGCACCCGCTGAAGGCCGCCACGCGACCCAGGCGTCCGGGGGCCGCACCTGGTGTTGGGCCAGCTGGCCAACTCCACGGATCCGACCGGCCACCCCGCCCCATGAGGCGCCCCGTGCCCTTCATGGGCCCGGCGGTCCCGAACAGGAGCCGCGAGCAGGCAGGGGCCGGGTGGCGTACGGAGTGGAGGTAAACGGACTAGACCTCCGCCGGCTCCTTGTCGTCCGTCGTGTCGGTGGTCGGGACCGCTGCGGATGCCGACTCGCTCACCGCAGGCCGGGGCGCGGTGTACATGACCGAGCCCTGCTTGTGTTCCTTCTCGATGAGGTTCTTCTTGGCCAGTGCCTCGAGGGTGTTGCGGACGACCTGGGTGGAGGCCGGGCGGTCGGGGTGTGCCTGGGCGAGTTCGGTGGTGACCTCGCTGACCATGCGGGGTTCAGCGGCGTGGACGAGGAGGGCCAGGACGAGTTCGCGCAGCGGGGGCTCCGCGCCCTTGCTGGCCTTCGATTCGGCGGCCTTGGCCTTCGAACGGGATGGAACACCCGAGGCTTTCTTGGGCTGCGCCGTCTTCCTTCCCGACCCGGGGCCGGTGTTCTGCTTCGCCCACCGCGGCTGGGGGACGGCCCCCGTCACCGGAGCGCCGGCGTATGCGGGAACGGCCGCGGTGCTATCAGCGGGGGACTGGCTGGGCTGCGGCGCCACCTGTCCGCCGGAGGCCACAGCCTTGTCCGCGGCCGGGGGCAGTGCACCCTGCATGCCGTGGAGCCAGCTCTCGTCGGCTTTCAGCTGCTTTAGACGTGACTCGAGTTCCGTGATCTGCGCGAAGATCTGTTCCTGTTCCTTGCGGTTGGTTGCGAGATCGGCGGCGAACCGCTGCGCGTACACGTTGTGGATGGGCATGGTGTCCGGCTCGTTGGCCACTTGCGGCTCACTCTCCTCATACCTCACGGTGTTGCCGCCGGATGCTACCCACCAACAGGCGTCCGCAGTTCCCTCCGGGCAAGATCCGCCCAACTTCTCTGGCGCTGCGAAAGTCTTGGGCGTCGGGCTGGCACAGCGGGCAGGCGGATACGAGCCGGCCCCGTAGCCGCGCACACCGGTTGGTGCGGGTCAGCCGAGGCTGGAGCCGATCCGGAACCGCATTTCGCCCGCAGCCCGCTGGATGTCCTCGGCACCATCAACGCCCGCGCCTCGTCCCCGCTGATCAGTTCCAGGCGTGGCTCGCTTACCCCGTAAAGCAGTGTGTCCAGCAGATCCAGTGTCTCGTCCATACCGGGAAACAACGCCGTACGGGCCCGCACGTCACCTTGGCCGGCGTGGACCCGTCCCGCCCAGACCGTGGGCTGGTTGCCCCGTGCTGTCGAGAGGGGAGCTGGGCGCGGTGACGGAGCGCTTGGTGGCTGCAGCGGGCCACCGCCGTCACTTCCCAGGCGATCCCGGCGCCGCAGAAGCGCCGTCATCTCCGTCGTCTGGAATTGTTGTCACCCAGGCGCCCGTACGGCGGGGCGATAGTGCTGGCCCTCCTGCGCATCGCGCATCTCCCGGCATGAGCTCGGGTCAGGCGATCCACGTGCGGATACGGTCGGCCATGGCGAAGACGTCTGCGTCATTGCGGTCGGCGGCGAGGATGAGCTCTTTGAGGTCGGCGAATTTGGGATCGACTGGCCAGCCGGCCGCTGCCATGTAGGTGGTGATGGTGACGGCGGCGAACAGGGCGTTGCGGGATTCCATGGGGCGCAGCTTGATGACAGTGTGCAGCCTTCGCCTCGGCCGCCGAGGCGCGCGCTGGCGAAGCTGGGCGACGCCGAAAGCGCGGAGGTCTTCGAGCCAGGCAGGGGTTCCTGTGCGGTCTCAGCTTTTTGTTTAACCTCGCCGGGTCACCTGACCTGATGATCGGCGGTGTGCGGGTCGCGGACCTTGACCAGCTCCTCCCGCGCGATCACCCGCCGATCCAGCTCGATCTCCGCGGCCTCCAACACCTCAGCCAACCGCGCGGCTTCCTCCCGCAGGCCCTCCACCCGCACCCGGGCTGCCGCCTCCCGCTCCTCCAACATTCCCAGCGCCGACGCCACCGCGCACCCCTCGGCCATGAAGCGGATACAAGACGCCGCATGCCTCCCTCACCCCGAGCGAAACCATGTCTCACCTGCAGAAATCAAGAGATCAAGTTCAGCTAGAGTTTGCCTCTGCGGCAACCGGTGCCGGGTCGGCGAGGGTGAACAGGCCGGGCTCGGGTTCGGTGAGGATGCCACGGCCGACCAGGCGTTTCAGCTTGGCACGAGTGTTTTCGGTGTGCCGCGGCTCGGTGCCGAGACCGAGGGCTCGGCTGACGTCCTTGGCGCGGAGTCCTTATACGCGTCGCGGAAGCCCTGATGGCCCGCGGCTGGACCGTCCAGCCCTGCGGTCAGGGCACCTACTCACCCGCGATCCGCCACGCTCTGGCCCGCACCCGGTCAGCCCTACGCTGGTTCCCCGACCTGATCGCCGCGCGGGCCGACGTGGTCCGACCGCCCGGGGCGGGCGGTCGGACCATCTCTGCTACACCGGGGTGGGGATGAAATTTATGCACTCGTAATTGCCGCGCGGGTTCAGGTACGTGTTGTACATGAACGTGCCGGTGACGCTGCCGACGATGCCGTCCTGCTTTACCCCGAAGTCCTTCTGGAAGAGCTTCACCTGACGAAGCGTGTCATCGCCGAAGATGCCGTCGACTTTGAGGGCCGAAGTCATGCGGAAGTAGTCGCCGTTCCAATTGTTGAGCGCATCCTGGACGCACTTGACGGACATGCCGGTGTCGCCGTAGCGGACGTTGGGCAGGCCGGGGCGGGCACTCGCCGACGTGGTGCCGGTGATGGCCAGGAGGGCGGCGCACACGGCGACGGTTGCGCCGCGGACGGCCTTGGTCGAGAGTTTCATGCGGATCTTCCTTCTTCTGCTGCGCCGCCCGCAATGTTTCGGCCGGCATGGGAACCATAGGCGGCAGCCGATACCACCGGGGCGGTCAGTTGGCGTCCCATCAGGTGTCCCACGCGTCCCATGGCTGTCCCACGCCTCGCCCACTGCGGTTTCGGGGGAATGCAGGACGCGAAAAATGGAGACGCATGTGGGACGGACGGCGGCGCGGGTCGCGACGGAAACGCTGCGCCGGCCGCGTCACCGACCTCCTATTGAGCCGGAACTGATGGGTTGCCTGCTCGTTGATCGGGTGTGATCGAGGGTGGGGACATGCGGCGTCTGTCGCCTGCTGCGCAGGAGGATCTGCGGTTGCGGGTGGTGAGTGCGCTGGAGTCGGGGCGGGTTCGGACGTACGGCCAGGCGGCAGGGATGTTCGGGGTCTCCGAGCGGTCGGTGGGCACGTGGTGGCGGGCCAGCCGCGCCGGAGGACGGCA
>NZ_JBEORW010000117.1:0-6809 GCF_040302565.1 Streptomyces sp. NPDC097981
GAGCTCAACCCCGACGAGTTGCTGAACGCCGACCTCAAACACCACGTTCACGCAGCCCGCGCGACCTCAGCCGACGACCTCGCCCGCGAGACCCGCCGCTTCCTGCACCGCAGACAACGCCAACCCCACATCGTCTGCGGCTACTTCGCGGCCCGCCACGTCCGCTACACGATCCAATAGGAAACCCATCAGTTTCGCCTAAATATGCCTGCCAGCCTTCGCTGCCTCGGAATCCCGGCTGTGATTGTGGCTCACTCGCTGGGACAGACAGGGGGGGTCTTCTGGTTTGGCAGGTATGCCGTCCGTTCCTCGACTGTGAGGTCGCGGTAGACGGCCTCACAGATCTTTCGAATCGCCGCAGCAGGCGTGGGCAGGGTGACGTCCCAGAGCCGCGCCGTGCCGTCGACACTTCCGGTGGCCAGCGTGAGGCCGTTGGGGCTAAACGCCGCCGCCTGCACAATATCGAAATGAAGCAGGCTAGCGCGGGCCTTGCGGGTGGGCACGTCCCACAGCACTGCTAGTCCGTCGCCGCTGCCGCTGACGAGAGTACGCCTGTCGGGGCTGAACGCCACCGCGTACACCGCCCCGGTGTGTCGGGTGAGGGTGGCCAGGCTGTGGCCGCCGTCCGCGTCCCACAAACGTACCGTAGCGTCCTCGCTCCCCGTGGCCAGGGTTCGTCCGTCGGGGCTGAACGCAACTGCATACACTGCTCCGTCGTGTCCCTTGAGCACGGCGCCAGGGTCACCACTGACCGCGTCGTACAGGTGTGGAGAGTTGTCCATATCGGTCACGGCCAGTGTCTTCCCGTCAGGGCTGTAGGCCACCGCAGTCACCGTGTCGCTGTTGATCAGCAGCGGGGGGCGGATCTCCTTGCCGGTGTTCGCGTCCCACTGCCGTACGCTGTTTCCGCCGCCGGTGGCGACGACGCGCCCGTCGGGGCTGAAGACCACAGCTTGGAGCGGCGCTGTGTGTGCGGGCAGGGTTACCCGCCTTTGGTGGGTTCGCACATCCCACAGCTCGGCTTTGCCGTCCTTGCTGGCGGTGGCGAGGGTGTGTCCATCTGGGCTGAACGCTACCGCCCCCACCGCATCGCTGGCCTTCAGGGGAGTGTGGCTCGTGCGTGTGGACACGTCCCACAATCGTGCAGTGCCATCGAGACTGCCTGTGGCGAGAGTGCGGCCGGACGGGTCGAACACCACCTTCGAGACCTTGCCAGTGTGACCGATCAACGTCGCCTGATTCGGTCCGGCGACCACGTCCCACAGTCGCACGACAACGTCGCTACTGGTGGCAAGAGTGCGGCCGTCGGGACTGAACGCCACCGACCAGACCGAGTCGGTGTGGCCAGGGTGGAAGTTGAGGATCGTGTCGGAGGACGCGTCGCGCAGCAGTGCCATGCCGTCCCCCATACCGGTGGCGAGAGTGCGGCCGTCCGGACTGAACGCCACCGATTCCGTGACGCTGTCGTACCTTTCGAGGGGGGTTCGGTTCTGCTTTCCAGTGACGATGTCCCACTGCCGTACAAGGGTATCCGTGTTATCTGATGTTGCGAGGGTTCGGTTGTCGGGGCTGAACGCGACGGCATGGACCTCGCCGGGCTGCTGGATCGGGTCCGCATGGAGCTTGCCGGTCTCCGCGTCCCACGCTCGGACCGTGTGGTCGAGACTTCCGGTCGCAACGAAGCGCCCATTGGGGCTGAACACCACGGACCACACAGCTTTGGAATGGCCCTCCAACGTGACCCGTGGTTTACCGGTTCCCAAGTCCCATAGGCGCACGGTCGCATCGTCGCCGCCGGTTGCGAGGGTGCTGCGGTCGGGACTGAAGGCCACGGACCGCACGGCGCCGGCGTGGCCTTGGAGGGTACGGCGGGACGCGCCGGTGTGTGCATCCCACAGGCGGATGGTGCCGTCGAGGCCGCCGGTGGCGAGGGTACGGCCGTCGGGGCTGAAAGCCACGGACCACACTTGATCGGTATGTCCCTTGAGGATGGGGCCAGGTTTGCCGGTGCCTGCGTGCCACAGGCGGACGGTTCGGTCGGCACTGCTGCTGGCGAGGGTGGAGCCGTCGGGGCTGAACGTCACTTTGGTCACGCGGTCGCCGTGACCGCGCAGGCTGCGCCGCAGCGGAATCGCCGCGGCGTTCTGCAGGCTGTGGGAGGCCTCGGATGTGGGGCTGGTGCGGTAGGCCTGCACGGCAAGCAGTGAGGCCAGGTTGGCGTTGGTTGCGAAGAGGGTGTCGGACTGGCCGGCGAGCTGGCGGGACAGGGCGGCCTGTCGCTGCGTCTCTGCCGTCCGCCACTGCAAGAAGAACCCGGCCCCTGCGATGAGGGCGATGGCGAGCAAGCCGGCCAGGATCGCGTTGAGGCGCCGGCTGCGGCGGATGGCGGCCTGCTGGTGCTGCTCACTGGCAGTGAGGAACCGGCCGATCTCGACAGGCAGACGGCGCTGGTGGGACAATTCGAGCCCCGCTGCCAGAGCCGTGCCCGCGAGCAGGTCCTCCTCGTGCCTCCCGTCGGCCCAGCGGGCCTGCTGCTCGCGGGCTCGTACGAACCATTCCTGGAAGCGGCGGTCCCGGCCGACCAACTCGCGCAACCTGCGCCAGTCCCGGATGAGCGCGTCGTGGATGAGCTCCGCGACTGGCCGTGCCGAAGGCCCTTCGGGCGTGCGGGTGATGATGATGCGGTGCCGGGTCAGCTCGGCGAGGACCGTGTCGAACACATCGCTGTCGTCGGGCGTGCTGTCGGGGCCGGCTGTGAGGTCGCGCAGATCCGCCAGGGGGACCTGCGCGCGGATGGCGGGGACGTTGTGGCGCAGGTCGGCGGGGCGTACGAGTGAGGTCAGCATGCGCTCGGCGACAGGCAGGCTGTTTGGGGGCAGTTGGTTGAGTGCGGTGTCGCACCAGGTGGTCAGGCTGCCGGTCACTCCCCCGATGCGCCGGTAGGCGTCGTGGGTGAGGAAGCCGTCCTGGCGCCGTCGCCACAGTTCGCTGAGTGTCAGTTCCAGCAGGGGCAGCACCGTGACCGCGGCCCGGCGGCTTGCCTCCCCCTCCGGGGCAGTGGCCAGGACGTCGGCGACGATCTGCTCGGGAAGCCCGCTTTCGAAGCGGGCTCCGGCCTTCTGGGCGGGCAGCGTGATGATGTCGTGCAGGTCGTCCTGGCTGAGTGTGCCTGGGATGTTGAGGAGGCCCGGCATCGCGGCGCCCAGCAGGTCGGGGGCGAGGGCGGCGAGCTGCGGGTAGAAGTCGTCGCGCATGACCAGGATCACGCTCAGGGTGGCATGCGAGGTGATCGCGGCCGTGAGCCGGTTCGCGGCGGCGAGGCTGCCTTCCTGCTGGGTGAGGAGCTCTTCGAACTGGTCGATGACGAGGACGACCCGCTGGTATTCGGGCTGTGCTCTGAGGATGCGGGTCGCGGCCTCCGGGATCCCGTCGGTGGAGGCCCCGGGCAGTCCTGCGCGCTCGATCTCTGCGCCAAGGTCCTGACCTGGTCGGACGTGTAC
The DNA here is from genome assembly GCF_040302565.1 of Streptomyces sp. NPDC097981. Classification (NCBI taxonomy): domain Bacteria; kingdom Bacillati; phylum Actinomycetota; class Actinomycetes; order Kitasatosporales; family Streptomycetaceae; genus Streptomyces; species Streptomyces sp. NPDC097981. The sequence continues at coordinate 3,501 of NZ_JBEORW010000117.1, forward strand.
GGGCAGCCACCGGTCGCTGCCCGGCACGTTGCCCGCGGCCAGAGCGGGCAGGATCCCGGCCTGGATCAAGGAGGACTTGCCCGAGCCGGACGGGCCGAGCAGCAGGACCACACGCTGCTGCTCCGCCAGCTGCGCGAGAACCTGGTCCATGGCGTCCTGCCGGCCCTCGAACCATTGCGCATGCTCCGCGGTGAACGGCTCCAGCCCCCGGTAAGGGCACACGTCCTGAACGGCCAAGGCAGGCCAGATCTGCCGAAGCACTTGAACAGGGTTGACGTAAGCGATGCCCTGGCCCTTCCCGAGTGCATCGGGGCTGGTGATCTCGGTGAGCATGCCGATGACCAGACCGGTCACCTCGTCCACGACCGGACCGCCGCTGAAGCCGGTGGTCAGGTCGTTGGCGTCCGTCAGCTGCAGGTGTTCGGCCCGGTGCTCGGTCGCAGGCAGAAGGTTGCCAGCCTTCGCGTACCCGAAATGCCCTCCCTCCGGAGCCTGTCCGGGAAACCCGAACGAGCGCACCTCGTGACCCCTGGAGCCCGCCGCGGAACCCAGCGCCGGTACATATGTGCCGGGCACGGCGGCGCTCAGGCGCACCATGGCGACGTCCTCGGCCTCGGGTTCCCGCCACGGCTCTTCCATGACGATCCCCTCGACGACGCCTGCTCCGTCAGCGTTCGGGAAGACCAGCCATACGCTGCGCCCGGGCCCGCTGTCGGCGGCGCGGACGACGTGCGCGCAGGTGACCAGCACGTCCTCAGCGACCAGGAAACCGGCCCCGCACGCCTCACCGTTTCGTCCGAGGACCTGGGCCACGGCTCTGAGCATGTCCACAGGTTCAGCCATCCTTCTCGTACCAGTTCATGGTGCCCTTCGGGTGGCAGTCGGCACTGCCTTCGTGATCCTCGCCGGACGCCTCGCGGCCTTCGCCTTGCTGGAGGACAACGGGCTCGCGGGGAGGCCGATCATGCGGCGGGTTCGTAGGTGACGGTGGTAGTCGGGCAGTCCTCGGCAATACCAAGGAGCGCCTGCCGCTCCGCCTCGTCGACGGCCAGGCCCCAACGGAGCTTCGTACCCACCCAGGTCGCGGTGTAGGTGCAGTGGTAGGAGCCGTCCGTGGGCATCCATTCCGCCAGGTCCTTCTCCGCCTTGCTGCGCTTGGAGGAGGCTGAGACCGCGATCAGGGTGTCCGGGGACGCTGGTCGTTGGCGTACGCCTCACGCCGGGCAGCGTCCCAGGCATAGCCGCCGCTGTCGTGGACCTCGGCCAGCGGGACGAAATGATCTACGTCAAGGCGGGCGGCATCGGTGACGACCACGTCGTCGTACGGGCTTCGCCAGCTCCCCGGTCGGCTTGCAACCTGCCGCAACCAGCGGCGCCTCGAGCGATTCGGACAAGATGACTTCCTTGCGGGTGTCACAACCGTCGCCGGCGTTCAGGCCCTTGTTCCAGTGCTTGTACAGGGTCCGCACGTAGCCCTCACGTACTTCGTCGGCTACAGCTGGTCGATCGCCGCGAACAGCGACAGCGGCGTCCTGACCGCCACCGCCCCAGGGCCGGCCGGTACGGCCTGGGCCGCCGGCGCGGTGGAGATCAGCAGGGGCAGGGCGGTGAGAGCGAGCGCGGGCAGACCACGCCGCAGCAGATTCTTGATCACGAACCCGGGTTGTAGCGGTACCCGGGGGCGGCCCGGAAGAGAGCCGGGCTGCGGCTCACCCGCGCGGGCGTCCTGATTCACCGCATAAACGATCACTCACGTCAGCCAATTGCCCCACAGCCACCCCCTGCCGGCGGTGCAGTCCCGGTACCTGACGACCGCCCCATCCAGGCGCAGCCGGAAGCCGAGCCGACTGCGAACCGGAACGACGGACAGCCGCCCGTCGGATCCGGGCACGGGCTGCTATCGGTCACCCGGCCGCCGGGCAACGCTGGCCCGCGTCTTCGCCTCTCAGGGCAGGCGGCCAGCGTTCATCGATCATCACCGCCGCCTCACGGCAGACGCCGCAGGCACTCTCCCGCTCCGGCAGCCACCAGTAGTCAGACGGCGACATGCCGCCTGCCTGGATGCCGCACAAGGTCTTGTCGAAGACGCCGAAGGCGTGCGATACGTCGGCAGGCAGGCTGTCCGCAACGGCTTCCTCCCAGCGCATCTCCATCGGCGGTACGGAGGCCTCGAAATTTTGAACCACTCGCCACCCACATGTGTAACGGCATGGCACCACCAGCATGACCAGGTCTGCTCTTCCCCGGCAGTTGACGCCACGGCCATCGCCACATCGCCCGTCCACATACATCGCACTCCACGAGCGGATCCTGACACGCCCACACTCACGGCCACCAAACCCGTGACCTGCCGCGCCTTCCCCAGCACCCCTGCCAGGACAGAACCTTTTCGAGTGATCGAAATCCCGGCGAGGGCGGCGCCGGTTTCCGCGCACCGCGTCTGGCGGACGGAGCCGCGAACGCAGGTGTACTGACCGCCTGGACGTTCTGGCCCACTTGAGCGACGGCGGCTTGGCTTTGTTCACGGACCGTGGCTCTGACTCAACTCCGTGCCGAGTGACGTTCTGTTCTGGCTGAACATCGAATAGGGCGATGGAAGCTGGCGGCGGGGCAAGTACTGCGCGAAGGCGGGCGAGTATGGCCCGCCACTGCTTCTGGTCCTCCGGGTCGCCCCAGTTTGAGGCCGGACCAGCCTCGTCGCTGGCAATGGGGGCGAGAGCCCCGTCTTGCGGGCGTACCCTCCGCCGCCACCCGCGTAGCCGGCGCCTCCGCCTCCATCGCGCGGGCTCCGGCTGCAGGCACGGGCAAGGAGTTGGCCCGCTGGCGTGCGATCGGTGGCGACCTGGGTCACGGGCGGATCGAGTTCCGCCCACCAGCCCGCGTCGATGGGCGACCGGCCCGCGAGCGCCTCGTTGAGCATCACCGGTGTCGCGATCGGCTGCCCGGCAGCCGATCAACGTTGATCAGGGTTAGCATTGACTGGACGTCGGCGCGGGTGTAGGGGCGCAGCGAGACGCCGATTGTGGGTGCCATGGTGAAGACCATGGCAAGTGCCTCTCTTTCTTGTCGAGCATCCGTGACGGGCATGCCCGTCGCGGACGAAGGGTGGCTCAGGTGAGCGGTGGGCCGCGGTTCACGGCGCCGCGAATCGCACTCTATGAAATCGGCTCTGCCCGGAGTTCCGTGAGTTCCCAGGTCAAGGTCCGCGTGCAGGATCAGATGTCGACCACCGCCACGGCGCTGCCCGAGGAGAGCGTGACGTAGGCGTGGTGGCCGTCCGGGCTCACCGCGATGTAGTCGGCGGTGTCA
>NZ_JBEORW010000118.1:0-1601 GCF_040302565.1 Streptomyces sp. NPDC097981
CGGGTCCGCACCGCGACTCCCGTGGGCCCGAGCGCGACAAACGGCGCCGACAACTCCCGCAGCCCACCCACCCCTCCGCACCCCCTCACACACCGGACAACCCGTCCCCACACCCAACTACCACCACCAGAAAAGGTCACCCATTCGACGCAAGAACCCCCATTCCCACCCGGCATCAACCCACGGCCACAGACCAGGACAAGGCACTCGCCCACACACGCCAGAACACATGCAACCCAGTCAACAGGCAGCAGTTCCGACCCCTGATCCGTACCCCCTCCGAGACGCGGGAAGGCCCCGCGAGCAGTGAGCTCGCGGGGCCTTCCCCGTGGCGGTGCCGGGATGACTAGTCGTCGCCGGAGAGGATCTGGAACAGGCGCAGCAGCTCCAGGTAGATCCACACCAGGGTCACCGTGAGGCCGAAGGCCGCCAGCCAGGCCTCGTCGCGCGGGGCGCCGTACGTGATGCCGTCCTCGACCTGCTTGAAGTCCATGGCGAGGAAGCAGGCGCCGAGCACGACGCCGACGATGCCGAACAGGATGCCGAGACCGCCGCTGCGGAAGCCGAGGCCGTCGCCGCCCGCGAAGAGCGAGAACAGCAGGTTCGCGACCATGAGCAGCATGAAGCCCATGGCGGCCGCCATCACGAAGCCGTAGAAGCGGCGGGTGACGCGGATCCAGCGCATCTTGTACGCGAACAGCACGGAGGCGAAGACGCACATCGTGCCGAGCACGGCCTGGATGACCACGCCGGCACCGAGCATGGTGCTGGTGGCCGCGCTGAGGACACCGAGGAAGAAGCCCTCGAAGGCCGCGTAGCCCAGGATGATCGCCGGGGAAGCCTTGCGCTTGAAGCTCTGGACGAGGCCGAGGACCATCGCGACGAGCGCGGCGCCGACGGCGATGCCGTACGACTTGTTGACGTTCGCCGGGTCCACGGGCATGGCGATCCAGGCGATCGTCGCCGTGAGGATGACCGTGCCGAGCGTCATGGCCGTACGGCTCACGACGTCGTCCATCGTCATCACGCTGCCGCGGGCGGGCGCCTGCGGCATGCCGGTGGTCACATCGGTGGCGTAAGGATTCGTCGCGTACGGGTTGGTCCCGGCCTGCTGGTGCTGCGCGCCAAAGCCCGCGTAGCCACCGTTGTCGCGGCTGAACCCCCGTCGCGAGAAGACCGGGTTACTGCTCCTCATCTCACTCCTCCATGGCCACCGTGCGCGGCCTTGCAACAAGAGTAATGCGCTCGCAAAAAAATCACCCTACTGCTGGAGGAGGATCTTTCCCCGAACTCCGGGCCCCGCGCGAGTCGGCAGGAGCGGGGCGGGCCGGAGCCCACGGCCGGACACGGCGGTGCCGTCGCGCGACCGGCCCAAGGGATCTTGTGCCGAATTCATCGCGGCCGGGCCTCCTCCATGTATTCGACGCCTCGCGGATCGTGCGGGATTCACACAGTAACCACAACTGATTTCCGAACCCGCATGACACGAACGGCGGGGGGCCACGTTCCCCCGTACCTGGCTCATCACCGGCGTCAGCAGCGGCTTCGGCCACGCCCTGACCACCCAGCTCCTTCAGCGCGGCGACACGGTGATCGGCACC
>NZ_JBEORW010000118.1:1611-6633 GCF_040302565.1 Streptomyces sp. NPDC097981
GTGGGCGACGTAGCGCACCTCCTCGCCGGTGAACTGCTCGAACACGTCCCGGATGGTGCGGCCGTCGCCCGATGGGCACCCCCCGCCGTTCGTGTCATGCGGTGCTGGCAGAGCGTCGTCGTGCCCGGAGCCGGACTTGAACCGGCACGGCCCTAGGGCCAGCGAGGTTTAAGCTCGCCGTGTCTGCATTCCACCATCCGGGCCGGGCGTAGCGGCTCCCGTGGAAAAGCACTGGACGCTGCACCGAGCCTATCGGGATCACCCAGGTCGCCAGCGGGTCGTCTATCCGATGTTGTCTGATTTTATTGGCGCTTGAGGGGTCGTCAGGCCCGAGAACACACGGTGGGCCCGTTACGGGCGGCGATCATCCCCGATACGGGAATGACGGGATTTCGATGGCCCGCGCCACCCCGCCCGCCACCCTCCCCGCCACCCGGGCCACCCCGGCCGTCCCCGAGGGCCGCCGGGCCCGGGGTCATACCAGAGGAGGAGGCGGCCGCCCCTGCGGTCAGACTCCAGTGGGCCAGGGAACGGGCACCTCGGCTGATCCCCGGCGGGGGTGGGCGCCGTGACGATGGAAGGGTCCCGCCGATCCGCAGACCGCAGCCCGGTCCGCAGCCCGAGGAGTCGCTTCCGTGACCACCATGAACTACGCCCCGCACACCACCCAGGCAGTGGCAGCCCGAGCCACCGGCCTCTCCAAGGTGTACGGCCAGGGCGAGACCCAGGTGGTCGCCCTGGACAACGTCTCCGTCGACTTCGGCCAGGGCCAGTTCACCGCGATCATGGGCCCCTCGGGCTCCGGCAAGTCCACCCTGATGCACTGCGTCGCCGGCCTGGACACCTTCTCCGCCGGCTCCGTCCGCCTCGGCGAGACCGAGCTCGGCACCCTCAAGGACAAGCAGCTGACCCAGCTGCGCCGGGACAAGATCGGCTTCATCTTCCAGGCGTTCAACCTGCTGCCGACCCTGACGGCGCTGGAGAACATCACCCTGCCAATGGACATCGCGGGTCGCAAGCCCGACCGGCAGTGGCTCGACACCGTCATCGAGATGGTCGGGCTCTCCGGCCGCCTCGGCCACCGCCCCACCCAGCTCTCCGGCGGCCAGCAGCAGCGCGTGGCCGTGGCCCGCGCCCTGGCCTCCCGCCCCGAGATCATCTTCGGTGACGAGCCCACCGGAAACCTGGACTCCCGCTCCGGCGCCGAGGTCCTCGGCTTCCTGCGCAACTCCGTCCGCGAGCTCGGCCAGACCGTCGTCATGGTCACCCACGACCCGGTGGCCGCCTCCTACGCGGACCGCGTCATCTTCCTCGCGGACGGCCGTGTCGTCGACGAGATGCGCACCCCCACCGCCGACGGGGTGCTCGACCGCATGAAGGCCTTCGACGCCAAGGGCCGCACCAGCTGAGGGACTGCCCCTCCGCCAGTCCTCAACTGACCCCCGACCTCCTGGACTCCTCCGCCATGTTCCGTACCGCCCTGCGCAACGTCCTCGCGCACAAGGCCAGGCTGCTGATGACGGTGCTCGCCGTCACGCTCGGCGTCGCCTTCGTCTCCGGCACCCTCGTCTTCACCGACACCCTCGGCAAGGCCCTCTCCGGCCAGTCCGCCAAGAGCTACGACCACGTCGCCGTCTCCGTGAGCTCGTACGGCCAGTCCCGGGGCGACGACGGCCAGAAGGAGGGCGATCCCGGCATCAGCCAGCAGACCCTCGACAAGGTCAAGGCGGTCAAGGGCGTCGACACCGTCTCCGGCCGGATCTCCGGCTTCGCCGGCGTCGGTGACGAGAACGGCAAGCTGATCGGCACCGGCTGGGCCAACCGCGGCTCCAACTACGCCCCCGCAGGCGACGGCAAGGACCCCGCCTACCGCTTCACCGACGGCAGCGGCCCCGCCGGCGCCGACCAGATGGCCCTCGACAAGGAGACGGCGGACAAGGGCGGGTACAAGGCCGGGGACAAGGTCCGCGTCGCCAGCAACGGCCCGGTGAAGGAGTACACCCTCACCGGCGTCTTCACCACCGACGACGGCCAGGTCAACGCGGGCGGCAGCCTCGTCCTCTTCGACACCGCCACCACCCAGAAGCTGTACCTCAAGCCCGGCTTCTACAACGAGCTCTCCGTCACCGCCAAGGCCGGCGCCTCCGCCGACCAGCTGCTGGCCGACATCAAGCCGCTGCTCGACGGCAAGCGCACCAGGGCCCAGACCGGCGCCGAGCTCGCCAAGAAGCAGGCCGCGGACATCAAGGAGCAGATGAGCGGCATGAGCACCATGCTGCTCGTGTTCGCCGGCATCGCGCTCTTCGTCGGCATCTTCCTGATCTACAACACCTTCACCATGCTGGTCGCCCAGCGCACCAAGGAGCTGGCCCTGCTGCGCGCCGTCGGCGCCAAGCGCAGCCAGGTCATGCGGTCGGTCCTGAGCGAGGCCCTGGTCGTCGGCCTGGTCTCCTCCGCCATCGGCCTGGTCTCCGGCATCGGCCTCGCGGTCGGCATGCGCTCGCTGATGGACTCCATCGGCGCCAAGATCCCGGCGGGCGACCTGATCGTCGCACCGTCGACGATCATCGCCGCCGTCGTCATCGGTGTGCTGGTCACCATGGTCGCCGCGGTGTTCCCCGCCTGGCGCACCGGCCGGATCCCCCCGGTCGCCGCCATGGGCAGCGCCCACCTGCCGGCCACCGCGAAGTCCCTGCTCCTGCGCAACGTCTTCGGCTGCATCCTCGAACTGCTCGGCCTCGTCATGGCCCTGGGCGGCGTGGCCAAGGGCGGCGACACCGGCCGCTACCTCATCGGCGGCGGTGCGTTCTTCCTGCTCATCGGTCTGATCGTGCTGCTCCCGCTGCTGTCCCGGCCGCTCATCGCCGCCGTCCGGCCGCTGCTGGAGAAGATCTTCGGGGTCCCGGGCAAGCTCGCCGCGCAGAACGCCGTGCGCAACCCGCGCCGCACCGCCGTCACCGCCGCCTCCCTCACCATCGGCCTCACCCTGGTCACCACCCTGTCCGTGCTCGGCATCACCATGGGCAAGGCCGTGGACCGGATGAGCACCGACAAGATCAAGGCCGACTACAAGGTCTCCATGGCCATGGGCGGCGGCAGCCTCGACAAGTCCGTCGCCGAGACCCTCTCCAAGGCCAAGGGCATCAAGGCGGTCTCCCCCCAGTCGGCCTTCTTGCTGAAGATCGGCGACGAACTCAAGGCCACCTCGGGCGTGAACCCGGCAGCCATCGGCGAGATGCTCAACGTCGAGGTCGTCAGCGGCTCGCTGAGCAGCCTGGGCAAGGGCGAGGTCGCCGTCGCGGAGAAGACCGCGACGAAGAAGCAGCTGTCCGTCGGCTCGACCCTGCAGGTCATGTACGAGGACGGCCAGAAGGGCTCGCTCAAGGTCGGCGCGGTCTACAAGGACCTGGAGGGCCTGCTCTCCCCGTACGTCGTCGACGACAAGATCCTCTCCGCGCACACCGAGGAGCCGTACATCCCCGAGGTGTACGTCAACACCGTCGGCGGCGAGTCGAAGGCCGGCGAGAAGGCCGTCCTCGACGCCCTCGGCAACAACCCGGCGCTGTCCATCGCGACCAAGCAGGACATGCGCAACGAGATGGGCGGCATGATCAACACCGCCCTGAACATCATGTACGGCCTGCTCGGCATGGCGCTGATCATCTCGGTGCTCGGCGTGGTCAACACCCTGGCGATGTCCGTCTTCGAGCGGACGCAGGAGATCGGCATGCTGCGGGCGATCGGCCTCGACCGGAGCCGGGTCAAGAACATGATCCGCCTGGAGGCCGTGGTCATCTCCCTCTTCGGCGCGGTCCTCGGCATCGTCGTCGGCGTCTTCCTCGCCTGGGCGGTCGGCACCACCCTCAGCAAGTCGGTGCCGGGCTACGCGCTGGTCGTCCCGTACGACCGGATCGGCATCTTCCTGCTGCTCGCCGGCGTGGTGGGCGTCCTGGCGGCCATGTGGCCCGCCCGCAGCGCCGCCCGGCTGAACATGCTGACCGCCATCAAGACCGAGTGACGATGCCCGCCCCGGCCACCGGCCGGAAGCGATTCCCCTCGGCTCGCATCAGCGGGCCGAGGGGTTGGAACTGCTGCCTGTTGACTGGGTTTGAGTGTGTTCTGGCGTGTGTGGGCGAGTGCCTCGTCCTGGTCTGTGGCCGTGGGTTGATGCCGGGTGGGAATGGGGGTTCCTGCATCGAACGGGTGACCTTCGCTGGTGGTGGTCGTTGGGTGTGGGGGCGGGTTGTCCGGTGTGCGAGGGGGGTGTGAAGGGGTGGGCGGGCTGCGGGAGTTGTCGGCGCCGTTCGTCGCGCTCGGGCCCACCGGAGTCGCGGTGCGGACCCGGCTGAAGGACCTCATGCCGCGGGATGAGGAGGTGCTGGCCCTGGTCGGCGCGCACCTCGGCGCCCTCGCCTCGAAGGACCTCAAGACGCGGTGTGCTGACGGGCTGGAGCACTCCACCGGCACGTGGGCAGCGCGCAAACGTGAACTGACGCCGCTCTCGTCATCGCGGTGGGCGGGGGCGATCACGAAGGCCACGCACGACCAGTGGGCGCTGGCCCGGCGCGGCCAGGCAGCACACCTGAAGAGCCTCGAAGCAGGCGTCAGGACGATCACAGACCGCCTGTCGCTGCCCGTCGGGGAGAAGGGCAGCAAGCGCGCCCCGGGCGGATACCGCAGCAGGCAGGAATGGTTCGCCAAGACCCGCCGCCTGCACGTGCTGGAAGACCGCCTCGCCCGCACGCGGGAGGACCGCGACAGCGGACGAGTCCGGGTCGCACGGGGCGGCAAACGCCTGCTGGGCACCCGGCACCAACTCGATGCCGCCCGGCTCACCGAGAGCGGTTGGCGGGAACGCTGGAAGGCGGCTCGCTGGTTTCTCCGGGCGGACGGGGAGTCCGGCAAGAGGTTCGGCAACGAGACGATGCGTGTCACGCCGGACGGCGAGGTGAGCATCAAGCTCCCCGCCCCGCTCGCCCACCTGGCCAACGCGAAACACGGCCGGTACGTCCTCGCCGCGAA
>NZ_JBEORW010000119.1:0-6632 GCF_040302565.1 Streptomyces sp. NPDC097981
GCGCAGGTGGTGGCCCGGTTCGGGGCGGCGCGGGTGGAAGGGCTGTTCGTGGTGGGGGTGGGAGGCAAGAGCGAGTTCAACCGGCTCAAGCGCACCGCATCGCGCCGCGCCCGTCATGGACCAAGGCTCCGACCCGCGCGGTGAAGCGGTCGGTCAGGTGTTGGAGCCCGTGGAAGAGGAGCCTCTCCTTGGACTCGAAGTAGTACTGGACGAGTCGGAGCGACACTCCGGCCTCCGGAGACCCCGGTCCCACCTCGTTACGTGGTGGTCGGACGGCTGCGGCGTCGACCGTCTCGGGTTGAGTCGATGGAAGGTCCCGGGAGCGGGGCAGCCCGCCCGCAGGGCACTTGCAGCGCTGCGGGACAGCCTCGGGCCTGCTGTGCGGCCCCGCACCGGTCCCGTTTTGTCCGACCGGGCCGGAGCAAGGGGTACGGGGCTACGGGTGGACCTCGGAACCCGTGAACCCTGGCGCCCGACGGTGCGTGCTGTGGCGGCCGCGGAACGGCAACCGGCGCAGGGCGGCGTCGATGGCCGACGCCGGATCCGCGGGGCCGGTGGTCGTCGGGTCGGTGGAGCGCCAGGCGATGTGGCCGTCGGGGCGGACGAGGACGGCGCCCCCGGTTGCGGTGCCGGCGAGGGCGGCGAACTCGGGCCCGGGGTCGGCGTGGCGCAGGCCGGCGGTGTCGGCGGGCGGGCGCCAGTCGGCTGGGCCGAGCAGGATCCAGTCGCTGGCGGGCAGGTCGAGGGTGGAGCGCGTCTGGGCGGGGTCGGTCCAGGTGTGCGGGAGGCGCGTGCCGGGGCTGCCGTCGAGGTCGGTGGTGACGGTGTCCGCCGGGTCCCCCGTGCAGGTGAGGACGGCAGCGGAGCGGTAGCGGTCGCCGAGGCCGTGGGCGGCTGGGGTGGTCCAGTCGGGATCTGGTGAGGGGCTGCCGGGGGTCATGGCCCGGGCGTTGGCGCCCGAGGCGGCGACGGCGTGGACGGCGGCGGGGTGGCGCTCGTCCTGGTAAGTGTCCAGGAGGGTTTCGTGCGCTTGGCCGTCGAGGACGGCGGCGAGTTTCCAGACGAGGTTGTGGACGTCGGCGATGCCGGTGCTGGCGCCGCGGGCGCCGGCCGGGGGCATCTGGTGGGCCGCGTCGCCGGCGAAGAACACCCGGCCCGCGCGCAGGCGGTCGAGCGTGCGCTCGCGGGCCTCCCAGGGCAGCACGCTGGCCACCTCGGGTTCGATGCCGGGCACCCCGAGGACGTCCCGCAGGATCTGCTCGCACCGCTCGGGCGGGTAGTCGGCGGGGCTCTCGACGGCCGGGTCGTAGCGTAGGTGGAAGGCCCAGCGGGTGCGGGCGTCGATGGCGGTGAGCATGCCGCGCACACCTGCACGCGCGATCAGGATGACGCTGAACTCCCTGCCCCGGATGAGCTGTTCGAGGTCGGCGCGGAACAGGATGTTGAGCTGGTGCCCGTGGCTGGTGCCGTACGTCGAGGAGACGTCCAGTTCGTGGCGCAGCGCGCCGCCCGCGCCGTCGGCGGCGATGAGGTAGTCGGCGGTGACGGTCTCGGTGGCGCCGGTGGCCACGTCCGTCAGGTCGACGGCGAGGTGGTCGTCGCCGTGGCGCAGGCCGGTGCGCTGCGTGCCGAAGCGGATCTCGGCCGGTCGGCGGCGGGCTGCCGCCAGGAGGACGGGTTCGACGGCGTCGAGGGTCGCGCGGTGGCCGGTGGTCGGGCTCCAGCGGGCCATCTCGGTGGGGGCGAAGATGCTCTCGGGTCGGTCGCCGGGGTTCGGCCGGCGTGGGACGTCGGCGAGGGCGGTGGCGAGGTCGGGGCCGCGGTGGAGCCCTTCGGCGCGGGCCAGTGGGGCGCCGGCTTCGCGGACGGCGTCCGCCACGCCGAGTTCGCGGTAGATCTCCATCGCGCGGGCGTTGAGGCTGCGGGCGCGCGGGTGGTCGTGGGTGCCGGGGTGGGCCTCGACCAGGAGCGAGGGGACGCCGTGGTGGGAGAGGGCGAGGGAGGCGGTCAGGCCGACGATGCCGCCGCCGACGACGAGGACGGGGTAGTGCTTGCCGGTGTGCATGGGCTGTTCTCCGGGTGGGTGCTGAGGCGGGTTCAGGATCGGGTGCGGGTGTGCGTGCCGGCGGTCCGGCTGCCGCTCCGGGCTCCGGGCAGGAGAAGGGAGGTGAGCGCGCCCAGCAGGCTGAGCGCCGCGGCGGCGAGCAGCGCCGCGTGGGAGCCGTGCAGGAGGGCGGCGGCACCGGAGGCAGTGCCGTCGGAGGTGCCGGTGACGGACTGGGCGATGGCGCCGAGCACGGCGAGGCCGAGTGCGCCGCCCAGCTGGCGGGAGGTGTTGAGCAGGCCTGAGGCGAGGCCGGCCTCGGCGGGCGGGACGGCGGCGGTGGCCGCCGTGGTGGCGGACATCAGCATCAGGCCGAGACCGGATCCGATCAGCAGCAGCGGGCCGAGCAGGTCGGCCGCGTAGCGGGCGTCGGTCGGCAGGACGGCGAGCCACAGCAGCCCGGCCGCCGCGACGGTGCCCCCGTACAGCGGCAGTCGGCGCGCCCCGGCGTCCAGCAGGCGCCGGGAGACCAGGGCGGCCGCGGCCAGGCACACGCCCATCGGCAGCATCGCCAGGCCGGCCTGCTGGGCGGAGTAGCCGAGGACCTGCTGCAACAGCTGGGAGACGAGGAACAGCGATGCCGTCAGGCTCGAACCGAGCAACAGCACGACGAGGTTCCCGGCCCGTACGCCTGGCAGCCGGAAGACCGGCAGGCGGACCAGTGGGTTCGCGCTGCGTGCCTCGATGCGTACGAAGGCGGTGAGCAGCAGGGCCGCCGCAGCGAGGGCGACGAGGGTGGTGGGGGACCTCCAGCCACTCTCGCCGCCGCGGGTGACACCGAACAGGAGCAGGCCGACGCCGGTGGTCGAGGCGAAGGCTCCGGGCAGGTCGAGGCGGCCGAGGGAGCCGCGGACGTCGGCGGGCCGCAGGCAGAGGTGGACGGCGATCAGCAGCGCGACACCGAGGGGCACGTTGACGTACATCACCCAGCGCCAGCCGGCGTGTTCGGTGAGGACGCCGCCGAGCAGCACGCCGAGTGCGGCGGCCGACGAACCCGACGCGGCCCAGGCCGACATGGCGCGACGGCGCAGCTCCGGCCGGTCGGCGGTGGCGGCGAGGACGACGCCGAGGGTCGAGGTCGCCAGCGCCGACGCCCCCAGCCCTTGGGCGGCGCGGGCGGCGATCAGGGCCTGGCCGCTGCCGGCCAGTCCGCCGAGGGCGCTGGCGGCGGTGAACAGGACCAGGCCCGCCTGCAGGGTGGACCGGCGGCCGAAGAGGTCGCCGGCGCGGGCCGCGAGCAGCGTGAAGCCGCCGAGCACCAGCAGGTAGGCGTCCACCACCCAGCGGGCGGCGGCGGATCCGAGTCCGAGGTCGGCGCTCATGGCGGGCAGGGCCACGTTCACGATGGCACCGTCCGTGACGACCATGAACGACGCGGTGCAGGCGATCGCCACCGCCGCCGCGACGGGCAGGCCGGGCCGCAGCAGGCGCGGTGCTCCGGGCGGCGGCGGCCCGGGCGGCAGCGGGTCGGTGGGCGACGGCGTGGTGGGCGGGGCCGCTGTGGGCGGAGGGGGCGCGGCGGGGACGCGCGGGGAAGAGGGCATGGACATGTCGACTCCAAACCTGAACAGTGTTCTAGTAGAACGGTGTTCAGGTTAGGGTAGGCTCAACGGTGTGTCAACGCGGATGACAGGGCCGTGAAGTCGGCCCAACCCCGCCCGCCCAGCAAGGAGATCCGCGTGCGCCTGCACCGCGAGGACGTGCTCGCCGGAGCCCTCGGCCTGCTCGACCAGGAAGGCCTGGACGGGCTCACCATGCGCCGCCTCGCCACGTCCTTGGGCGTCGGCCCCAGCGCCCTGTACTGGCACTACCGCGACAAGCAAGCCCTGCTGGAGGCCATCGCCGAGGAGATCATGAGCGGCGTCGCCGACGTCGACCTCGCACTGCCGCCACGCGAGCGGACCGCCGAACTCGCCCGACGGCTGCGGCTCGCCCTGCTCACCCGCCGGGACGGCGCCCGCGTCCTGTCCGGCACGTACGTCCGCCGGCCCAACACCCTCGGCTTCGGCGAAGCCGCCGTCCAGGCCCTCGCCGCCGCCGGAGTACCGGAGACTGAGACCGCGCTGGCCTTCTTCACCATTCAGGACTACGTCCTCGGCCACGTCATCGAGGAACAGAGCCGGGAACACCAACTCGCCACCACCGATCGCACCCCGACCCCGGACACCGCCGCGACCAGCGACTACCCGGCCATCGGCACGGCCATCCGCCACTGGGCCGACCGCACCCCGGACGACCGCTTCGAGTACGGCCTGCGACTCCTGCTCGACGGCCTCGACCGCCGCACCGGCGCCTGACCGCCGACCACGCCCCGATCTGCCTCGGTCTGACGTTCAACCCCGTCCGGCCTTGACGCCCGTGGGGCGGCAGCCAGTACGCCCGACCGCCCACAACCCGCCTCTCGATGTCGGCAGTCGGTTGGCGCGAGCGATGCCAACCACGGCCGGTTTGTGACAACTAAAAGCTGTAGTCGCAGCACGTCCCGCCGGCCGCGTTCGTGGACGCCCATGACCCATGCGCCCTCACGCTCTTCAAGGAAGTAGCGGTCGGTGGCATGGGGGCCGCGGGGGCGGCCGGGGATCTCGTAGTACGCCTCGGGGACTCCGGCCGCACGAAGGGCTTCGTACAGCTGGAAGCGGTTCACGGTGCGGGGATCACTTGGTCAGCCGTACGAGGGTGCCGTTGTTCACCAGATCCGCCACCGAGGTGTGGGGGATGTCCGGGCAGACTGCTGGACGTCACGTACTGGATGCCCCCGCCGGGCAGCTCGAATGCGGGGGCCTCCGGCCCGGCACACACGGTGACGTCCTTCGCCACCCGGTACAGGTGGTACTCGTACGGGTAGCGCGGGTCGTTGGTGTTGAGGTCCGACGGCGGGAGCGCCCGGTAGCTGTACTTGGTGCCCACAGGGGAGAGGAACCGGCCCGCCTCGACGCCGAAGCGCTCCACCCTCAGGCCGCGTGCAGCACCAGCGGCGCGGCGATCACCCCTTGGCCGTTGTGCTCGTAGCCGTCGTCGGGCGGATAGGGCCAGTCGCCCTGGCCCGCGTCCGCCGCGGGATCCCACCACCTGTCCAGGAACTCCACGGCCCTGAGGACGCCGAGGCGGTCGTACCCCTTGAGGATGCTTCCCACGGGCCCTCGGTCCGGGAGCGCTTGGGGCCGAGCCGCCAGTCCTTGCAGAAGTAGAAGGAGCGGTAGGCCTCGGGGGTGGGGTAGGGCTTGAGGCCCTCGCAGTGATCGGTGACACCGGCTGCTCGGTCCCGGTGCAGGGGCCCGTGCAGGACTGCGCGAACGGCTGGCCCTGCGACACCCCACCTTGGCCAGGGCACGTCGATGGGCGGGGTGGCTCGCGCTGCTCCCGCCGACGGTCGCGATCCTTTTGAGCTTTTGCCTGTAGATGACGACCTCGATGCCGGCCACGGATGCCTCACGCGCGGCTTCGGGAAACGAGATCGGCCACACGGAGCCCGACCGGCGGGGCGCCGGGGCTCGGGTGACCCGGGACCGACAGCAGCCGGGACGATTCCCGCATTGAGCCTGTCGGCGGGCGGCTTGCCCGCTACGCTCAAGATCACGCCGTGCCGACAGGAGTGTGCGGACGAGGGCAGGTGCCCCAGGCGCTCTGGACAGCACCTGACCGCACGAGGTGCCCCCGCCTCCCGGCAGGGGCACCTCGGCGAAACTCCACCACCTGCGCCCCGCACCGGCCGGGGAGCGCGCCTACCGCCGGTGCCACCCGGTCCGTCGCCCGACTTGCCGGGCATGGCGTTGAGGGCGGCGTGTGGGGTTGCCGGGGGTGCGGTGGGACGTCGGCGGTGTGCTGGCGTGGTGGTTGTGGTGGGATCTGTGGTTATGGGTGAATCGGACCGTCGGCGGAGCAGTGATGCTCAATGGCGGCTGGGGCAGCGGGAGCGGGCACGGCGTGCCGTTGCGGCCCGGGCCGGCGACGCCGCGGACCTCGCGAGGCTCCTGGACATGCTGGCGCTCTGGCCAGGTTTGGACGCGGACGCCGGGGCCGGCTGGGCGGGCATGGACCTGGCCGATTTCAACGACTCCGTGTAGGGCCTGTCTGCTACACGAACCGTTGTGGGCCTGGGCCTGGGCCTGGGCCTGGGCCTGGGCCTGGGCCTGTGCAGAGCTGGCCGGCCACGGCCTTCTTATAGACGTCATCTCATTTGGCCAGTCTGCGGTAGCAGATGAGGGTGCAGGCGATGCTGGTGAAGGCGAGGAAATGTTCGGCCTTGCGTTCGTAGCGGCGATGGAGTCGGCGGCAGCCGGCGAGCCAGGCCATCGTGCGCTCGACGACCCATCGGTGACGGCCCAGCCGCTGCGAAGACTCGATGACTGATCTGCGCCACTCACTGCCGGGCAACCACCCGTGGAAGGGTGCCGTCCTGACGGGGGTCGTGCCGCGCGAGTTCCGGTTGCAGGCGCGGCTGAAGGAGTCATGCTGAGGAGGGAGAGCGCGCCACGATGATGTTCCTGCCTCGGCACCCGTGACTCCCGGCCAGCCTGACGTACGACGG
>NZ_JBEORW010000120.1:0-6197 GCF_040302565.1 Streptomyces sp. NPDC097981
CACGCTGCGCGTGGAGGAGTGAACCGCCTCGCTTCGCTCGGCGGGCTCGGCTTCGCCGAGCCAGGGCCGGCCCTTCGGGCCGGAGTCCTGCGCTTCGCTTCGGACGGTCCGGGTTCCGCTGCGCTCCACCCGGACGGAGCCCGCTTCGCGGGCTCCTAGACTGTCGTGCTGCGCACGGGGAGTGACCTCGTTTCACGAGGTCCGGCCCTTCGGGCCGTTGGGGTGTCCGCTTCGCTACCACCCCGGGCCCGCTTCGCGGGCCAGGCCAGCAGCAATCGGGGGCGGTCACCCGCCAGGGTCCTTGGAGCCGTCCATGGGGGTCCAAGGTTCGGGAGGGTAGGCATCCCGCGGCCTGGGATCCGTGGATGCCACGAGTTCAGCCATCCTGGAGAGCCGATACCAGTACTCCGGGCTGTCACCGTCACCGAGCACGGCAAGGATCTCTCCGAGCTGGGATCCCCGCCAGTGCAAGACCCGATAACTCCGCACGTCCAGGGCACCGGCATTACTGAGCCAGGTATGCACACACCCCGCGATGTCCGCGTCAACCAGGACAAGGTCGAAACCTGCCCGATCCTCACCTGCCAGACCAGCTGGGAAGGGGGCAGGCCTGTGTTCATCCCACAGCGAGCCCACAGCGGCTACGAGATCAGATTCGTGATTCATCCCCTCGATCATGACCGAACCCCCTGAAGAAGCACCCGTCATTTATCCGACCTCCTCTCCCCTGCGCTCCCCCCGCTCCGCGCGGGAGGTGACTCCGTTTCACGGGGTCCGGGCCTAAGGACCGTTGGGCGGGTCCGCTTCGCTCCCCCACCGGGTCCTTCCGGCTCCGCCTCCAGGAACAGCCCGCTACGCGGGCGGCTGGCAGCAGGGACCGCGGCTCACCGGTGCTGCTGTAGCGGATGACGAAGTCCACTGTCATCTGCATGCCGATTCCTGTCAGCCGGGTGACTGGCAGGTCGGTCTCCTGCTGCTGGGGGAAGGTCAATCGGTCCAGGTAGTCCAGCGCGCATGGGGCGGCGCGCACTGTCCCGACTCGATTGCCTGTTGATACGCCTCGTTCGGACTCAGCGACTTCCCGGGAGAACCACTGGAGAAGAAGACACAGTCCGGGTAAATCGGCTGCAGCCCGTACCAACAGGCCGTTATCAAGAGGGTCAGCGCAAATGCAGCAAGAGGATGTCTCCACGTAGGAGGGCCTGAGAGGGGAAGGATCATGCCGAAGATCGTACGATCTCACTCTTCCGCCCGACGGGGCCTTCACTCCAATGCTGCCAGCAGCCAGGACCACCACTCGTATGACTCAAAATAGACAGCGGATTAACTCGGGAAACGAAGGCCTGCACCATAACCGAGCGGTCCACTGCGGCTGTCGAGGATCAATGCATCTGCGCATTGCTTGCGAGCTGAACCGCGCCCGGTTCCATGATGGCGCTCACGCCATCATTGTAGAAAATCCTCCACGGGCCCTTCCAGCGATTGGCCCCGGGGTCGAGTTGCATGACGACCGGTTCGCTTCCGTCTGACGGGATGACACCCCGCTTGCGGGGGGCGTGGGTCCAGCCCGGAGTCCATTCGGAGGCGATGCCGTTGATCATGCGGCCCGTTTCCGGGTCGGTCCAAACAACCCAGCTGCCAGGGGCGTAGGCGCCGTTGGCAGGCTTGGGTGCCGTACCCTTCTCGCGGTCGCGGCGCCACGTTTCACGGACCTTGGCGGGAGAGATGCTCGCGGCGGGGGCGCGGCCGGGCTTCTGGATGCGCGGGATCCGGTTCCGGGCGTTCGCGAGGATGTCGGCTACCTTGGCGGACAGGTCGGCGGTGAGCGCCGCTCTGACGGCCGGGTGGTCGGTGCCGCTGACGGAGACCGTGACGGTCCACTCGCCCTGGTCGAGGAACACCTTGTCGGACTCCTCCCATCGGACGGGCCAGAAGTCGGACCCCTCGGCGTCGATTCGAGCCAGGGCCGCGCGGGACATTTCGCGGTGTACGTGGGCATTGGCCCGGTCGGTGGCCCTGCGGCGGGTCTCGCGCACCGTCACGGCCCGCCAGTGCTCTTCGGACCTCCACAGGTGCGCCGAGTCGGCCGGCATGGACTCGCTCTCGATCGCCTTCAGCGCGGCGTCCACCAAGGCCTTCACCTGGAGCTCAATGGTCCGTTCCATGTTCCGTATCTGTCCCGCGCGGGCCCAGTAGTCCGTCCAGCGCACGGGGCGGACCGTTTCCGGCAGGATCGTGGTACGGCCCGATTCCGAGATGCGTGCTGACAGAGCCAGCCTGCTGACGGTCCGGCTTTCCGTGTCGTCCTTGTAGGTCACGTGATTCCCTTTCCGCTTCAATCGGTTTGGCTGGGGTGGCTCTCCCCTGCCCTGCGGGGCGCAGTGTTTTGACTGCGTCCCTTGCGGCGTGCAGTGGTTCCGCTGCTAGCTGTCGGACAGGTCCGCGATCAGTGCGGTGGCGTTGTCGGCCCGGCCGTCGGCGTGGGCGATGGCGGCTTTCACCAGGGCGCGGGCGGCGCGGCGCGTGCTGCCCGTCACGTAGTCGGAGATCGCCAGTTCGGCGTCCTCCAGCGGTTCGTACGCTCCGTCGCTGGCGAGCACCAGCCTGCCTCGGCCGGGAACCTGCACGGATCCGAGCGGGGCGTGCGGGCTGGTGTCGCCGAGGTAGGACGTGACCCGGTTGCGGGCGTACGGTCCGGGCTCCACACCCATGTCAGTCAAGACCTGCCGCATGTTGTGATCGGTCGTCAGCCGCTCCAGCCGATCACTGGACGTCGGGAGCAGGTAGGCGCGGGCGTCACCGCACCAGGCCACGTCGAGCCCCTTGCCAGGCTCTGTGACAGCCACGACGGCTACGGCCATGGGCATGTCTTGCGCCCGCCATCCCTCCTCGGCCAGCTCGGCGGCCCGGGCGGCGTGGATCTCCTGCAGGCCCTCCAGAGCTCCGGCGCGGGCGGCGGCGCGGGCGAGTCGGCGCGCGGCTGTGCGCGTCCATGTCCGGACTTCTTCTGTGCTGCCGATCCCGTCGAGCAGGGCATAGGCGCGGCGTCCCTGATGGGTGTAGGTCGCGGTGGCATCGCACTGGTGGGAGCGTCCGCCGATCAGCTGGGCCGCGCTGTGGGTGCTCATGATGACTCCTGTCTCAGCGGTGAGCGGGGTGGACGGGTTCTCCCGCCCACCCCGTGGGCGGTGCTGTCGAGCTGGTTTCGGGTCAGACGGTCATGAGCCGGAACGCGCGTTCCATCACGTCGTCGGCGGTGCCGCTGATCACGCGCTCCGCGCGCGCGGCGTTCTTCAGGTCCGGGTTCGCACCGCGCGCCGGGGCCACGTGGTTGGCGTATTCAGTGATCGCGTTGTAGCCCGCCCACGCCGTTCCCCGGATGCCGGCTTGCGTGTCCGCCTGCTCGAAGAGACCGCGGATGGCGTTCCACCGGGTGTTCTGATTCGTCTTCTTCCGGGCGCTGTCGCCGTTGGCGACCGGCCACAGCTCCTCGACGACCGTGCGGAGCATGGGGGTGGTCATCTCCACGTCCAGCATGCGCTGGGCGGCCTTCTCGAACTCCTCGGCGTACTTGAACGTCAGGCCCAGGGCCTGGCGCGCCTGCGCGATGCGGCCGCGGGCTCCCGAGGTGTGGCGGACCGTGTAGCTGCTCTTCGCATTCCGCAGTCCGGCGCGCAGAGTGTTCGCGCACACGACCCGCACGGGTGTGACGACGATGCGGAAAGCACTGCTGCCGTCATGGCTGTTGAACGCTGCGATGTAGAGGTCCACGTTGTCACTGCCGCCGATGGTCATCGTCTGAGGCAGCTTCATGGTCAGGAACACCTGACGGCCCTCTCGCAGGGATCCGGCCGTCTCGAAGTGCGCGCCGGATTCGTCTGCCAGGAAGTTGAGGAACTCGGCGTGTTCCTCGTTCTGGACGGGCGTGTAGTCGGGGCCGACCACGCCGAGAGTTTCGGGGCGCCCGGTCTTGGGGTGCGTGCGCACGCTCGCCCGGTGGTTCGGCACGTCCAGAAGCGTCGTGCCCTCTGCCGTCAGTTCGGTGGCGTGCAGGCCGACCAGGCGGACGTTCCAACCGTCCAGGGCCGCCAAGCGCATGGCGTCCTCGGCGGTCAGCGCGTCGGCGGTCACCGTTCCCAGCCTGTGCCAGGCGCTCTCACGCGCGCTCACGAACGCGGCGGTACCGTCACTGAACTGCTCGATCTCGTGTGCCACGGAAGTCTCTCCTTCTTCTGGGGTGTTCTACGGATGCGGCTGGGGTGCCACTCCCCTCGCCGCTGGCGGGCTGTGTTCAGTCGTTCGGGGTGTCCGCAGAGGTACCGGCCCGGTCGGTCGGCCGCCGGACGCGGGGCGGCCGACCGTGACCTGGCCGGGGTCAGACGAGTTCGGGCGCGTCCATGAACGTCATGGCGAGTGACGCGTCAGCGGGGCGGTCCTCGCCGATGGCGTACGCGCTACGGCTCTGTTCGGCCGTTGCGGGGTACGCGGTGAGGTCCCGGACCATCCAGGACATGAACGTCACCGTGCCGTCCGTCCGCAGCGAGCGCGCGAGCAGCATGGCGCTGACGCCCATCGTGGTCACGGCCAGGAGGTACGCGGCCTCCGCGAGGGGGTCGTGCGGGTCGTCCTCGTTCGGCACCGGGCCTTCGATGAGACACTCGGCGTGAGCGAACCCGCTGGGGTGCGCAAGCACCACGGTCAGGTGGTGGGTGCCCTCACCTGCGGCACGCGCGAGGGACCTCACAAGGGTCATGGTTCGACGGGCAAGCAAACGCGCGTCCATGTCGTAGGGGTCGTCTGCCGGGAAGTCGGTCATGAGCGTGCTCCTTCTGCGGTGTTCGACGGTCGGCGCTGCGGGGCCGGGTGCCACTCCCGGCCCCGCAGCACGGTTACTGAGCGCTGGCGAACTGCTAGACCAGGCTGATGTGAGGGGCGTCGTCGTAGTACAGGCCCGGCTCCGGCGGGAGGGCCTCGCCGGTAAGCGCGTCCCGGGAGTAGGCGCAGCGGAGCGCGTCGGCCGTAAGCGGGGTCGCGAAGAGGCCGCGTACGTGCCAGCCCCACGCGCGGGCCTTCCCCTCTCCCTCGATGCTGCGCAGCACGACGCCGCATACCTCGCCCGCCAGGGCGGCCGCCGTGCTGCTGACGATGTCGGCGATGTCGACGCCCTCGCCGAGGTACGTCCGCTCGCCCTCGTTGTGGAACCGGATCACGGCGGTGGGGCCGCCTGCATAGGCCGTGAGGGTGTGACAGCCGTCCTCGGCCGCATCGAAGACGCTGTACAGGAGGTTCTCAGCGCGCTGCCTGGGGGAGATCTTCAGCCTCATGAGGCTTCCTTTCGCGGTGGGTTCTCCGGGCGGGCCTGCGGAGCCGGGTGCCACTCCCGGCCCCGCAAGCGAGGCGGCCGGGGCGACGGGCCCGGGCCGACCGTGGCGGGGGTTTCAGCGCGTGCGCTGCACGGGGATCGTGGCCACGCGGGTCAGGTAGAGCTCGATGAGATCGAGCGCCTGGCCCTCCGTGAGACCCTCCGCGTAGCAGCCCCGGCTGTACGTCATGGCGCCGGTCAGCAGGACCGGGCCGCAGTACAGGAACTGCGGGGCGAGCAGCCGACGGAGCAGACGCCTGGCGGGGTCGTTGATCGGCAGGCCGCGCCATGCGGCGTCATCGTCGACCCAGACGGTCACCGTGGGGTGGACCGGGAGCGGCCGCATGAAGGAGGCGCTGTAATCCGATTCACGGTCAATCGGATCAGCGGGCTTGGTGGTAGGGGTCCAGTCGGCGAGGACGCACCCGCCGTCGGTCTGCACGATCAGCGCGTAAGACTTCGCGTCTGTGGTGGGCATGGTTCTCCCTGGGCTTGAGGTCCGGGGGTTCTTCGATGCCGGTGGGTTCTTGCCACTTCCCCTCACCGACAAGATAACTCTATCGCACCTCTGTCGTGATCGGGGGATGGATCGCCCTCTTGACCCGACCCAAAAGAGTGATGTATTCGCAGGTCAGAAGTGTTTTCAGCCCGGTGGGGGCGGGCATTGCGGGTCCGGTGCCGGTTGGCCCCGGAGCGCGCAGCGCGGAGGGCAAGGGGTGGGGTGGCGGGCGGGGAAGGCAGGGGTATTCTGCGAACTGGTGCGGACGTTGAGGCGGCCGTCCTCCATCCATGCGATCGAGCCGTGCGTTTCGAGGTGGGCGTGCTGCACGCGCGG
>NZ_JBEORW010000121.1:0-5937 GCF_040302565.1 Streptomyces sp. NPDC097981
CGGCGAGCCCGGTGTCGACCAGCCACCGCTCGCCGTCCAGCAGCACGGTGAGCGCGAGATGATCGCCATCCGGGCCCGCGGGGTCCTCGACCTCGTCCTGCACCCCGGCCCGGTGCAGAGTCACGTCGTAGCCGAGCGCCACCAGCAGCGCGGCGAAGGCCCCGTTGAGGTGGAAACAGTAGCCACCGCGCCCTCGCAGGATCCGGGCCACGGACTCTGTGGCACCGATGCCCGTCAGCCGCCCCAGTTGGTTGTCGAGCGTCTCGTAGGCGACCCGTTCCACCTGTGCCCGGTGCAGTGCCCACAGCACCTCGGCGGTCGGGGCCACCGGCCGCTCCACCCCCAGCACGGCCAGGTACCCATCGACGTCGATCATGCTCCCCCTCACCGTCCGAACGGATGATCAGAGAATAATTCGCCGGACCGACGTCGTCCGCGCCGGGCGGGGAGTACGGCGGCCCCCGCCCGGTGGCCGGTCTGCTTCGTCGCGTTCGACGTCTGCTCATCGACGCTGTGTGTCCGGCGGGGGCTCGCTGCGCGCTGGGCTCCCGCCGGTTCGCTTGGTACGTGCGCCTTCTCGCGCGACGGATCGCGAGGGTCTTGGTCGTCAGTTGGCCTTGCTGCTTTCGTTGTGGGGTGCGGCGGCGAGGGTGAAGTCGAGCAGGGCGGTGGCAGTGAAGTCGTCGGCGGATTCGACCGTTTGCCAGGCGCCGACGTGGTCCATGAAGCCGCCGCCGCGGCCGTCGAAGACGGCGAAGGGGTTGGCCTGGTCGCTCGGGCACTTTCGCATGGTGGGGAAGGAGTTGAGGTCCTTGAGCTTGGCGGCGGCGTTGGGGCCGTTGACGACGCCTCCGAGGAGGATGTCGCCTTCGCCGTTGAGGTCGCCGGCGAGGTTGGCGGCCTGGTGCTCGGGGCAGTGCGGGAACGTGGTGCCCGCGCCGATGACGAAGGAGGAGCCCCAGGCGTTGGCGCCCAGGGCCCAGTTGCGCTGCTGGGTGGCGAAGGCGTCGTAGCGGCTGTCGCCGGTCACGCGCTCGTACAGCTGGGCGGTGGCGGCCAGACCGAAGATGTGGGGCACGGAGTCGAAGTCGGTGTAGACGGCGCCGGCGCGGAAGGGGTCGCGGGCCGCGCGGGTGCTGCCGTCGTCGAGCTGGCGCTTGAGGTCGGCGACAAGCTGCTCGCGGGTGACTTCGGTGCTGGTGGCGTTGTTGTCGAGGAGGTGGGCGAGGTCGGCGTGGGCGAGGGCGCTCACGTCGCCGAGCCCGAGGGTGCCGAGGCTGTCCGAGGTGACGTACTGCTTGGCCCAGTGCGCGGCCTGCCTGGTCCAGGCGGTGGCGCGGCTGTCGTTGAGGGTCTGGCCGGCGAGGGCGAGCTGGGTGGCGCCGAATTCCATGTCGTCCTGCCAGGACGCCTCGGGGTAGAAGCCGTGCGGGAAGGCGGTGACCAGCTGGTCTCCTGGGTTGGTGTCTGCGAGTGCGTAGATGTGTGCGGCCTTCTCCAGTTCGTTGTGCGCCCGCTCGGGGTTGTCGGCGGCGTCGAGCTGGGCGGCCAGGGCGAAGGTGGCGGCGACGCGTCCGGCGAGGTTGGGGCTGATCGGCTTGCCGGGGGGTGCGGCGCGGAAGACCGGCCGGTGCTTGATCAGGTAGTCGGGGTCGCCGGGCTTGACGTTGAGGGCGTCGTCTGCCTCCGGTAGGCGCCACACGTCGTGGTCGGAGCGGACCTTGCCGCTGCCGTCGTCGGAGTCGCCTTTGCCGAGCCCGACCTGGAGGTAGAGGGTGCGGGACGTGTCGTCCCACATCTTGTCCAGCCAGTCCAGCCCGTGGCGTGCCTCGGCCGCCAGCTCCTTCCCGCCGACAGGGGTGGTGCGCTGCGCGAGCAGGAGGCCGGCGGTGGAGTAGGAGGCGGTGTGGGTGAACTTGAGGAAGTCGCCGGCGTCGTTCCATCCACCCGCGACGTCGACCGGGCCCGCGACGCGCTTGAGGGGCGCGGTCAGGACCGTCTCGTCGTCGGCGTAGGCGGGGGTGTCGTAGACGGTGGCTTGGCGGTCGGCCAGGTGGGAGGGCTTGCGTTGCAGTTCCGAGGGTATGACGTCGGCGCCGTCGCGCTGGGCTTGGAAGAAGCGGACGTTGTCCTGGATGAGTTTGCCGAACAGTTCGTCCGCCGCGGCGATGCGGAACGTCGGGGAGGTTGCCGTGACGGGCCCGGATACCTCGATCCGGTAGTCGCCCGGTTCGGTGAGAGGGGACAGGTCCAGGGTATGGACGGCCTTGTACCTGCTGTTCCAGCCTCCGGTGGACGTGCCGGCCTTGCCCTTCAGGACCTCCTTCCCGTCCGCGTCGCGGACGGTGAAGGAAGCCTTGGAGGCGGAGACGGAGGTCATCAGGTAGGCCTGCTTGGTTTCGCCGGGGGTGTAGCCGACCTGGTCGACGCGGACCACCGCGCGCGGGCCTCCCGCCAAGTCGGCGCCCGCTCCCTGCGCGGACTGGACGCAGCCCGCTGCGAGGACGGTGGCGGCCAGGACGGCCGCGGTCATGCCGATTGCGTGGTTACGAATTCTTGCCATGCCCGCAGGCTGCCAGCCCGTTCATGAGGCGATCATGAGACGACCGATCGGTTCCGGCCCAGCCGGTCCGCCTCGCGGCAGCAGTCCTCGTGCCTCCGCCGATCAGCTTCCCGAACAGCCACACAGCGCGTCGTACCATCGCAACCGCCGCCACCCCGAGTTCAAGACCATTTCGACCTACTAGGCTCGCCCGTCATGCGCGTACTTGTCCTTGAGGACGACCCCGACCTCGGCCCCGTGATCACCACCGCCCTACGCGAGGCGGGGTTCGCCGTCGACTTCGCCGCCGACCTCGCCGGCGCGGACTTCAAGCTCGCGGTCAACACCTACGACTGCCTGATCGCGGACCGCATCCTGCCCGACGGCGACGCCCTCACCCTCCTCGCCGCCCAGCGCACACGAGGTTCCACCGTCCCCGTCCTCCTCCTCACCGCCCTCGACGCCGTCACCGACCGCGTCGCCGGCTTCGAACACGGCGCCGACGACTACCTCGTCAAGCCGTTCGCCTTCGCCGAACTCACCGCACGCGTACGCACCCTGTGCCGCCGCGCTCAGCCCGCACGCCTTCCCCAACTCCGTGCAGGCGACCTTGAACTCGACCTGCCCCGCCGCCGCGTACGGCGGGCGGGTGTGCTGCTCACTCTCACCGCGAAGGAGTTCGCCGTCCTGGAGGTCCTGATGCTGCGCGCAGGTGAGGTGGTCAGCCGCACCGACCTCATCGAGCGCTGCTGGGACGAAAACGCCGAACCACTCTCCAACGTCGTCGACGTCCTCATAGGCCAGCTACGCCGCAAACTCGGGCCGCCCGAGATCATCTCGACCGTGCGTGGCGTCGGCTACCGGCTCGCTGATCCGGCTCCCGCGCTGTGACGCGGCGCGCCCCCGCGCCGGCGCGCCTGCACCGCGCCCGGTGGGCGACGACGCTGCTCTTCGCCGCGACCACCGCCCTGTGCCTGCTGATCCTCGCCGTCCTGGCGGCGCGCATTGACGCCCAGTCCCGCGAGAGTGATCTCGACAACGGCGTCAGCCGCCGGGCCGACGGCCTCGCCCGCACCGTGTACTTCGAGCGCGGCGCCCTGCATCTTGACGCCCTGGCCGAGGACGACCTGGCGCTGAGCGCCGAGCGGCTCGCCGTCATCCAGGCACCCGCGCCAGGCCGGCCCCAGATCCGCCACGCCCCCGGCCCGCGCACCGCCCTGCCAGATCAGGCCGGCCTGGACGAGATCTGGCAACAGGTGCAGCACGAACAGGAGACCGTCCTGGTCGCCACCGAGACCGGCGGCCGGGAGGTCCAGTGGGCCGCTGCCCCCGTCTGGGACGACGACCGGATCGGCGCCGCCGTGCTGGTCGGAGCCGACTCCGCACAGAGCCGGGCTGCCCATGACCGGCTCATCCGCTGGCTCGTCCTGGGCTGCGCGGCTCTCGTGGTGGTCGCATCCGCTGTCGGGCATTTCCTGTCCGGGCGGTCGATGCGTCCCGCGCTACGGGGACTCGACCAGCAGGAACAGTTCCTCGCCGAGGCAGCCCACGAGCTCCGCACCCCGCTGGCCACCCTGCGCCTGGTGGTGGAAGGCGGCAGCATCTCGCCGAGCCGGGCGCCTGCGGCCCTGGACGAGGCCATCGGGCTGGTCGACCGCTTGGGCCGCCTGGTCACCGGCCTGCTGGTCCGGGCCCGGGTCGAGGCTGGCACGCACGAGGTCGAGCTGACCCCGCTCCGTCTCGACCAGCTCGTCGAACAGGCCGTTGAGGAACTCCCCGACAACACCGGGGTCACGGCCGCCACCGAGGCTGTAGTGGTCGTCGGCGACCCCGAGCTGCTCGCTCAGGCGGTCCGCAATCTGATCGAGAACGCGCTGCGGCACGGCGGCGGCACACCGGTCCACGTCAACGTCACCGACGGGCGCGTCGTCGTGCGAGACCACGGCCCCGGCGTGCCGGCCAGGGACCGTGAACGGCTCTTCCGACGTCGCGTCACCGGACCCGGCAGCACCGGCACGGGAACCGGCCTCGCCATCGTCAAATGGGTCGCCGATCTCCATGGCGGCACCACCCGCCTCGCCGCGGCGCCGGGCGGCGGACTCCAGGCAGAACTCCTCCTGCCCCTGCCCTGCCCACGAGGGATTGACGACAAAGGGGGTCACGGGGTCACGAGAGGCGTGTGCCCGTAACCCGTCCGCGTGCGTCGCCCCCGACCGCTCCCAGCGCGACCAGGAAGCGCTCTCCGGAGCCCTGTCAGGGCCCTTCCGCCTTCCCCCGTGCTCCCGCTTCCCGGAACGCACGGTGTGCTCGCCCCCGGGCCCCTCCTCCACCAGCACCGATGTAGATGCGGTATGCGCAACCTGCGGTATTCCACGCGGACAGAGGGCGGACCTCCGGCTGGACAGAGGGCTGTATTCACGTGCGATTTGATCGGGATGTCGCCCTGGCCGGCGGTCAGGGACGGCGGCCCGCTCCCCGGTGTCCGTTGCGCCAGCCGGCTCGTCTGCGCGGACTGCTCGATCCGGCCCCGGATCTGACGCATCGGCGGGGCGTGCCGCTCCGCCGCGTGATGTTGTGCTTCTTCTCGTGCCCGGTGTGTCCAGGCGCCGGCGCGGGAGGAGGCGTCGTACGCCTTGGCGGCGAGGTTCCAGCAAATCGCCCTGAGTTAAGCCGTGCTGAATGCTTCCTGTGGTGAGCCGCGCAGACCACAGGGCTGTGCGGGTGGTCATGTCCCTTGCAGGAACGATCAAGCTCCGGACGGTCCCTCCTCACGCCGGACGGGTGTGGAATGTTGTCGGGGCAGGCCCACAATGCGACCGCGACACTCAGGAGGTGCTCGGGCAGATGGTTACCGCACCAGCGCTCTGGAACAACGGCAAGGCGTACATGTTCGACGGCGGAAGCTACTACCGCTACGACATCGCCAACGACAAGGTCGACCCCGGCTACCCCCAGCGGATCGCCGCCCACTGGCCGGGCGTGTTCCCTTCCCGCGTCGACGCCGCTGTTGTGTGGAACAACGGCAAGGCGTTCTTCTTCCGCGGTACCGAGTACATGCGGTACGACATGGCGACCGACAAGGTCGACGCCGGCTATCCGAAGCCGATCGCCGGCAACTGGCCCGGCCTGTTCCCGGACCACATCGACGCCGCTGTTGTGTGGAACAACGGCAAGGCGTTCTTCTTCCGCGGCTCCGAGTACATGCGGTACGACATCGCCACCGACAAGGTCGACGCCGGATATCCGAAGCCGATCGCAGGCAACTGGCCCGGCCTGTGGGCCTCGGACCTCGACGGCGGCGTTGTGTGGAACAACGGCAAGGCGTTCTTCTTCCGCGGCTCCGAGTACATGCGGTACGACATCGCCACCGACAAGGTCGACGCCGGATATCCGAA
>NZ_JBEORW010000121.1:6033-6159 GCF_040302565.1 Streptomyces sp. NPDC097981
CGAAGCCGATCGCCGAAAACTGGCCCGGCCTTCCCTAAGGGTTGTCCCGTAAATGATCTTCGAGTGGCCTCGGGCATGGCGGGCTGCCGTGCGGCCTGCTCGCTTATCCGGCGAGGGTGAGGTTGT
>NZ_JBEORW010000122.1:0-6075 GCF_040302565.1 Streptomyces sp. NPDC097981
TGCTCGTGTTGCTCTTCTTACTCACTGCCAGGACTGCTTTCTCCGGGACCTTCCGTCCCAGTATCAGGCTGTCCACAGCACAGGGGGAACTTCAGGCTGTCATGTCACGGACTTACGCGATCTTTCAGACACGCTCTTGCGTGGATGGAGCAACTGGCCCGGTGCTACCTGCGGGGCCATAGCCGGGTGTGGGTAGTCGGCGTACAGGAACAGGGCCTGTGAGAGCGCTCCGCTGCTCTTCCAGGGGAGCGCTTTCGCGTGCGCGAATCAGGACCCCGGGATGCACGTCGTGAGCTGGTACACAGGCGTCCAGTTGGCAGTGGGATCCTGGTAGAAGGCGTTGGGCGTGGTGTAGGTCCGGCCATTGGTGAGGTTCATGCGGACCCGCCTGCTCTGGGTCTGGTTGTTGATCCATGCCCCTGAACCGCTGTAGCCGACACCGTACGTTCCGCAGTAGTAGTAGTCCCTCTGGGTGGAATCCCCATCCACGGTTGCGCAGAAGTTTCCGTAGTTGCAGTTCATTGCTTCCAGCGGTGCGTGTGTCGTGCGCAGGTCTCTGGCGTAGCGCTCGCCCGGCACCGCAACCGTGATCTGCCCGCCGGGGAAGGCGATGGTGTTCGGTCCGGTCTGGTGCCCTCGCGCTGTTCGCTCGAGGTAGCTGTCGACCTTCCTCTGCAGAACGAGGGCCTGGGTCTGGGTGAGGCCAGCCGAC
The DNA here is from genome assembly GCF_040302565.1 of Streptomyces sp. NPDC097981. Classification (NCBI taxonomy): domain Bacteria; kingdom Bacillati; phylum Actinomycetota; class Actinomycetes; order Kitasatosporales; family Streptomycetaceae; genus Streptomyces; species Streptomyces sp. NPDC097981. The sequence goes on from NZ_JBEORW010000122.1 coordinate 713, forward strand.
TTCGCCTGCGACGTGTTGGACGGGGCAGCGCGGTCACTGCTCGCCAGGGCTGGTGTGGCTAAAGAAGCCAACGCCACAACGGAAGCGGCGGCCACCAGGACCGCCTTGTGCCGGGATGGGTTACGAGACATGTCACTCCTTCTGTTCGTGCCTTGCCGGCCTGTCGGGCGGATCTTCGCGGGCTCCCGACGCCTGGCACGTGTTGCGTCGTCCGGCTCACAACGACCGGTTCGTCGCTCACGTGGCCGCCGGTGCGGCGACGACACTCGACTTTCGCGGTTCCCACCATCGGACAGGGGCGCGGGGCCGCGCGACCGGTTCGTCTCTCGCCGAACCGGGCGCGAGCACCCGCCCCCGTGTAAGGGAGGCCCAGTGCTGCGGGTGCGTTTCACCACCGAGGATCTGCTCCGCGTGACCTTCGCCGACGAGCCGGCGCCCATGGTGGAGCTGACGCTCGCCCTCGCGGCGCTCCGGCGCTCCGACCCGCTGTTCGCCCCGTGGCGGCAACGGACGGCCCGGACCCTGCCTGGCGCCGCCCGGCCGCTGCTGGACCTGGTGCCGGCCACCGGCAAGGGGCCGCTGTTCCTGGACCCGCCGAGCCGGGGCACCGAGGAGGGGCTCGACCGGGTCCTGTCCGCGCCCGTCCCGTACGTCCGCGGGGAGCTGGTCCGGATCCACGCGCCGGGCCGCCGCCCGACGCCCTGGGCGCGCCTGCTGGCAGAGGGGGACCGGGAGGCCCGGCGGACCCTCGAGGACGCCGTGCGCGCGGCGATCGGGGGCGTGCTGGCCCGACCATGGGAGCGGGTCCGCGCGGGCTTCGACGCCGAGCGCGCCTGGCGCCTCCAGACCCTCGCCGGCCAGGGGCTGCGCGCGACGCTGGAGGGCCTGACCGCGGGGGCGCGCTGGAACGGCTCCACGCTCGAGTTCGACAGCGCCGACGACGTCGAGGTCACCCTCGACGGGCAGGGGCTTACCCTGCTGCCGTCGGTCTTCTGGACGGGCCGGCCCCTGGTCGGCCGCTACGTCCACGGGACGTTCCTGGTCTATCCCGCCCTCGCCCCGCTGCCCCTGCTGGACGACCCCGCGACCGGCCACTCCCTGGCCGCCCTGCTGGGCCGTACCCGCGCCGCCGTCCTGGAACAGCTCGTCCGCCCCCGTACCAGCACCGACCTCGTGCGTGATCTGGGCCTGGCGAAGTCCTCGGTCTCCGAGCACACCAAGGCCCTCCGCGCCGCCCGTCTGATCACCGCCCAGCGCGACGGCAGGACGGTCTGGCACTCCTGTACGCCGCTGGGGCTGGAGCTTCTCTCGACGCGCGGGAGCGGGCCGTGACCGGGGCGATCGGTCGGACCGAGCCACAGGAGGAGCCCCTCCGGTGCCAGCCGTACCGGCTGGAAGCGACTGTGGGCTGGATCACGGTTGAGGTTGACCTTGGGTCAGCGTGGAGGCTCGTCGCATCGGCATGACGCCGATGCGGGCACAACCGATGTGAAGGAGCGCCATGTCCACCAACTTTTCCGGCCAGGTCCAGGATCGTCCGGAGCTGCAGAAGGTGATCGAGGAGTTGGCCGAGTCCGGTTTCGTCGGGGTCCAGATCCGGGTGAACGACGAGCGGGGCGAGTGGGTCGGCAGCGCGGGTATGCGCGAGCTGGGCCGGAGTGCCGAGCCGCTGACGGACGGGCACTTCCGCATCGGCAGCAGTACCAAGAGCTTCGTTGCCACCTCGGTGCTCATGCTGGTGGCCGAGGGCAGGATCGGCCTGGATACGCCGGTCAGTGACTACCTGCCCGAGTTCGGTCTCGACCGGCGGATCACTGTGCGGATGCTGCTGCAGCACACCAGTGGGATCTTCAACCACACCGGCGAGCTCTACGAGGACGGGACGATCGTGCTGGGGGTTCCCTGGCAGGGCCGGGAGTGGGTGGACAACCGGTTCAAGAGCTACCTGCCCGAGGAGCTGGTCCGGCTGTCGTTGTCCAGGCCGGCGCGGTTCGCGCCGGGTGAGGGCTGGAGCTATGCCAACACCAACTACGTGCTGGCCCGGCTGGTGGTCGAGAAGGTCACTGGCCGTTCGTTCGCCGAGGAGTTGCAGCGGCTGGTCCTGGGGCCGCTGGGGATGACCGGCACCGTGGCGCCGGGCGCCTCGCCGGAGATCCCCGAGCCGCACAACCACGGCTACTACCGCTACGAGGACGCCGGGCAGGAGCGGACGGTCGATGTCACCCGTCAGAACCCGTCCTGGGTCGGAGCCGGGGGTGACATGATCTCGACCACTAGGGACCTGCATACGTACTTTTCCGCGCTGATGGGCGGCAGGCTCCTGTCGGCCGAGCTGCTGGCAGAGATGCGCACGCCGGAGGCGACGGTCGGCTACGGCCTGGGAGTGTTCGCGCAGGAAACGGAGGGCGGCACCGTCTTCCACCACAACGGCGCCACCATGGGCTCGGCGGCGCTGATGTACGGCACCCCGGACGGCAGCACAACTTTGACTGCCGGGCTGACCTGGGTGGACGATGCCGGCTTGTCGATAGCACCGGCATTCCAGACCGCCCAGCAGCGTTTCGTCGGCGAGGTGTTCTGCGGCAGGCTGGGCTGATGAGGAGCGGAGTCACGATCGGGCAGGCGGCGGCGTTCGTCGGCGTCACGGTGAAGACGGTGCGGCACTATCACAAGCTCGGCCTTGTCGCGGAGCCGGAACGCGACAGCTCCGGTTATCGGCGGTACGGATCCGGCGAGCTGCTGCAGCTGGTGCAGGTGCGGACGCTGGCCGCCGCGGGCGTGCCGCTGGCCGAGATCGGGCCCATGCTCGACGCCGACGCGGCGCAGTTCGACGCCGCGCTCACCGACGTCGAGCGGCAGCTCACCGAACGCATCGATGAGCTGGTCGCCCGCCGCGACATGCTGCACCGGCTCGCCGACGGTGATCGGGTCCTGCTGCCCGACCGCGCCTGCGCGGTCCTGGACCGGATGCCCGGCCTAGGCTTCAGCCCCGACTATGTGGCCGCGCAGCGCGAGGCCCTGGTGCTGGCCCGGGCGCTGGTGCCGGAGGGCTTCGACGGCTTCCTGATACAGCTTGAACACGGGCTGGACGACCCCGAGTACGTCGACCTGATCAAGCGCGGCTGGGAGGCGGAGACCTGGGAACCGGACGACCCGAGGATCGAGGAACTCGCGACGGCCATGGCCGATCGCTACCTCGCCAACCCCGCGCTGCTGGGGGATCACGCCAGCCTGCAGGCATGGGCCAAGGCTTCGGCTCAGTACAAGCTGATCAACAACCACCGCGAGGACCAGGCACCGGTCGCGGCCCGGCTGACCGCGCTCACCGAGACCAGACTCCGTGCTGCGGGCGTACCCGTCCCCCACCGATGAGGTCCTGAAATCCCCTCAGCGTGTCTTCATGCCTGCGTGTGCCAGGGATGAACCGGATCTGATGCAGGGCTGCCCGTACCCGCCTCCGCACACGTGAAGGACCATCGAGAGGCGGAAGATGGGGTGGCTGCCGCCGGACTACGGACTGTGCGAGCTTCGCCACCTGCGCTGAGAGCCGGCGAATCTGCAGGAGAGCGGCCACGACAGACGTCTACGCCGTCGGCTTCCCCGTAGTGTCCGGGCTCTCTGCCCGTGCCAGGGTCGGAGCTGTAGGTACCTCTCCTTCATGGCCGGCCCGAGATGCGCTTCGATGCCGTACCCGGGTTCCCCCTTGTATGGGAGGTCGCAGAAGAATGAGGTCACGATGACCTCGATTGCCCCGGGCGCGCGATGCCGCGTCTCTTCTTCCAGGAAGGCAAGGACCCGGCGCCAGTCGGGGCCGTCCGGGTCGCCCTTTACCAGGTAGGAGCGCACGGTGTCCTGCACGACGTCCCAGAAGAACAGGTGCGGGAGCACCCCGTTCTCGTTGAAGACGTGGCTCTCGTAGGCGTCCTCGAACCCGGGCACCTGAGCAACGAGGTCCTCCACGAGCCGCATGCCGGCAGCAGCCTTCTCGGTAGTCTTGTCCGTCTTGTGCTCTGCTCGCTCTTCGTTGTCGTCGGACACCATGTGCCGGGACGCTATCTCATCGTGTCAGCACTCCCCGGCCTCTTCCGCTTTGACCTGCGCAATACCTGGTCTCTCGTTCAGTCAACCGGACAGGTCGCTGTGTTGATGGTGACAAGCGATGACGTTCTTGCGACTGTCGGCGGTCAGTGAATCTGGTATGGGATGATCTTTCCAGAGTCTAGCTCTTATTTAGATTGAATCAGATGGCTGGGTGCCTGGCCGGTGTAGTCGGTATGGGGCCGGGGAACGGTTCTGATCGTGGACGGTGTTAGCTTCTCTTCCCGTGATGGACCATCAGGAGCAGACGAGGGCGGCCTATGACGGGGTCGTCGAGTTGTATGCGTCGATGTTCGCTGATGGGTTGGAGTCGCATCCGTTCTCGCGGAACATGATCGCCACCTTCGCCGAGCTGGTGCGTGAGACGGGGAACCTGCGGGTGGCCGATGTCGGGTGCGGGCCCGGGCATCTGACGGCCATGCTGCACGATCTGGGGCTGGACGTCCTCGGGCTCGATCTTTCCCCGGGCATGGTCGACCATGCCCGGCAGGCCCATCCGGCGCTGCGGTTCGACGAGGCGCGGATGGAGGCCCTGCCAGTCGAGGACGGCGCCCTCGGCGGCGTGCTGTCCCACTACTCGATGATCCACACTCCGCCCGGGGAACTCCCCGAGCTCCTCACCGAGCAAGTACGCGTCCTGGCGCCCGGAGGCCTGCTCCTGGTCTCCTTCTTCGCGACCGAAGAGCCGCAGCCGATCCGCTTCGACCACAAGGTGACCCCCGCCTACAGCTGGCCGGCAGACCGCTTCGCCGACTTGCTGACCGAAGCCGGACTCGTCCCCTTCGCCCGGCTGCTCCACGATCCGGCCTCCGAACGGGGATTCCTCGACGCCCACCTGCTGGCCCGCCTGGGCTAGAGGAGCACAGAGCCCGACGACCGGCCTCCTTACTGCTGCCAGCTCGGCCCGCGGAGCGGGCCGTGGTCTGGAGGCGGAGCCGGAAGACCCAGGGCGGGGGAGCGAAGCGGACCCGCCCAACGGGCCGGAGGCCCGGACCCCGTGAAACGGGGTCACCTCCAACGGGAGCCCTGGGGCCTGCGCAGCAGGCCCGCTCTGGTGGAGCGCAGCGGAACCAGAGCCAGTCCGAAGCGAAGCGCAGGACTCCGGCCCGAAGGGCCGACCATGGCTCGGAGCGAAGCACAGAGCCGGGCCCGAAGGGCCCCGGCCGAGCGCAGCGAGGCCGTTCCGTCCTGAGCGCGCAGCGCTCAGGTACCCGCTCCGCGGGCACCCGCCACGGCCGCGCCGAACGCATCCGCGCCTACCACGG
>NZ_JBEORW010000123.1:0-5935 GCF_040302565.1 Streptomyces sp. NPDC097981
GGCGCTGCGCGAACGACAGCGGCACCCGCTCGGGACGCTCGCCCGCCGTCAGCGCCACCCGCGCCCGGTCGGCGCCGTCGAGACGCGCCGCCAGCAGCGCCACCGTCGGCGCCTCGAACAGCGCGCGCAGCGGAACCTCGACGCCCAGGACCGTCCGCACCCGGCTGATCAGCCGGGTCGCCAGCAGGGAGTGGCCGCCCAGGGCGAAGAAGTCGTCGTCGACGCCCACGCTCTCCAGGCCCAGGACCTGTGCGAACACGCCGCACAGGATCTCCTCCCGCAGGGTGACGGCCCTGCGGCCGCCGGTCGCGGCGCTGCCCTCGTAGTCGGGGGCGGGCAGGGCCCTGCGGTCGACCTTGCCGTTCGCGGTCAGCGGCAGCGCGTCCAGCACCACCACCGCGGACGGGACCATGTACTCCGGCAGCTGTCCGGTGAGGTACTCGCGTACGGACACCGGGAGTTCGGTGCCGTCGTGAGCGTCCGTGGACACCACGTAGGCGACGAGCCGCTTGTCCCCGGGGGCGTCCTGACGGACGATCACCGCGGCCTGCGCGACGTCGGGGTGCGCGGCCACCACGGCCTGCACCTCACCGGGCTCGACCCGGAAGCCGCGGACCTTGACCTGGTCGTCGGCGCGGCCGGCGAACACCAGTCGTCCTTCGGTGTCCCAGCTCGCCCGGTCCCCGGTGCGGTACATGCGCTCGCCCGGCTCGAAGGGGCAGGCGACGAACCGCTCCGCCGTGAGCCCGGCGCGGCCCGAGTATCCGCGGGCCAGACCGGCACCCGAGGTGTACAGCTCACCCACGACACCGACGGGCACGGGCTTCAGCCACTCGTCCACCACGTACACGCGGGTGTCGGAGACCGGGGTGCCGATCGGCACGCCCGCCTTGCCCGCCACGTCGACGGCCCGCACCTCGTGCACGGCGGTGAAGGTGGTGTTCTCCGTCGGCCCGTAGCCGTTGAGTAGGCGGACGGAGGGCAGTCGGTCCAGCACGGCGCGGCAGTGCGCGTTGGAGAGGACGTCGCCACCGGCCAGCAGCTGGTGGACGCCGCGGAGCATGTCGGGGTCCTGGTCGACCACTTCGTGGAACAGACCGGCCGTCAGCCACAGGGTGGTGACTCGGCGGGCGGTCAGGAACTCCCTGAGTTCGGCGACGGACAGCGCACCGGCGGGTGCGACGGCCAGGACCGCTCCGTTGAGCAGGGCGCCCCAGATCTCGAAGGTCGCCGCGTCGAAGGACGCCGAGGCCAGGTGCGCGACGACGTCACCGGCGCCGAGTTCGACGTACCCGGAGTCGCGCACCAGGCGGTCGATCGCCCGGTGCGGCACGACCGTGCCCTTGGGCAGGCCGGTGGAGCCGGAGGTGTAGATGACGTAGGCACCGCTGTCCGGGAGGACGGGGGCGGAGCGTTCGTCGTCCGTGAGCGCGGCGTCAGCCAGCCCGGCGAGCGTGGCGGCCGTCTCCGCGGCGTCCAGTACGAGGTACGGGACGGGCGCGGCTCCGGTGGCCGGGGTCTGGGGCGGGAGGACAGTCGCGCCGGTGGTCACCAGCAGCGCCGGTGCCGCGTCGGCCAGCATGAACGCGATGCGCTCCGCCGGGTACGAGGGGTCGACCGGAAGGTAGGCGGCGCCCGCCTTCGTGATCGCCAGGAGGGTGACGACGGCGTCGGCGCCCCGCGGCATGGCCACGGCGACGAGCGACTCCGCACCGACCCCCCGGTCCAGGAGCAGCCGCGCCAGCCGGTTCGCCCGGGCGTCGAGCTGCGCGTACGTCAGCTCGGTGCCCGCGGAGGTCAGCGCCACCGCGTCGGGGGTGCGGGCCACCTGTGCCTCGAAGAGTTCGGGCACGGTCGACGCCGCGGTGCGGCGGCCGGTGTCGTTGAGGTCCACCAGGACGTGGTGGCGCTCGGTCTCGTCGAGCACGTCGACGGCGGAGAGGGGGAGGCTCGGGCCGCCGTTCAGTTCGTCCTTCAGCGCGGCGACCAGGTTCTCGACGGTGGTGCGCAGCAGCGCGGCGACCGCCTGGGGGTCGATCGTCTCCACCGCGTCGACGGCCAGGCCGATGCCGTCCCCGTCGTCGTCGACGGACACCGAGAGCGGGTAGTTGGTGACTTCCCGGCCGAACACCAGCCGGATGCCCTCGACTGCGGAGCCGTCCGGCGTGGTGTCGTCGGCCTGCTCCTCCGGACGGGCGGTGTTGTGCCGGTAGTTGAACAGTGCGGTGAACAGCGGGGCGTCGCCCGGGACCCCGCTCGCCTGCTGCGCCAGGGCCAGCGGAGCGTGTTCGTGCTCCAGCAGTCCGGCGAGCTGGCCGCGCATCGCCACGACGGCGGCCCGCGCCGTCGTGCCGTCGATGCGCACGCGCATCGGGAGGGTGTTGATGAAGGGACCCGCCACCCGGTCGGAGCCCGCCCAGGCGTTCATCCGGCCGAGCAGGACGGTGCCGAACACCACGTCGTGCCGGCCGCTGAGCGCGGCGAGCAAACGGGCCCAGGCCACGTGCATGAGCGTCGCCGGGCTGGTGCCCAGGCGGCGTGCGGCGTCGCGGATCAGGCCGTCCAGCTCCGGTGTGAATCGGAGCCGGGCGCGGACCACGCCGGAGCCGTCGCCGAGCGCGTTCAGCTCCTGGTACGGGGCGGTCGTCTCCGTGACGTCGCCCAGCAGCTCGGAGAAGTAGCGGGTGTGGGCCTCCCGCTCGACGCCGTTGCGGGCCTGTGCGACGAAGTCGCGGAAGGGGAGCGGCTCCGGCAGGCTGTCGGCCCGGCCGGACAGGATCGTGACGACCTCGTCGAGGACGACTTCCATGCCGGTGTGGTCCTGCACCATGTGGTGCACCCGGAACAGCGCCAGCCACTTGCCGGTGCCCGGTTCGGGGGCAAGATGCACGCGGATCAGCGGCGCGCGTCCCAGGTCCATGGCCGATCCCGCGAGCGCCACCAGGTCGGCGACGGGATCGATGCTCCCGGAGTCCAGCAGCACCTCTTCGACCGACAGCGCGGCTCGGCGCCACACCACCTGTACGGGCTCGCGCAGGCCTTCCCACACGATCGCGGTCCGGAGGATGTCGTGACGGTCCACCACCTGCTGCAGTGCGAGCAGGTACCGGTCCAGGAGGTCCCGGGAGGCGAATTCGACCACCATCGGGGTCACATAGGCGTCCTCGCCGCCCTCCGCCAGCAGGTGGTGGAAGAGCAGCCCCTCCTGGAGCGGTGCGAGCGGGTAGACGTCGGCGACGTTGGCGGCGCCGCCGTCCACCGTGGCGACGATCCGCTCCACCTCGGCGGCCGTGAGGTCGACCAGGGGGAGCATCTCGGGAGTGATCGTCCGCGCGTCGTCCGGGATGCCGTTCGGCGGTACGACGACGAGTTCCGCGTCGGATGACGTCGCGAGGCCCGCGACGGTGGGCGTCTGGAACAGCGCGCGCACCGAGACCGGTACTCCGTGTTCCCGCAGCCGCTCCACGAGCCGGACCGCGAGCAGCGAGTGGCCGCCCAGCCCGAAGAAGTCGTCGTCGACGCCGACGCTCTCGAGACCCAGTACCTCTGCGAACGCCGCGCACATGAGTTCTTCCCGCAGGTTCGACGGGCCGCGGCCCTCGCCCTTGGCGTACTCCGGCACGGGCAGGGCCTTACGGTCCAGCTTGCCGTTCACCGACAGCGGCAGCACGTCCAGCACCACGACCGCCGACGGGACCATGTGCTGCGGCAGCTGCTCGGCCACCCGGGCCCGTACGCCTGCCGACAGCTCGTCGTGGTCCGCGCCTTCGGCGGGCACGACATAGGCGACCAGGCGGGGGTCACCGGAGACGTCCTCGCGGGCGATCACCGCGGCCTGCTCGACCGACGGGTGACCGGCCACCACGGCCTGCACCTCGCCGAGCTCGATGCGGAAGCCGCGGACCTTGACCTGTTCGTCGGCGCGGCCGACGAACATCAGCCGGCCGTCCGCGTCCCAGCGGGCCAGGTCACCGGTGCGGTACATCCGCTCACCGGGCGCGCCGTGCGGGCACGCCACGAAGCGCTCCGCGGTCAGTCCGGGGCGGCCCGCGTAGCCGCGCGCCAGTCCCGCTCCCGCCAGGTACAGCTCACCGACGACGCCGGGTGCCACGGGGGCCAGGAAGGCGTCCACGACGAACGCCCGCGCGTTGCCGATGGGCGAACCGATCGGCACCTCGCGCACTCCGGGGGCGCAGCGCCACACCGTCGCGTCCACCGTGGTCTCGGTCGGGCCGTAGGTGTTGAACATCAGCCGCCCGGCGGACCAGCGGTCCACCAGCTCCGGCGAGCACGCCTCGCCACCGACTTCGAGCACGACGCCCGGCGCGATCGACCCGGGCTCCAGCCCGGCGAGCACGGCCGGCGGCAGCGTCGCGTGGGTGATCTCCTGCTCCGCGAAGAACCGGGCGAGTTCCTGGCCCAGCCGCCGCTCGGCAGGGACCACGACCAGCGTCGCGCCCGAGGTGAGGGCCAGCGACCATTCGAGGCAGAAGTTGTCGAAGCTCAGGGACGCGAACTGCGCGACCCGGGAGTCCGGGCCCGCGCCGAACCGGGCCAGTGCCGCGACCGTGTTCGCGAAGCCGGACTGGGTCACGACCACGCCCTTCGGGCGGCCCGTCGACCCGGACGTGTAGATCACGTAGGCCGGGAGCGCGAGCGCCCGCGGCCGGTCCCCGGCCGTCGACGGCCGGGCCGCCGCGTCGTCCAGCGCCTGGGCGAACTCCGCCGTGTCGACGACCACGAGCGGGGCCGAGGCGGGAACGGCCGCGACCGTGCCCACCGCGCCGAGCACCACGGCCGGCTTGGCGTCGTCCAGCATGTAGGCGACCCGCTCGGCGGGGTAGGTGGGGTCGATGGGCAGGTAGGCGGCGCCGGCCTTCAGGATGCCGAGCAGCGCCACCATCAGATCGACGCCGCGTTCGAGCACGACCGCGACCAGCGACTCCGCGCCGACTCCCCGGTCCACCAGGTAGCGCGCCATCCGGTCGGCCCGGGCGTCGAGTTCCGCGTACGAGACCTCCGCGCCGTCGGCCACGACCGCGACGGCGTCGGGAGCCCGGGAGACCCGCTCCTCGAACAGCTCCACCACCGTGGCGCGCGGCACCTCGGTCGCGGTGTCGTTCCACTCCACCAGCACGCGGCGGCGCTCGTCCTCGCCGAGTACGTCGACGGCGCCGATGCGGGTGCGCGGGTCGGCGGCCAGGGTCCGGAGCACCGTCCCGAGGCGTCGGCCGAGCTGCTCGACGGTGTCCGTGTCGAACAGGTCCGCCGCCGCGACGACCACACCACGCAGGCCCGCCGGACGGTTCTGGGCGTCGAACACCTCGCCGACGGTCACGTCCAGGTCGAACTTGGCGACCGGCGCTCCCGCGGGCACCGTATCCGCCGCGAGACCGGAGAGGTCCAGGACCGCGTCGGCGTTGTTCTGCACCGTGAGGGTCACCTGGAACAGCGGGTGGCGGGCGAGGGAGCGGGCCGGGGCCAGCTCCTCGACCAGACGCTCGAACGGGACGTCCTGGTGAGCGAAGGCCGCGAGAGCGGTCTCCCGCACCCGGGAGAACAAGTCGGTGAAGGTCGGGTTCCCGGACAGGTCCGTGCGCAGCACGAGGGTGTTGACGAAGAAGCCGACGAGGTCGTCGAGTGCTTCGTCGGTGCGTCCGGCGTTCGGCGCGCCGATGGAGATGTCGGTTCCGCCGCCCAGCCGGGACAGCAGTACCGCCAGCGCGGTCTGCAGCAGCATGGACATGGTCACGCCCTCGGCGCGGGCCACGTCCACGAGCCGCGCGTGCACCTCGGCCGGGATCTCCAGCGGCACGCTGTGGCCGCGGTTGCCCAGCACCGCCGGGCGGGGACGGTCGTAGGGCAGGGTCAGCTCTTCGGGGGCTCCGGCGAGCGTGCGGCGCCAGTAGTCCACCTGGCGCGAGACCAGGCTGTC
>NZ_JBEORW010000124.1:0-5428 GCF_040302565.1 Streptomyces sp. NPDC097981
CAAGGGTCGCTCTATCAGCCGGTGTATGAGCCAGGCGAGCGCCACCATGAGCGCGGTCACGCCCAGGACGAGGGGGACGGGCCGCACGCCCTGTTGCCGGGGCCCGCGCACCCCTCCTACGCCACTCGGGGGCGGGGGGAGCCCGAGTGGTGGTGGCGGGGGGAGGCGAGGAAGCCCCGGACGGCCATCGTCGTGCCCGCCGCGACGATGGCGGCGGCGACGGCCATGCCCAGCACGCCGTTCAGCGGCAGCGCGATGCCGATCGCGCCGCCCAGCACCCACGCCATCTGGAGCAGCGTCTCCGAACGGGCGAACGCCGACGTCCGTACCGCCTCCGGCACGTCCCGCTGGATCATCGCGTCCAGCGACAGCTTCGCCAGGGCCTGGCAGAACCCCGCCGTCGCCCCCAGCACCGCCATGAACAGCCCGCTGAAGAACACCGCCGCCAGGATCGCGACCCCCAGCGTCACCGACAGCACCGCCGCGATGATGGTCTCCGGCGCCCGCGCCCGCAGCCACGCGCCCACCGCCGTCCCGCACGCGTTCCCGAGGCCCGCCGAGACGCCAACGATGCCCAGTGACACCGCCGCGCTCTGCCCGGCGAGCGGATGCTCGCGCAGCAGGAACGCCAGGAAGAAGATCAGGAACCCGGACAGCGCGCGCATCGACGCGTTCGCCAGCAGACCGCACAGCACCGACGGGCTCACCGTGCGCAGCCCCGGCTTCTTCGAGTGCGGCTCGTGCGTGGACAGCCGGGCCCGCCGCTCGCCCTTGGCCTCGTCCACCTTGTGGGGCAGCGTGAACGCCGCGAACGTGCCCCAGACGAAGATGGCGCACGCGCCGTACAGCGGCCACGGCGGCCCGATGGTGTGCAGTCCCGCCGCGACCGGCGCCGCCGCCGCGGTGGCGAGCAGGCCCGCCAGCGTGACCCGGGAGTTCGCCTTGACGAGTGAGAACTTCGGCGGGAGCAGCCGTGGCACCACCGCACTGCGGACCACCCCGTACGCCTTGGACGCGACCAGCACGCCCAGCGCCGCCGGGTAGAGCTCCAGCCCGCCCGTGGCCACCGCGCCCGACATCATCACGGCGAGCAGCGCCCGGGCGAGCATGGCGCAGGCCATCGCGGCCCGCCGGCCGTGCGGCAGCCGGTCCAGCGCCGGGCCGATCACCGGGGCCAGCACGGTGAAGGGGGCCATGGTGATCGCCAGGTACAGCGCGACGCGGCCGCGTGCCTCGTCCGTGGGGACCGAGAAGAACACCGTCGAGGCCAGCGCCACCGTGATCATCACATCGCCGGCGCCGTTGATGGCGTGCAGCTCGATCAGCTTGCCGAGGCCCGATTCACCGGCCCCGTGCGCGTGCGTGACCCGCCGGATCCCGCGGGCCGTGCCGGTGAACGGCCGGTGCAGGGCACGCCCGACGGCCCGGCCGGCCCGCCTGGCCGGTCCCGAGCCGCCACGGGACGACCGTACGGGTGCCACACTCGACATAGTGCCCCACGGACCCCTTCGGGTCCCGTCCCGGCGCGTTACGGGCGCCCATCGGGTCGCCGTGGGCCGCTGTCCGGGCGTCGTCGCGGCGGTGCCGGGGCGGTGTCGGCGAGCGGGCTTGTCCGCGAATCGGACCTTGCATGTGGGCCCAAGGCGTCAGAGGAGGTAGCGTGCGTAGCGCGCCACCGGCGGTTGCTCTTGGCCGCGCGCCTCTTCGCGATCCCGCAGAATGGATGGCAGGTAGGTGTGCCCGAGGCCGATCGGGTGCGGACGTCGACGCGGCCCTCTGGTCCGCTCCGCCCGCACCACGTACGGACAGGACCGACGGGTCGTTCAGGACGACAGTACGGACGGCGCACTCGTGAGACGGCGTAGGAGAGAACGAGACCTGTGAGTGCTGCGACGACGCGAAGCCGTACCCCCGACCGCCTGTGCGCCGAGGCGGTAGACCTCGCCCGCACGGCGGCCGAGGAAGCCGCCGCTCCCGGAGTGGTGGGCGAGCACGTCTCCGCCGTGGCGGAGGGCGACCGGGTCGTCACTCACTTCTTCGAGTGCAAGGACCCCGGCTACCGGGGCTGGCGCTGGGCCGTCACCGTGACGCGCGCCTCCCGCGCCAAGAACGTCACCCTCGACGAAACGGTGCTGCTTCCCGGCGAGGACGCCCTCCTGGCCCCCGAGTGGGTGCCGTGGAGCGAGCGGCTGCGCCCGGGCGACATGGGCCCCGGCGACCTGCTGCCCACCGACGCCGAGGACCTGCGGCTGGAGCCGGGCTGGTCGGGCGAGGACGAGCCGCCGCCCAACTCGGCCGTCTCCGCCGAGATGGCGGAACTGGTCGAGGCCGAGGACGCCGACGTCACCGACCGCACGGTGGTGCCCGCACGGGGCTCCATCGCCTCGGTCGCCGAGGAACTCGGCATGCGGCGCGCCCGCGTCCTGTCCCGCTACGGGCTGCACACCGCCGCCGACCGCTGGGACGAGACCTTCGGCGCGAAGACGCCGATGGCGCAGGCCGCGCCCGCCTCCTGTGTCTCCTGCGGGTTCCTCGTCGCGATCGGCGGCTCGCTCGGCCAGGCCTTCGGCGTCTGCTCCAACGAGTTCGGCCCGGCCGACGGACACCTCGTCTCCCTGTCGTACGGCTGCGGCGGCCACTCGGAGGCCGCGGTCATGCCGAAGCCGCTGCGCCCGGCGCCGCCGGTGCTCGACTCGATGGCCTCGGACGAGTTCCCGCTGCGCCCGGCCCCCGACACGGGCTCGGTCCCCTCGACGGAACTCCCGGCCGAGGACCTCGGCCACTCGTAGCCACGGGCGCAGGCGCAGGCGCAGCAGCAGCCGTACGGCGGGGCGACGGCCCCGCCCCTGCGGCGTACCCTCGGCGCATGGGGGAAGACGACATGGTGGGGCTGGACGGCCGGGTGACCGGGACGGTGGGCCCCGGCCTGGTGGGCGAGGTCATCGTCCGTATCCGGGGCGGAGCCGAGCACTTCCTCGCCCACCCCGCGCACGGGACGGGCCGGCTGCCCGTCGGGACGGTGGTGACCGTCGTCGAGTACCTGCCGCCGCGCACGGTGTACGTGATGGCGGCGTACGACCACTGAGCCCCGTCGCCACCTGCGCGGATGTGCTTCGTATCAAGATTGCGACAAGACATCGCCGACGTCTTCTTAACGGCCCGGTGCAGGAGCACACTCGCCCTCGTCAGTGTCGAACGGCACTGCGACAAAGGGGGCGTTGCCGATGGCTGTCGGCGTCGTGGTGGGAATCGTTCTCGCCGCAATCGTGGCCTTGATCGGCCTGTTCAAACTCATGTGGCGGGTGGCCGAACCGAACGAGGCACTCGTCATCTCCGGCTCCACGCACAAGACCGAGGGCATCGGCGAGGGCATGGGGTTCCGGATCGTCACCGGGCGGGGAACCCTCGTGGTCCCCGGTGTGCAGGCGGTGCGGAAGCTGTCGCTGGACCTCAACGAGACCCAGCTGAACGTGGACTGCGTGACCCACCAGGGCATCCCGCTGCGGGTGAAGGGCGTCGTGATCTTCAAGATCGGCGACGACCTGGTGTCCATCGCGAACGCGGCACGCCGCTTCCTGGACCAGCAGAAGATGATGCCGGAGCGGGTGCACATCGTCTTCGCGGGCCATCTGCGGTCCATCGTGGGCGGATTGACGGTCGAGGACATGATCCGCGACCGGGAGAAGCTGACCGGCCAGACCCGGGCGGCCTGCGGCACGGAGATGGAGAAGCTCGGCCTGATCGTCGACTCCCTCCAGATCCACGAGATCGAGGACCCGACCGGCTACATCAAGAACCTGGCGATGCCGCACGCGGCCGCCGTCCAGCGGGACGCTCGCATCGCGCAGGCCGAGGCGAACCGGCTGGCGACCGAGGCCGAGCAGACCGCGTTCGCGCGGATGGCGGAGGCCACCCGCGACAGCGAGATCCTCCAGGCCGGCTACCAGGCCGAACGCGACAAGGCCGCCGCGACCGCCCGGCAGGCGGGCCCGCTCTCGGAAGCGGCGGCCCGGCAGGAGGTCGTCGTCCAGGAGACCCGGGTCGCCGAGCTCGAAGCGCACCGGCGCGAGCAGCAGCTCCAGGCGGACGTGCGCAAGCCCGCCGACGCGGCGGCGTACGAGACCCGCACCCGGGCCGAGGCCGAGCGCGACGCCCGCATCTCGGCGGCTCAGGCCAAGGCGAAGGAGACGGAGCTGGCGGCCGCGGCCGAGGCCACGCGCGTGACGACGGCGGCGACCGCCGACGCGGCGGCCACCGAGGCCCGCGGTGTGGCGGCTGCGAAGGCCACCCGGGCGACCGGTGAGGCCGAGGCCGCGGCCACCCAGGCGAAGGGCCTCGCGGTGGCGGCTTCGGCGAAGGCCAAGGGCCTCGCCGAAGCCGAAGCGATCAAGGCGAGGGCCGCCGCACTGGCCGAGAACCAGGAGGCGGTGGTCGCGCAGCAGCTCGCCGAGAACTGGCCGGCGATCGTGGAGGCGGGCGCCGGCGCCTTCGGGAACGTGGAGCACATGGTGCTGCTCAACGGGGCCGAGGGCATGTCGGAGATGTTCGCGAAGGCGCTGACCATGGGCGGCACGGGCCTCGGCCTGGCCCGCCAGCTGCTCGCGTCGATGTCCCAGCCGGCCGCCCCGGGGACCACCCCGGCCGCCACACCGGGCACCACCCCGGTGAACGGCAAGCCGGCGGCCGCGTCCCACCAGATCCCGATCGCGGAGTAACCCGCGCGGCGCGGGGCCGGGGGCTCTGCCCCCGGCCCACCCGGGAGGGTTGGAACTGCTGCCTGTTGACTGGGTTTGAGTGTGTTCTGGCGTGTGTGGGCGAGTGCCTCGTCCTCGTCTGTGGCCGTGGGTTGATACCGGGTGGGAATGGGGGTTCCTGCGTCGAATGGGTGACCTTTGCCGGTGGTGGTCGTTGGGTGTGGGGGCGGGTTGTCCGGTGTGCGAGGGGGCGCGAAGGGGTGGGCGGGCTGCGGGAGTTGTCGGCGCCGTTTGTCGCGCTCGGGCCCACCGGAGTCGCGGTGCGGACCCGGCTGAAGGACCTGACGCCGCGGGATGAGGAGGTGCTGGCCCTGGTCGGCGCGCACCTCGGCGCCCTCGCCTCGAAGGACCTCAGGACGCGGTGTGCTGACGGGCTGGAGCACTCCACCGGCACGTGGGCAGCGCGCAAACGTGAACTGACGCCGCTCTCGTCGTCGCGGTGGGCGGGGGCGATCACGAAGGCCACGCACGACCAGTGGGCACTGGCCCGGCGTGGCCAGGCAGCACACCTGAAGAGCCTCGAAGCAGGCGTCAGGACGATCACAGGCCGCCTGTCGCTGCCGGTCGGGGAGAAGGGCGGCAAGCGCGCCCCGGGCGGATACCGCAGCAGGCAGGAATGGTTCGCCAAGACCCGCCGCCTGCACGTGCTGGAAGACCGCCTCGCCCGCACGCGG
>NZ_JBEORW010000125.1:0-5419 GCF_040302565.1 Streptomyces sp. NPDC097981
AGATCCTCCTGCGCGGCAGGCGACAGACGACGCATGTCCCGATCCTCGCTCACACCCCACCAACGATCAGGAAACCCATCAGTTTCGCCTCAATATTTCCGCACTTCAACGCGGTGCTGGTGGAGCAGGTGTTCACGGAGTGCGGGGTGGTGCACATAGTGGCGAGAACCCTCGATGGCAGTGCGTCGTGCCCGGACTGTGAGCTTCCGTCGGATCGTGTGCACAGCTGCTACGAGCGTCGGCTGGCCGATACTCCGGTCGGCGATCAGCCGGTTCTGATCGAGCTGACCGTGCGGCGGCTGTACTGCGATAACGACCGGTGCGGGCGCCGTACGTTCGTCGAGCAGGTTGAGGGGCTGACGTTCCGCTACGGGAGACGGACCTCTGCGTTGCGCCGGCTCCTGGAGGCCGTGGCCGTCGAGCTCGCCGGCCGGGCCGGAGCCCGGCTGGCCGTGGTGCTGCACAGTGTGGTCAGCCGGACGACGCTGCTGAGGCTGCTGATGGCGCTTCCTGACCCGTCATGGAAGGTACCCAAAGTGCTCGGGGTCGATGACTTCGCGACCCGCCGCGGGCAGCATTACGGGACCGTGCTCATCGACTGCGAGACCCACCAGCCTCTTGGCCTGCCGCCGGGACGGGACGCCGGAACCCTGGCCGCATGGCTGCGTGAGCATCCTGGAATCGAGGTGATCTGCCGAGATCGTGCGGGCTCCTACGCTGAAGGCGCCCGCATCGGAGCCCCGCAGGCCGTCCAGGTCGCTGACCGTTTTCAGTGCGCCATGAGGCGCCTTGTTGTATCCCCGACCCAGTCGGGATGAATTCGGAAGGAGATTCTTGGGTCTGATGGCTTACCCGATCCGGAAACGGTGACGGGACCAGAGCATGCCAGAAAACCGACGGCCGACCTCAGGCAGTGAGGGCGACGCGTCGAGGGACCCGCGTGACACGGCGAAAGCTGAATTGCCTGAACCCTAATTCCCAGGAGATTGAAGGTCGAATCCGTCGGAAAACTGCCCGTAACCGACGCCGCGTCCTGCGGCGACTTGCGAGAACGATGACGTCTTGTCTGAACAACCGCTCCACGAGTAGCGCGTGTCACTCGACCCTGGGTACGACACGTGCCAGGAACTTTCGCCAGCGCTCCGACAGGGGGCGCCGGGACCGCGGCATCCGCTCCTCATCCTGGGCCGCCAGCCAGCGCTGGAGTTCCGCGTGCCGGAACTGCCACGAGACCCCGTGGACGCGCAGCACTCCCGCCCGGTGTCCCCAGTCGAGGAACGCCGCGACTTTCCAGGGCAGCAGGTTCCGCCTGTGCATCAGTGTCATGGCGATGACGTACCGGAGCCAGCCGATCAGTCCGACGGCGAAGGCCGCGAAGAAGCCCACTGTGGCGCCGAAGGCCGTTCCCGACAGGGGTGGGTAGTCGATCAGCCAGAAGACGAGCGTGCCGGTCGCCGCCCCAGCGAGCAGTCCCAGACCGTCCCACACCCAGTAGTAGGCCGGGAAGAAGTTTCCGCTCAGGGTGCGGTCGAGCCCGACCTTGGCCTCCATGCCGTAGCCCAGGCTCACGCCGATCAGCCCGCCGACCACCAGTCCCCAGACCGGGCCGAGGAGCAGGAACGTCCCCAGGCCGAACGCCGAGCCGATGGCACCGCCGATCTCCAGGCCCGACAGGACGCTCAGTGGCAGTCGGACCCGTTTGGGGCCCTCGAACCGCTCGCGCAGGCCCCGGGTGCGGCGAGTGACCACCGGCACCCAGGTCCGGTGCGCCATCCCGGTCGCGGCAGCCGCGGCGGTCACGACAGTGGTGAAGGCGGTGGCGGCCCACACGCGGCGGCCGGTGGCGCCGGACAGGTCGGCGGTCCCAGCGATCAGGCGTCCCAGTGTGCTCACGGCGTGGCCGGGACCACCGATGGCCGCCAGCAGGCACGCCACGCAGAAGAAGAGCACGATCCCGACGTGCGCCACCGTTTGCACCGCGCGCACCCGCCGCCCGCCGGCAATGACCCACATGCGGCTGAGCGTGAGGTCTTCGGACTCGTGACGACCGAGGTGCCGGGCCAGCTCCGCCAGCCAGCGCACGGCGGTCGGCGCGTCTGGCGGCCGGGGTACGGCCACCACGGCGTCCCCGCAGGCGGCCGGGACGAAGGCCGCCAGAAGCCGTTCGTGGAGCGCCGCGTCCGCGTCGTCGTCCTTCCGCACCAGCGCGGGAACCAGCTCCGTCACCGGCACTTCTGGGCGAGGCCCGGTGACCGCCTTGACCGCCAGTACGAGCTTCCACGGGGAGTCGAGGCGGCGCGCTGCGATGCTGCTCTCGCCGAGCCGCAGGTCGGCGCGCAGGTCCTCCCACCGTGCGTCCGTCGCGTAGTCCGGTACCCCGTCGGTGAGGGCACCCACTATCTCGGGGATGGACAGTCGCTGCATTTCCACCACGCATGCTGAGGGCAGACCGGGCCGTGTGTCATCGTCCCCTGTGGCGAGTACGGTGACAACAACGGGTGCGAGGCGGGCGCTGCTGGCCGTCAGATAGTGGTCGATGGCCGCGACGAGGTGCCTGGCGGGCCCGTCCGCCTGGGCGCCCCGGGGCGTGTGCACCTCGTCCAGTCCGTCGAGGACGGGAAGAATCCAGCGGCCCGCGACCAGTTCCCTGGCCGTCTCCGCGTCGTCGCACAAGTTCTGCTTGAGCAATTGGCCGGCCAACCATGCCTCGAAATGCCGTACGAGACGGTCGTAGCCGGCCTGTGAGCCGTCGGGCCTGGAGTCGGGGGGCGGGGTCCGCCAGTTGACGAGGGTGAGCAGGACGGGCACCGGCTCGTCCTTCGCGCGGCTCGCCAGGAGCTCGGTCGCGAGGTGGACGGCGAGTACGGTTTTCCCGGACCCGGCGGGGCCGCGGATGACGAGGCGGCCGTCCGGGATCGCGTCGTAGAAGTGCCGCACGGTCGCGTAAACCGCCCGCTTGGGCACACCCGCGTTCACGTCCACGGTCTGGTAGCCGACGTTGATGGCACGAAGTCCGGCGTGGGCCCCGATGCCGGACTTGGACCGCGCGAACCGCCCTACGTTCTGGGTGGACCGCTCGTGCAGCCGACCGAGGGCGTCGTACAGGTGACCGGGGGCGACGGGCAGCACTCGGCGTTCGCGGATCCGTGCGCTGCCCAGATCCCGCTCGGAGCCGGCGTAGCTCCGGTTGCGGATGCTCACGGGCGTCTGTGTGACGTCGGTGGCCCGGGCGGGGTCGGAAAAGTACCCGTCCACGCGCCGGGTGAGTTCCTCGACGTCCGGCGGGAGGACACTGGGGCCCGCGTGGAGGCTCCCCAGCACCTGCTGGGCGAACTCGGTCGTGCCGAGTCCGGCATCGTTGATGGCGCCCTGGCCGTCGCGGCTGGCGAACAGGACGTACTGGTCGATCTCCTTGTCGGCCAGGTCGCCGTGCGGGAAGAGCCGGGGACGCGGTTCCCGTTCCCGCCGCTTCAGGTACCAGCCGCAGGTGTCGACGATGAAGATCTGCCGTGTCAGGTCGACGTGTTCCTCGTCCTCACAGAGCAGGTGGCGGCGCAGATCGTCGAAGAGCATGCTCTGCGGGTCATGCCCGGTCGACTCGGCGAGCAGGAGGTGTCGGCTCATGCTCGACGGCGCGGTGACGCCGTGGCCGCCCCAATACGTGAAGAGCAGCCGGCGGGTGCGGTCGAGTTCGATGAACGTCTTCCGCACGAGGTCTGCGGTGGCCTCCTTGACGGGGATGCGCAGGGCGGCCGCCTGGCCGGCGGCCTCCTCTGCGAAGTCGGGAGTGGGGGCCAGCAGCAGGGTGATGTTCGCCGGGGGGACGCCACAGGCCCGCAACCACTTCGCGAAGCGCAGGGCGTCGCGGGCGGGCCCGGGGAGCTCGCCGTACGCGTCCCCGTCCTCGTAGGACTCGATGCCGATGAGGACCGCCGTGACCCATGCGGGGTCCACCGGCCCCTCGTTCAGCCGATCCATGCGGTGACGGCCTCCCACATTGCGTCGTTGTCCCAGTACGCGCTGTGCGACTCGATGAACGGCTGCCTGTTGTCCACGGGCAGGTCCTGCACCCGCCTCCCGAACACCGGCTGGGCGGGATACGAAAGGAAGTCCCTGCGGTCGAAGACATTCAGCCAGCGCTCCGGGAAGTGTGCGGGCAGCTCCCGTCCCTGCGCGAACGGCAGGCAGGCGAGGACGTCGAGCTCATAGAGGTGCGAGACCTGGCTCCCCACAGTGATGAGCTGGTCGATTTTGCCCGCCCCCTCCAACCCGTCTGCTCCGGTGAGCAGTTCGACGCACGCGATGCCGCCGAGGCTGTGTCCGATCAGCGTGACCACGTCACCGGGAGCCGACGCGACGACCGCGGAGATCTCCTCGCGCATGCCCCTCCCGTGCACCTGGTAACGGAGGATGTCGCCGGTGAGGGGGGCCGCCCCGTCACCCATGGCGCCGCGGTGCTGCTGGCCGTACCAGGTCGCGATCGGCGCGGCGAGGGAAACCGCGACCTTCTTGAACGGCTTCTCCGCACCCCGGTCCTGTGCGGACAGGTCACCGACTACGTGGGAGTGCAGGGTGTCGCGAACATGTCCGACCGGGGTCGTCCGGCCGTCGCGCTCGGCGGCCGCGAGCGTGTGGGCGACCAGCGCAGTGGCGACGGCGGCACGGTGTTGGACACCGGACCGGTCCACGGTCTTGGCGGCCGCACGGAGTTCCGGGGTGCGGCGCAGGTCGGCGAGGGCCAGGTCGAAGTAGGAGTCGAATCCGGCATCGCGCAGGGCCGCTGCCGTCTGCGGCCTCGGCTGATACCCATTGACGGTTGCCAGGAACGCCCGCTCGTCGCGGGCCGTGGCGTCGGGGGCGAGGCGCAGAAGCCGCAGATCATACCACGGGTCCAAGTAAAGGACGGCCCAGTGACCCAGTCGCGCGTCCTCTGCGTCTTCCTTCTCGCCCCCGTGTGTACGGTGGTAGTCGGGGATCGACAACCCGCCGAGATTCAGCCGGACGCCGTGCGAGTCTCCCCAATACACGCCCCGGACGTCCAGGTCCGGGGCCCGACCTTGTAACTTGCCCTTGATGGTCTTCAGCGTCTCGGAGAACTTCTTCGCGCGCACTCCCGTGCCATGCACGAAGACCACGGATCGATACATCCCGCCACCCTCTGCCCATCCGGCGAAGCCTGCGCGCGTCGCGCGCCCCGTCCCCAAACACAGGCCCGGTCGGCTTCGAGGAGCCCATTTCTTAGCACACGCCGGGCCCCGGTACACAAAGCCCGAGGTGCGGGCGGTCCGCTGTGCCTCCTCGCAAGGGACTGGTCCGAAAATAAACGTCTGGTCCGAAAATAAACGTCTGACTGGCCTCCGGGCGGTCAGTGTCATGCTGCTTCGATGGGTTCGAAGCGGACGGTGAGGCCGAGGGCGTT
>NZ_JBEORW010000126.1:0-5308 GCF_040302565.1 Streptomyces sp. NPDC097981
ATCGGGTACGCGATGGCCGACCACCACCGTGCCGAGCTCGTCGCCGATGCCCTGAAAATGGCCGTCGGTCGCAGCACCCTCAAGCCGGGCTGCATCGCCCACTCGGACCGCGGATCGGAATACACATCAGGCGAATACCGCACGCTGATACGGGAGTTGAACCTGAGGCAGAGTATGGTCAGAACGGGCTCATGTTACGATAATGCCGCAGCCGAGAGCTTTTCCGGATTGCTGAAAGCGGAGATCGGTACCACCGTCTGGGAGTCCCACGAAGCCGCCCGCGCCGATGTCTTCCGCTTCATCGAGGTCGAATACAACCGCACCCGCCTGCGCAAGCACCCCGTGTACGGCTACGTCACCCCACTCGAAACCAGAGCCCTGACGACCCGCGACCTCACCCCCGCAGCGTAACCACCCGCTGTCCAGATCAAAGGGGGAACTTCAGCAGAGATCTCAGATGTTGGTTGTGACCTGGGGTTTCGTGGTGCTCAGGTAGTGGTTGGCTTCGTATTCGGCGGGTGGAATGTGCCCTATCTCACCGTGGAGCCGGGTGTGGTTGTACCAGTCGGTCCATTCGGCGGTGGCCAGCTCGACCTGGGCGAGGGATCGCCAGGGCCGCTGCGGCTTGATCACCTCGGTCTTGAAGAGGCCGATCGTGGACTCCATCAGCGCGTTGTCGTACGCGTCTCCGACCGATCCGATCGAGGCGGCGATGCCGGCCTTCTCCAGGTGCTCGGCCAGCGTGTGGCCGGTCGAGCTCGGCCGCGAAGAAACTCGCCGCCGCCTTCAGGATCTCGTTGGCCCGCTTCAGCTCGGCGATCTCCTTCTTCATCGCCTTGATCTGCGAGGACTCCTCCGTCGTCGTCCCCGGCCGGGCGCCGGCATCGATCTCGTCCTGGCGGACCCACTTGCGCAGCGTCTCGGTCGTGCCGATGCCGAGCTTGGAGGCGACCGCTTTCATCGCGGCCCACTCGGTGTCGTAGTCGGGCCGCACCTCGGCGACCATGCGCACCGCACGACGGCGCAGCTCAAGCGGGTACTGGGAAGGACGTGCCATGACTCGATCCTCTCAAACGATCGAGTCCCTACCGAACCCGGAACGGTTCACACCGCCCGACCCGGACATGCACCCCTGCGGGATGACCGAAAGCGTCACCGCCAGCGGACTCGGCGCCGTCGCCTGGGTCAAGGGCGACCCGCTCCACTACAAGGCCAGCTGCGACCGGATATCCCTGATCGACACTCGCAACGGCAGCAAGACCGTCTGGACCAAGCAGATCAATGGGGCACCCCTGGGCGGCAAACCGCTCACCCGTCATGACTCCGAACACCATCGTCGGCCTGCGCACGGACGACGCCGAAGCGTGGACCTGGCGCAACGCCGGCGTCCCCGCCAACCGGTACGTCCTCAACTGGGACATGACCGCCCACCACGACCGGATCATGGTGATGATCGGAATGGAGGGCGGCCCAGAGATGTGGAGGTACTGGGTGGCCACCCTCGACAACTCAGGCCGCGAAGTGTCCGCCGAGCCCGTACCCATGCCCGTGCCCTCCGGGGGCACGTCGACCTGGTCGGTGCCGGGCCCATGGCCGCCATCGTGCAACCCCGCGCATTCGACAAGACGACCAAGCCCGAGTTGGTCACCTTCGCACGGGACGGCAGCGTGGCCCGGCGTATCCCGCTCGCCTCCAGCGCGGGCGAGATCCAGCTCAGGGAAACCAGCGCCTCGCGCTTCGACACCGCCTTCAACGGATCCACGGCATACCTTCTCGCGGGCGACCCCGTCAGTGACACCGCACCCACCCAGATCGTCGCCCTAGATCTTGAGACCGGTGCCACCAGGTGGACCCGGCCCGTCGACATCGTCACCACGCCCCGCTTCCTCGGAGCGGACCCGGACACCGTGTACGTACTGGCCGGAAAGGCCACCCGTGACATGCCCATCTACGCGTACGACGCCAAGGACGGCACCCGCACCCAGAACCTCGGAGCGCCCCCGGCCGGATCACGCCCGTCGTGACCGTCCCCCGACCTCGACTCATCGGCGATCTGAGTCGGGCCGCCGATTCGTCTTCCTCATCCACGGGGAAGCCCGCCTACAGTCCGACGCGGATCGGACCCCGATCTCATAGCGGGGCACGCGCAGCGAAGGACGGTAGGGATGGGAAGCAGCAATTTCGACCGGCAGCTGGAGGAGATGGTCGAGACTTCCGCGAAGGCGCTTGGCCGCTTTCTCTCGGGACTGGAGATGGACGGGATCCGGCGTACGGACGCCGGCTTCCTGCGCAAGGGCGGCCGGGTCCTGGACGGCGTAGAGGGACGGGTCGGTAAGTGGCCTACCTGCCGTACGCGCAGCGCTCGCTCATCAGGCTTGGGGGCCTCGGCACGCTGGGCGGGGGCGGCTACACCTACTGGCGCCTGCCCGAGCAGACCCTGGAGGTCCTCCCCTATGGTGGAGTCGGCGCCTTCACCCTCGCCGCCGCAGGCGGGATCGTGCACGGCATTCGCAACCGTGGTCAGGCCGAGCTCTTCAAGGAGTGGGTGGAGCCCCTGCACCTGGCTCTGGTCGGACCGCTGGGAATCTCCCCGCACACCGACCCGCGCTCCTACCTCCACATCCCGAAGAACTTCAGCGACGACGATGCCGTGATCCGCGTAGACCTCCCGGTCGCTCTCGGCTTCAACGAGAGCGCGGTCATGGAGGCTATGACACAAAACTCGCCTTGGAGGGCGTCTCGTTCTCCTGGACCCGCAAAGGCCGAAAGCCGTTCGTCCTGGCCCGCAAGGGCCAGCGTCCGCCGTCCAAGGTGGTGTTCTCCGATCCCCGTATCCGGGCTCTGGTCGAAGGCGTCCCGGAGTCGGCCCTGCTGATCGGCCTTGAGCGCGGCGACAAAGTGGTGTCCGTCGACCTCGACGCCGAGTCCCCGCACGTCCTGGTCAACGCTGGCACCGGCGGCGGTGAGTCGGTCATCCTGCGTACCATCGCCGCCCAGCTCATCCATCACGGGGCGCAAGGAGATGTAGAGGAAGTTGCTGAGGAGGTCCAAGCTGACAGCCGACGGCGGTGCGGTCAGCTGCTCCGTGGCCTCGGCACCGAAGTGAAGGATGGAAGGCAATGGATTGGGGTCGTGTGACAGTCCTGCCCACAGCGGCGTGCGGCGGCCACACAGCCGCTGGCCAGGCTCACACAGGCGAGGACGATCGCCTTGTCGTAGGGCGCTCTCGCGAGACCAGGGCGGATGATCCGCGCGGCTGCGTACCGGCGGATCCGCTCCCTCAAACCGCCGCCCGTGGGCGGTCCCGGAGTTTCGGCCGAGACAGCAGACACGTCCACCGCAGCTCCCACACCTCGAGGGGACTTCGTTCACGCCTGAGTCCGGCATCGCGGGCGCACGACACTCCGACCCTGTCAGCGCGAGGGCGGGACAGGCTCCGCCCTGATCGAGCAGTTCACGGCCCAGGGTGCTGTCCCTGACGCGGTGGAACTCCGCATCGCCGAGGAGAACGGTTACTTCGATGGCCTCGCATGGGCCGCCAACGGCGGCGGGTAGACGCGCCGGTCGCAGATGATGGACGAGGGACAGTTTGTTCAAGTTGTCCATATTTGCATGGATAGGTGAACCTGGATTACTGACTTCGGCGTTTCAAGGTGAGGCTGGGGTGTCGAGGGTGAGGCCGGTGCCGGCTATAAAGCCGTCGAGGGTGTGAGGCCGGTATTGAAGACGTTTGAGCCGGTTGCGGACTAGGGCTTCGAGTCGGTCGAGGGCCATGACGGCGAGGTTGGCGAGGCTGCGTTTGACGTGTGCCCATACGCCTTCGACGGGGTTCAGGTCGGGTGAGTAGGCTGGCAGCAGGAAGACTGTCAGCCACTCGCGCTCGGCGGCGAGGTCCCGCATCCTGCGGGAGACGTGGGTGTTCAGGCGGTCCCAGACCAGCACGATTGGCGCTCTGACCAGGTGATGGGTTCCGTCGATGAGTGCGATGAAGTCCCGCTCGCTCATGCTGCGACGTGTTCACTTGCCGGCAGGGTGGGTCCGTAGGCGGTGACACAGCCGGGTTCTGGAACCCGGCCGCATCGCGATCAGCCCGGCCACCGACAGCCGTCCCGAACGCCGGCCGCTGACCGTCACGACCGGGGTGCGGCCCCGTCGGCCCCAGGTCCGGCCCCGGGGCGGCCGTCGGGTGAAGCCGGCTTCGTCCTCGAAGCAGACGTAGCCCCCGCAGGCCGCCCGGACCCTTTTACCTCCGCCCAGGTCGCCACCTTCCACGCGGTCACGGCCTGCTCATCGCGCTCAGCGACCCGCCGGGCAGGGACTTGTGGGCTGAAGCCGAGGCGGTGCATCAACCGGGTGGCACCCGAGACGCTGTAGGAGACGTGGAACTTCCTGCCGATCAAGGTCGCCACCCTTGATGCGGTCCACACCTGGTCCTCTACCCAACCATGCGCGGCCGGACCTTCCTCCAGGAACCCCGCCAGCTTTTCGAGGCACCGCGGCGACAGACGGCACCGTGACCCGCTCGGCCCCTGGGAAGCCAGAGCCCCAACCCCACCATCCCGCCACAACTGATGCCATTGATAAGCCGACTTCACGCTCACCCGCAGCCTACGTGCGACTTCCGGCACTGCGATCTGCTGCTCGAACAGTTCGGCCGCTTGCATCCGTACAGTCTCCCGACGCCGACGCCCCGCAGGAGTCAGCCCGCCCCCATCCGCATATCTCACACACCACGAATACAGGCACCCATCCACACCCATCAGGGACTTCGCAACGATTCACCCCAACAAGCTGAAGTCAGTAAGTGTCACTTGGGCGGGCATTCGCTCGTGAATTTCCGCTGCTCTGATCCCTGAACCGGATGCCCGGACCACAATGCCTGGAGTGGAACCCGGAGGGTTCCGGTCGCGAGATAAGTGGCCCTGCCTGCAGGTGCCGTGAATCGCTGTAGCGCCTGCGTCCGAGCCTCGGTCCATCGACGAGATGCCCTGACCAGCCAGGGTGTGATTCGGCTACCCGACCACACAGGTGTGACTGAGCGCCGTACCTGGCCAGTCTGGCCAGGTACGGCGCTCAGCTGGGTGCGCCAGCGGTGAACCGCGTGTGACTCAGCAGGCTAACCTCCCTGTTTCGCTTCGAGTGGCTGAGCTGGTGTGCAGTGGTGGTTCGGTTGCTTCTCGTCGGCGGGCATGGCCGAGGCCCGACGCGCGGGTGGTGCTCCAGGGTTCCTCGGGTCGTGGGCGGGCAGGGGCGCTGTCATGCTTCAGGTGGCCGGCCGGGGCAGGGTCGTGAGGCGTACGAATGCGCT
>NZ_JBEORW010000127.1:0-3201 GCF_040302565.1 Streptomyces sp. NPDC097981
TTCAGAACTAACACAGTGGACGCGAGCAACTGAGGACAAGCCCTCGGCCTATTAGTACCAGTCAGCTCCACCCGTTACCGGGCTTCCACATCTGGCCTATCAACCCAGTCGTCTACTGGGAGCCTTACCCTCTCAAGGAGGTGGGAATACTCATCTTGAAGCAGGCTTCCCGCTTAGATGCTTTCAGCGGTTATCCCTCCCGAACGTAGCCAACCAGCCATGCCCTTGGCAGGACAACTGGCACACCAGAGGTTCGTCCGTCCCGGTCCTCTCGTACTAGGGACAGCCCTTCTCAATATTCCTACGCGCACAGCGGATAGGGACCGAACTGTCTCACGACGTTCTAAACCCAGCTCGCGTACCGCTTTAATGGGCGAACAGCCCAACCCTTGGGACCGACTCCAGCCCCAGGATGCGACGAGCCGACATCGAGGTGCCAAACCATCCCGTCGATATGGACTCTTGGGGAAGATCAGCCTGTTATCCCCGGGGTACCTTTTATCCGTTGAGCGACGGCGCTTCCACAAGCCACCGCCGGATCACTAGTCCCGACTTTCGTCCCTGCTCGACCCGTCGGTCTCACAGTCAAGCTCCCTTGTGCACTTACACTCAACACCTGATTGCCAACCAGGCTGAGGGAACCTTTGGGCGCCTCCGTTACCCTTTGGGAGGCAACCGCCCCAGTTAAACTACCCATCAGACACTGTCCCTGATCCGGATCACGGACCGAGGTTAGACATCCAGCACGACCAGAGTGGTATTTCAACGGCGACTCCACCCCAACTGGCGTTGGGGTTTCAAAGTCTCCCACCTATCCTACACAAGCCGAACCGAACACCAATATCAAACTGTAGTAAAGGTCCCGGGGTCTTTCCGTCCTGCTGCGCGAAACGAGCATCTTTACTCGTAGTGCAATTTCACCGGGCCTATGGTTGAGACAGTCGAGAAGTCGTTACGCCATTCGTGCAGGTCGGAACTTACCCGACAAGGAATTTCGCTACCTTAGGATGGTTATAGTTACCACCGCCGTTTACTGGCGCTTAAGTTCTCAGCTTCGCAACCCCGAAAGGTCACTAACCGGTCCCCTTAACGTTCCAGCACCGGGCAGGCGTCAGTCCGTATACATCGCCTTACGGCTTCGCACGGACCTGTGTTTTTAGTAAACAGTCGCTTCTCGCTGGTCTCTGCGGCCACCCCCAGCTCACGGAGCAAGTCCGATCACCAGTGATGGCCCCCCTTCTCCCGAAGTTACGGGGGCATTTTGCCGAGTTCCTTAACCATAGTTCACCCGAACGCCTCGGTATTCTCTACCTGACCACCTGAGTCGGTTTAGGGTACGGGCCGCCATGAAACTCGCTAGAGGCTTTTCTCGACAGCATAGGATCATCCACTTCACCACAATCGGCTCGGCATCAGGTCTCAGCCTTATATGAGGGACGGATTTGCCTACCCCTCGGCCTACACCCTTACCCCGGGACAACCACCGCCCGGGCTGGACTACCTTCCTGCGTCACCCCATCGCTTACCTACTACAAGTCTGGTTCGTCGGCTCCACCACTTTCCTTTCCCCGAAGGGTCCGGAACGGCTTCACGGACTTAGCATCGCCTGATTCGATATTGGGCGTTTCAAAGCGGGTACCGGAATATCAACCGGTTGTCCATCGACTACGCCTGTCGGCCTCGCCTTAGGTCCCGACTTACCCTGGGCAGATCAGCTTGACCCAGGAACCCTTAGTCAATCGGCGCACACGTTTCTCACGTGTGTATCGCTACTCATGCCTGCATTCTCACTCGTGAACCGTCCACAACTAGCTTCCGCTGCTGCTTCACCCGGCACACGACGCTCCCCTACCCATCACAGCCTCCGTTGGGAGTATTGCTGCAATGACACGACTTCGGCGGTACGCTTGAGCCCCGCTACATTGTCGGCGCGGAATCACTTGACCAGTGAGCTATTACGCACTCTTTCAAGGGTGGCTGCTTCTAAGCCAACCTCCTGGTTGTCTCTGCGACTCCACATCCTTTCCCACTTAGCGTACGCTTAGGGGCCTTAGTCGATGCTCTGGGCTGTTTCCCTCTCGACCATGGAGCTTATCCCCCACAGTCTCACTGCCGTGCTCTCACTTACCGGCATTCGGAGTTTGGCTAAGGTCAGTAACCCGGTAGGGCCCATCGCCTATCCAGTGCTCTACCTCCGGCAAGAAACACACGACGCTGCACCTAAATGCATTTCGGGGAGAACCAGCTATCACGGAGTTTGATTGGCCTTTCACCCCTAACCACAGGTCATCCCCCAGGTTTTCAACCCTGGTGGGTTCGGTCCTCCACGAAGTCTTACCTCCGCTTCAACCTGCCCATGGCTAGATCACTCCGCTTCGGGTCTAGAGCGTGCAACTCAATCGCCCTATTCGGACTCGCTTTCGCTACGGCTTCCCCACACGGGTTAACCTCGCTACACACCGCTAACTCGCAGGCTCATTCTTCAAAAGGCACGCAGTCACGAGACGTACAAGTACGTCCGACGCTCCCACGGCTTGTAGGCACACGGTTTCAGGTACTATTTCACTCCGCTCCCGCGGTACTTTTCACCATTCCCTCACGGTACTATCCGCTATCGGTCACCAGGGAATATTTAGGCTTAGCGGGTGGTCCCGCCAGATTCACACGGGATTTCTCGGGCCCCGTGCTACTTGGGAGATGAGCAAGCAAGCCGCTGATGTTTCGTCTACGGGGGTCTTACCCTCTACGCCGGACCTTTCGCATGTCCTTCGACTACACCAACGGTTTCTGACTCGCCGACCGGCCGGCAGACCGGTCAAGCTCATTCCCACAACCCCGCATGCGCAACCCCTGCCGGGTATCACACGCATACGGTTTGGCCTCATCCGGTTTCGCTCGCCACTACTCCCGGAATCACGGTTGTTTTCTCTTCCTGAGGGTACTGAGATGTTTCACTTCCCCTCGTTCCCTCCACACTGCCTATGTGTTCAGCAGTGGGTGACAGCCCATGACGACTGCCGGGTTTCCCCATTCGGACACCCCCGGATCAAAGCTCAGTTGGCAGCTCCCCGGGGCCTATCGCGGCCTCTCACGTCCTTCATCGGTTCCTGGTGCCAAGGCATCCACCGTGCGCCCTTAAAAACTTGGCCACAGATGCTCGCGTCCACTGTGTAGTTCTCAAACAACGACCAGCCACCCGTC
>NZ_JBEORW010000128.1:0-5028 GCF_040302565.1 Streptomyces sp. NPDC097981
GCGCTGCCTTCGCTGAGGTCCTGGGCGTGGAGAGCGTGGGCGTCGACGACGACTTCTTCGCCCTGGGCGGCCACTCCCTCCTCGCCGTCCGGCTGGTGGAATGGCTGCGCGGCCACGGCGTGTCCGTGTCCGTACGGGCGCTGTTCCAGACGCCGAGCGTGGCGGGCCTGGCCGCGGTGGCCGGGGCCGAGCAGGTCGACGTACCGGCGAACGCCATCCCCGAGGGTGCGCGGGAGATCACCCCGGAGATGCTGCCGCTGGTGGACCTGACCGCCGATGAGGTGGCGCGGATCGTCGCGACCGTCGAGGGCGGCGCCGCCAACATCGCGGACGTCTACCCGCTGGCCCCGCTCCAGGAGGGTCTGCTCTTCCACCACCTCCTCGCCGACGGCGGCGAGGACGCCTACGTCACCCCGAGGGTCGTGGAGTTCGACTCCCGCGAGCGGCTGGACGCCTTCACGGAGGCGCTGCAGCAGGTCGTGGACCGGCACGACATCTACCGGACCGGGATCGTGTGGGAAGGCCTGCGCGAGCCGGTGCAGGTGGTGTGGCGACACGCCGTCCTCCCGGTCGAGGAGGTCCAGCTGGACCCCCTCGCCACGGATCCCGCGGGTGAGCTGGTGGCCCGGGTCGGCCTGTCCATGGACCTGAGGCGGGCGCCGCTGATCCACATGCACCTGGCGGCAGCGGCCGACGGCCGCTGGCTGGTGCTGCTGCGCATGCACCACATGGTCCAGGACCACACCGCGATGGAGGTGATCCTCGGCGACGTCCAGGCGTTCCTCGACGGGCGTGGTGCGGAGCTGCCCGAGCCGCTGCCGTTCCGCGACTTCGTGGCGCAGGCCCGGGCCGGTGTGGACAGCGGGGAGCACGAACGGTTCTTCGCCGAGCTGCTGGGCGATGTCGACGAGCCCACCGCCCCGTACGGGCTGGTGGACGTGCGCGGTGTCGGTTCGGACGTGGCGCGAGCGCTGGGTCAGCTGGAGGAGGGCGTCTCCGGGCGGCTGCGGGACGTCGCCCGGCGGCTCGGTTCGAGCCCGGCGACGGTGATGCACGTGGCGTGGGCGCGGGTGCTGGCCGCGGTCAGCGGCCGCGAGGACGTGGTCTTCGGCACCGTCCTGTTCGGCCGGATGAACGCCGGCGCCGGATCCGACCGGGTGGCGGGTCCGTTCATCAACACGCTGCCCGTCCGGGTGCGGATGGACGAACTGGGCGCGCTGGCGGCGGTGTCCGCGATGCGCGACCAGCTGGCCGGTCTGCTGGAGCACGAGCACGCTCCGCTCGCCCTGGCCCAGCAGGCCAGCGGCGTACAGGGGGACACCCCTCTCTTCTCCTCGCTCTTCAACTACCGGCACAACTCCGGTCCTGGTGAGGGCGAGGGAGCCGGTTCCGCTCTCGAAGGGATCCGGACGGTCTTCTCCCGCGAGCGGACCAACTACCCGCTGTCGGTGTCGGTCGACGACGACGGCACGGAGATCGGCCTGGCCGTCGACGCGGTCGCCTCGGTGGACGCCGAGGCCGTCGCGGCCCTGGTCGCCACGGCCACGGACAACCTGGTCACGGCGATCGAGGAAGCCCT
This sequence comes from Streptomyces sp. NPDC097981, assembly GCF_040302565.1. Lineage (NCBI taxonomy): Bacteria > Bacillati > Actinomycetota > Actinomycetes > Kitasatosporales > Streptomycetaceae > Streptomyces > Streptomyces sp. NPDC097981. The sequence goes on from NZ_JBEORW010000128.1 coordinate 1,580, forward strand.
GGACGGCGCCCCCGACCAGCCGCTGAGCTCGGTCGACGTACTCGGCGAGGCCGAGCGCCACCGGATGCTGGTGGACTGGAACGACGGCACCGAGCAGGTGCCCGTGGACTCGCTGCCCGCGCTGTTCGACGCGCAGGCGAAGCGGACCCCGGACGCTGTGGCCGTCCAGTTCGGCGACACGCGGCTGACGTACGCCGAGCTGGACGCCCGGTCGAACCGGCTGGCGCGACTGCTCGTGTCCCGGGGCGTCGCACCGGAGTCCCTGGTCGCCGTATGCCTCGACCGGTCGGTGGACCTGGTGGTCTCCCTCCTCGCCGTGGTGAAGGCGGGCGGCGCCTACCTGCCGATCGACCCGAGCTACCCGGCCGAGCGCATCGCCTTCGTCCTGGGCGACGCGACCCCCGTGACCGTGGTCACGGACCGCGAGACCCGCGACCGGCTGCTCGGCCCCGAGGACGCGCGCGTCCTCGCGGTGGTCGCCCTGGACGACCCGGCCGTGGCCGGTGAGCTGGACGGCCTGGACGCCGCACGGCTGACGGACGCGGACCGGGCGGGCAGCCTGCTGGCCTCCCACCCCGCGTACGTGATCTACACCTCGGGGTCGACCGGACAGCCCAAGGGCGTGGTCGTCACCCATGCCAACGTGGCGCGCCTCTTCGGTGCGACACGGAACTGGTTCGAGTTCGGAGCCGAGGACGTGTGGACTTGGTTCCACTCCTTCGCCTTCGACTTCTCGGTCTGGGAACTGTGGGGCGCCCTGCTGCACGGCGGCCGCCTTGTCGTCGTCCCGTTCGAGGTGTCGCGCTCCCCGCAGGACTTCCTGCGGCTGCTCGTCCGCGAACGGGTGACGGTGCTCAACCAGACGCCGTCCGCCTTCTACCAGCTGATGCAGGCGGAGGCGCAGGAGCCGGAGCTGGGACAGGAACTAACCCTGCGCACAGTGGTGTTCGGTGGCGAGGCCCTGGACCCGGCCCGGCTGCGGGAGTGGTACTCCCGCCACCCGCAGGACGCGCCGGTGCTGGTGAACATGTACGGGATCACCGAGACCACCGTGCACGTCACCTACGCGGCACTGGACGAGGCCGCGGCCACCGACGGAGCCCCGAGCGCCATCGGCCGCCAGATCCCCGATCTGCGGCTGTACGTCCTGGACGGGAAGCTCAAGCCCGTACCCGTCGGGGTGCCGGGTGAGCTGTACGTGGTCGGCGCCGGCCTGGCGCGGGGCTATCTGAACCGTCCCGGGCTGACCTCGGACCGGTTCGTGGCCTCCCCGTACGCCGACGCGGGCGAGCGGATGTACCGCACCGGCGACGTGGTCCGGTGGGACGCGGAGGGGAACCTGGAGTTCGTCGGCCGCGCTGACGATCAGGTCAAGGTCCGGGGCTTCCGGATCGAGACCGGCGAGATCGAGGCCGTACTGGCCGCGTGCCCGCAGCTCGCCCAGGCCGCGGTCGTCGTCCGTGAGGACACACCCGGTGACAAGCGGCTCGTCGCCTACGTCGTCCCCGTGGACGCAGTGGACGCAGTGGACGCCGGGGAGCCGGCCGCGGGTGACGGACTTGCCGGAACCGTCCGGCAGTTCGCGACCGAACGCCTGCCCGGGTACATGGTCCCGGCAGCCGTCGTGGTCATGGACGACCTGCCGTTGACCGTGAACGGAAAGCTGGACCGCAAGGCGCTGCCGACACCGGAATACGCCGTCACGGCGGGATCCGGCCGGGGTCCGTCGACCCCCGAGGAAGAGGCCCTGTGTGGAGCGTTCGCCCAGGTGCTGGGGCTGGATAAGGTCGGTGTGGACGACGACTTCTTCGCCCTCGGCGGGCACTCGCTCCTTGCCGTACGGCTGGTGAGCCGGATCCGGGTGGCGCTGGGCGTGGAGGTCGGGATCGGGACGCTGTTCGAAGCGCCGACGGTCGCGGGTCTCGCACAGCAGCTCGGAAAGAAGAAGTCAGCAAAGCGGCCGGCGTTGCGGCCCATGCGTACGCGTACCCAGGGGGATTCCTGATGTTTCCGTTGTCATTCGCCCAGCGCCGTCTGTGGTTCGTCGAGCAGCTCGAGGGCCCCGGCCCGACCTACAACATCCCCATGGCCATGCGGCTGTCCGGCCAGGTGGACAGCGGGGCACTGAACGCCGCCCTGCGCGACGTGATGGACCGGCACGAGGTCCTGCGCACCGTGTTCACCGTCGCCGGCGGTGAGCCGCACCAGCGGGTGCTGGAACTCGCGGACCTCACCTGGAAGCTCGACGTCGTGGACCTGTCCACGACGCCGGGCGCGGTCAACGTGCACGCCGCGGTGGCCGAGACGGCGAGCCACGCCTTCGACCTGTCCTCCGAAGTGCCCATCCGGGCCTGGCTGTTCACGGTGGCGCCCGACGACCACGTGCTCCTCGTGGTGGTCCATCACATCGCCGCCGACGGCTGGTCGATGGGACCGCTGGCCCGTGACGTCTCCGCCGCGTACGCCGCGCGCCAGGAGGGGCGGGCGCCCGAGTGGGAGCCGCTGCCGGTGCAGTACGCGGACTATGCGATGTGGCAGCGCGAACTGCTCGGCGACGACCAGGACCCGGACAGCGTCGTCTCCCAGCAGATGGCCTACTGGCGCGAAGCGCTGGCCGGGATCCCCGAGGAACTGGCGCTGCCCTTCGACCACGCGCGCCCCACGGTCGCCAGCTATCAGGGCCACACCGTGTCGCTGAACATCCCGGCGGAGGTTCACGGCCGACTCGCGGAGCTGGCCCGGGCCGAAGGCGCCACGACCTTCATGGTCCTCCAGGCCGCCCTGGCGGTGCTGCTGTCGCGGTTCGGTGCGGGGACGGACATCCCCATCGGCGCCGCGGTCGCGGGGCGCACCGACGAAGCCCTCGACAACATGGTGGGGCTGTTCGTCAACACCCTGGTCATGCGCACGGACCTGTCGGGGGACCCGACGTTCCGCGAACTGCTGTCCCGCGTCCGGAAGTCGGGCATCAGCGCGTTCGCCCATCAGGACGTGCCGTTCGAGCGGCTGGTCGAGGAACTCGCCCCGACGCGCTCCCTGGTCCGTCACCCGCTGTTCCAGGTGATGCTCACCCTCCAGAACAACGCGGAGGCGGCCCTGGACCTGTCGGGTGCTGAGCCGACGAGCAGGGTCTCGGCGGGTACGTCCGCCGCCAAGTTCGACCTCGAGTTCAGTGTCGGCGAGTCCTTCGGGCCCGGCGGTGTGCCGGCGGGTCTGCGTGGCGCGGTGGTCGCGGCGGCGGACCTGTTCGACGTGGCGTCGGTGGAACGTCTGATCGAGGGCCTGGTTCGGGTGCTGGGCGCGGTGGCCGCGGAGCCGGAACTCCGGCTGGGTGCGGTGGACGTGCTCAGTGCTGCTGAGCGGCATGAGCTGGTGTCGGGGTGGAATGACACGGCGGTTGAGTTGCCGGTGGGGTCGCTGGGTGGGTTGTTCGAGGCTCAGGTGGCGCG
>NZ_JBEORW010000129.1:0-5027 GCF_040302565.1 Streptomyces sp. NPDC097981
AACATCACCCGCAGCCGCCTCGGACGCCTCACCCGCCAAGGCTTCCTCACCCAACCCGAACGAGGCCGCTACCAGAAACGGACTTAACGTCCACTGAGCGCCTCGCAAGGGCGGCAGGCAGTGCAACGCGGAGGCCGCTGACCGTGGGGCGGTCGGCGGCCTCCGCGAGCGGGGGCGCGGTCAGGCGCGGACTCCGATGACGGTCTTGCCGCGGGCGCCGCCCCGCTCCACCTTCTGCAGGGCCTCGGAGGCCTCGTCGAGCGGGAAGACCGTCTCGACGATCGGCCGGAGCTGCCCGGACTCCACCAGGTCGGCGAGGTGGGCCAGCTGCTCGCCGTGCGGGCGCATGAAGAAGCTGCGGGCCTCGACGTTCCATTGGGCCTTCTTGGCCTCGGCGTCCTCGATGGCGACGATCGAGACCAGCGTGCCGCCGGCCTTGAGTACGCCGAACGACCGATCCTGGGTCTCGCCGCCGATGGTGTCCAGGACGACGTCGACGTCGGAGGCGACCTCGTCGAACTTCTCGGCCCGGTAGTCGATCACTCGGTCGGCGCCGAGCTCGCGGACCAGTTCCACGCTGCCGGCGCCCGCGGTGGCCACGACCTCGGCGCCGAGCTGCTTGGCGATCTGGACGGCGGCGGAGCCCACGCCGCCGGCGGCGCCATGGATGAGTACGCGGGTCCCGGCCCGTACGTCGGCCTGCTCGGTCAGGGCCTGCAGCGCGGTAAGCGCGACCAGGGGCAGCGAGGCGGCCTCCTCGAAAGTCAGGCGCGACGGCTTGGCGGCGACCAGCGACTGGTCCACGGCAACGTATTCGGCGAAGGCGCCGCCTACGCGGGGGTCGACGCGGGAGAAGACCTCGTCGCCCACCGCGAAGCGGGTGACCTCGCCGCCGACCTCGCTCACCACACCGGCGAGCTCGTTGCCGATGACCAGCGGCCGGGTCGGCTCGCCCGCGCTCAGGAAGCCCTTGACGATCAGGTGGTCCACCGGATTGACCCCGGCCGCGCGGACCTCGATGAGCACGTCGCGGGGGCCGACGGCGGGTACGGGCACGTCGGTGACCCGCACCACGTCGCGGACCTGGCCGTACTGGTTGATGACTGCTGCCTTCATGGGAAGCTCCTTGATCAAGTCTGTGCCGGGCTGCCGAACAGCCGGGCTGCGTGCGATGCGCGGGGGTGGTGCGCGCACCGGCGTACTGGTGTGCCGGCGTGCGGTGGGATCAGGCGGTGGCGGCGGGGCTCCGGTCGCCTGCGGCGGCCCTCTCCAGGGCTTCGAGCAGGACCTCGGGGCTCTGTGCGCCCTGGAGCACCAAAGTGCCGTCGATGACGAAGGTGGGGACCGCCGTGACGCCGAGAGCGGCGGCTTCGGCAAGTTCCGCACGGACTTCGTCGGCTCCCTCGGACGAGGCGAGGAAGGCCAGCGCCTCGGCGCGGTCGAGGCCGGCCGCCTCGGCGAGCCCGGCGAGTGCCTCGCGGTCGCCGAGGTTTCCGCCGTCGGTGAAGTAGTGCGCCAGCAGGCGCTCCTTCACCTCTGCCTGGCGTCCGTGCCGCCGGGCGAACCAGAGCAGCCGGTGCGCCTGGAAGGTGTTGGTGGCCAGGGCGTCGTCCATCCGGAACGTGATGCCCTCGGCGGCCGCGGCGCTGGTCAGCGGGCCGAAGATGGTCGCGGCGGGGCGACCGAACTTGCGCTCGTAGACGTGCGCGGAGGGCTCGACCGTCTCGGGGGCCGCGGGGTTGAGCTGGAACGGCCGGTAGACGACGTCGACGCCCGCCGCCTCCGGGAAGGCGGCCAGGGCCTTCTCGAAACGGCGCTTGCCGATGTAGCACCACGGGCACACCAGGTCCGAATAGATCTCGACCTTCACGACGCTCGCTCCTGACGGGTCTCTCTCACGGGTGGGCCCGGCTCCGCCTCGGGAGTTCCGGACCGCTCGTTCCATAACGTAGCCCATTCTGGAACGACCAGTCAAATACATGCTGCCCCTGCCGCCGACCTTCGCTACCGTGGGTGCATGGCGAGACCACGCACGTTCGACGAAGAAGCGATCCTGGACCGGGCGATGATCCTGTTCTGGCGCAAGGGCTACGAGGCGACCGCGATGAGCGACCTCGTGGCAGAGCTGGGGCTGGGCCGCGGATCGATCTACGCGGCGTTCGGGGACAAGCACCAGCTGTTCATCCGGGCCCTCGGCCGCTACCTGGACCACCAGACCCGGCTGCTCGGCACCGCGCTCGACGACAAGGGGCCGGCGCTCGCCCGGCTGCGGGACGTCCTGGGCCGGCTCCTCGCCGCTGACGCGGCCTCCGGCAGCGCCGGGTGCTTCAGCGTCAACAGCATCGCCGAGATGCTGCCGCACGACGAAGAGGTCGCGAAGCTGGCCCGGCAGAACCTCCGGTACGCCGAGGAAGCGTTCACGGCGCAGTTGGAGCGGGCCGCGCGGGACGGGGAACTCGCTCCGGCCGTCACCCCGCGAGAGGGTGCGCGGCTGCTGCTCAACCTGGTCCAAGGCCTGCAGATCATGCGCAAGGTCGACCCCGACCCTGCCCGCGCTGCAGCCTGCCTGGACTCCGTCTTCGCTCTCCTGTACCGGCCGCTTGACACCGTCGCGGCACCCGTCGACGCCCCGGTCATGGCCGCGAGGGTGTAGTAGGCCGGGAGGGGGCGGGCGCTTACGGTGTTGCCGAACGTGTCCAAGCCCTTGTGCGACTCGTCGATGGTGGTGACGACGACGTGTCGTGTTGTTCCGAGCCCCGGCGAGCACCGCTGCTCATGCGGGCGGCGATGACGTCGTGCGGGCTCGTCACACAGCGCGCGCCGGCGGGGCGGGCCGTTGCACTTGCCCCCGCGGCGGCATCGGGGTGGCGCGGTCGGGGTCGGCGTCGGCGGCCAGGGTAAGGGACGACCGCGAATCGAGCAGATGGTCGCCGCGCCTGAATACCGCTTGGTATTGCCCCGAGACCGTGCCGGAAACCTGCGACGACGGCGTAGGGGGCCGCTGGTAGCGTCCCCTGCGCCGTGGTCGGCTACTGCAGCTGGAGGGTTACTTGGGTGGGAGTTCCGCGGTGACCTTCATGGCCCACTTCAGCCAGTCGTCCAGGACGTTGTCGTCCAGGGTCTCCTCGGCCGGCAGTACCCAGCCGTTCTGTTCCTTGCCGCGGAACACCAGCTGCCTGGTCCCCGGGCGGGCGAGGGCCTAGTCCATCCCGGCGGGCCCGACGCGCACCATCAGGCCCTACTCGTAGACGTTGGCCAGTGCACTGCCCTGGAGCAGGAAGGTGATCCCGCCGAACATCTTCTTCGCGGTCACCCCCTGCGGCTCCAGCTGCTCCCGCACCCGCTGTGCCAGTACCTCGTCATACGCCATGCCCCGACTCCTTCTGAGAGTGTCCGTATCCGCTCGTCACCGGGCTCCGCCGACGTAGTCGGTCTGGGAGGTGATCTGGCCGTCGTGCAGTTCGAGGACGGTGCAGAAGCCGGTGCGGACCGGTTCGCCCTTCGGGGGCAGGGCCGGCTGTACCCCGGAGCTGGTGCCTGCGAAGTCGAACTCGGCGGCGACGGCCTCCCCGTTGGGGATGATCCGGCGAACGGTCATCCTCCGGTCCGGCACGGCGGCGGCGTATTCCTTCACGTGAGCCACGAAGGCGTCGCGGCCGGTGAACGCGAGCCCGAACGCTGCGCATGCATAGGGCACATCAGGGGTGTAGAGGGCGCCGGACCGGTCGAAGTCCTGGTCGTTGTAGGCGGCGGCCCAGGCATCGAGGGCCTGACCCACCGGGCGGTCGCCGACGAGGCAGGCGTGCCCCTGGGTGCGACCACCTACCACTTCGCCGCCAAGGACGACCTCATCCAGGCCGCCCTCACACTCGCGTACGAGCGCTATGCCGCCATGCTGCGCGAGTGGGTGGACCAGCGCCCAGGCCTGAGCACTGACCAGCTGGTCGTACTGCTGACCGACGCCATGATGGGCGTCTTCGGCCCGAACCGCGCCTACGAGGTCGTCGAGTTGGAGCTCTACCTGGCCGCCCTGCGACGCCCCGCTCTGCGCCCGCTCGCGGACCGCTACACGGAGGCCACGACCGACGCCCTGCTGCCCTACGTCGACCCGCTGACGGCACAGGCCGTCACCGCCGCGATGAACGGGCTCACCCTGCGCGGCCTGGCCGGCAGCCAGCCGCCTACCCGCACCGAGGTCGAGGACATCCTGCGACGGATCCTCACGCCGAACCCCACGCTCGCTGTGTAGACGGGTGCGTTGGTGACGTTGGGCGGGGGCAGGCCAGGTCGAGGCGCTTGTCCCTCGTACTCACCGCGCAGCGGTTGTGATCGTGGCTGTCACTGCCCGACTACGTACCCCACCTGCCGGTCCTCGTCGGCGAGTCCGGACGCAGCTTCTCCTACTCCAACACCGGCTACATACTCGCCGGCGTGATCATCGAGAAGGTGACGGGACGGCCGTGGAGCGAGGAGGTCCAGGACCGGATCATCGAGCCGCTGCGCCTGCGGCACACATTCTCCCCGGGTGACAAGTTGGACCAGGGCCCGCAGAGCCTGCCGGGCGGTGCGCTTGTGCCGGATCGCCCTCTCTGCGCAGATGCTGTGCTCCAGCACGCTGGTCTGCGAACCGAGCAGGTCGCACAGGATCGGCCGGCGCGCCATCGAGGAGGCGAGGAGCGCTGCCGGCCGGTCCCCGCGCTCCCGGGTGGTGTCGTCACCGGGGACGGCCTCGCTCTCCGGGTCGCCTCGGCGGCACCACCGCCGTCCGCCCGCGCACCGTGGAAGCCCCGTTCGAGGCCGACGCGGCACCGCCACATCTGCTCACCGAGGACGAAGGGCGTAGCTCCGTTCGAGGGACGGCCCTACCTGCCTGACCTGCCGGCTCCGGAAGGCCCGCACGACCCGCAGCCGAGTCGAACCGGCAAAGGCACGGATCAGCCGGTCCTCGAAGAGCGCTACACCCGATGCGGTTCGCGGACATGCACGGATGCTGGTCGCGTACGCGTCGGGCCGCCTCCCCGCAGGGC
>NZ_JBEORW010000130.1:0-4941 GCF_040302565.1 Streptomyces sp. NPDC097981
CGTTCGTGCTCCCCGCTGTCCACACCGGCCCGGGCCTGCGCCACGAAGTCGCGGAACGGCAGCGGCTCGGGCAGCTCCGCACCACGCCCGTCGAGCAGCGTCCGCACCTCGCCGAGCAGCAGCTCCATACCGGTGTGGTCGCGGACCATGTGGTGCGCCCGCACCAGGGCCCACCAGCGGCCCGAGACCGGCTCGGTGGTGATGTGCAGGGCAATGAGCGGTGCCCGGCCCAGGTCCATGGACAGGCCGCCGGCCGCGAGCAGTTGCTCGACCGCATCGCCGCCGTCCGGGTCCAGCCGCACTTCCTCGACGGGGAGTACGGCGCGGCGGCGCACGACCTGCACCGGCTCGCGCAGGCCTTCCCACACGATCCCGGTCCGGTAGATGTCGTGCCGGTTCAGGACCTGCTGGAGCGCGTCGGTGAAGGCGTCCAGGCGGTCGCGGGAGTCGAACTCCAGGACGGTGGGCGTGACGTAGGCGTCTTCGCCGCCGTCGGCGAGGAGGTGGTGGAAGAGCAGACCCTCCTGGAGCGGGGCCAGCGGATAGACGTCCGCGATGTTGGCGGCGCCGCCCTCGACGGTCGCGACGATCCGCGCCACCTCATCGGCGGTCAGGTCCACCAGCGGCAGCATCTCCGGAGTGATCTCCCGCGCGTCCGCCGGGATGGCGTTCTCGGGGACCACCATCTCCTCGGTTCCGGCCACCGCGGCCAGGCCCGCCACGGTCGGCGTCTGGAACAGCGCGCGGACCGAGACGGACACTCCGCGGCCGCGGAGGGTCTCCACCAGGCGGATGGCCAGCAGCGAGTGACCGCCCAGCGCGAAGAAGCTGTCGTCGACGCCGACGCTCTCCAGGCCGAGGATCTCGGCGAAGACCGCGCAGAGGATCTCCTCGCGGACGTTGGAGGGGCCGCGGCCCGAACCGGTCACGTACTCGGGCGCGGGCAGCGCCTTGCGGTCCAGCTTGCCGTTCGCGGTCAGCGGCAGCACGTCCAGCGCCACCACCGCCGACGGGACCATGTGGTCCGGCAGCCGCCCGGCGATGAACCGCCTTATGACGTCGGCCAGTTCGTCGGTGTTCGCGCCGTCGGCGGGGACGATGTAGGCCACGAGACGGGTGTCACCGGGGACGTCCGTGCGGGCGATCACCGCGGCCCGGGCGACCGACGGGTGCGCGGCGACGACCGCCTGTACCTCGCCCGGCTCGATGCGGAACCCGCGGATCTTGACCTGCTCGTCGGCGCGGCCCAGGTACTCCAGCTGGCCCTCGGCGTTCCAGCGGACGCGGTCGCCGGTGCGGTACATGCGCTCGCCCGCGCCGGAGAAGGGCGCGGCCACGAACCGCTCCGCAGTCAGACCCGCACGGCCGACGTAGCCACGGGCCAGAGCGGCACCGGCGACGTACAGCTCACCGGCGATGCCCGGGGCCACCGGGGACAGCCACTGGTCGAGGACGTACAGCCGGACGTTGGGCACCGGCGAGCCGATCGGCACCACAGCGCCCGCCACCCGCTCCGGGGTCAGGCGCGTGGTGGTGACACCGATGGTGGTCTCGGTGGGGCCGTAGTGGTTGAAGACCCCACGCGCTCCGGCCGACGCCAGCAGCTCCCGCACCCACGCGGGAGAGGCGGCCTCACCGCCGAGCACCAGCGACTTGGCGGGCAGTACGGACGCCGGTCCGTCCGCGACTGCGAGGGCCGCCAGGTGCGACGGCACCGCCTTCACGTGGTCGATGGCGTGCTCGGCCAGGTATCCGGTCACCACGGCCGGGTCGGTGGCGGCGTCGTGGTCGAGGATGTGAAGCCGGCCACCGGTGGTCAGGCTCGCGAACAGCACGGTGTTGCCGAGGTCGGTGACCTGGGCCTGGAGCAGCGCGTACCGGTCCCCCGGGTTGCCGAGGCCGACCCGGCCGGGCACCGAGGAGACGTAGTTGGTCAGCGACCGGTGGGTGACGGCGACGCCCTTCGGCGTGCCCGTCGAACCGGAGGTGTAGATCACGTAGGCGAGCGCGTCCGGGGACGGGTCCGTACGGGGCGCGGTGGCCTCGTACGCGTCGATCGCGGCGGCGACCTCGGGGGCGTCCAGGGCGAGCGGGGCCGGGACCCCGACGGACAGTTCACCGAGCACGGCGCGCGTGCTGAGCAGTGTCACGGCGCCGCTGTCGGCGAGCATGAACGCGACGCGCTCGGCGGGCTGTTCGGGGTCGATCGGGAGGTAGCCCGCCCCGGCCTTCCACACCGCCAGGATCGCGGCGATGGTCTCCACCCCGCGCGGCAGGCACAGACCCACCACCGACTCCGCGCCCACACCCTGGTCCACCAGGAAGCGCGCCAGCCGGTTCGCCCGCGCGTCCAGCTCCGCGTACGACACCTCGGCGCCCTCGGCCACGACGGCCACGGCGTCCGGGGTCCGGGCCACCTGCGCCGCAAACAGATCCGCCACCGAACCACCGGCCACCTCGGCCGCGGTGTCGTTCCACTCCACCAGCACGCGGCGACGCTCGTCCTCATCGAGGACGTCCACCGCGCTGAGCCGCACCTGCGGCTCAGCGGTGACGGTCTCCAGCACCCGGGCGAGGCGCTTGGCGAGGTCTCCCGCGGAGTCGGCTTCGAACAGGTCGGCCGCGGCGGTCAGCACACCGCGCAGCCCGGCGGGGGTGCCCTGCGCGCCGAAGGTCTCCTCGACGCTCACGTCCAGGTCGAACTTGGCGGCCGACGCGCCGGCGGCGAGTTCGTCCTCCACCGCGCTGACCCGGACACCGGGGAGTTCGAGGGTCGCGTCGGCGTTGTTCTGGAGGGTGAGCATCACCTGGAACAACGGGTGCAGCGCGAGCGAACGCGGCGGCGCCAGCTCCTCCACCAGGCGCTCGAAGGGCACCTCCTGGTGGCCGAACGCCGACAGGCCCGTTTCCCGGACCCGGGCGAGCACCTCGGTGAACTTCGGGTCGCCGGACAGGTCCGTACGCAGCACGAGGGTGTTGACGAAGAAGCCGACCAGGTCGTCCAGGGCCACATCCGTACGGCCGGCGTTCGCCGACCCGATCGGGATGTCGGTGCCCGCGCCCATCCGGGACAGCAGGACCGCCAGCGCGGCCTGGAGCACCATGAAGGTCGTGACGCCCTCGGCGCGCGCCACCTCCACCAGCCGTGCGTGCACCGCGGCCGGGATGTCCAGCGGGACCCGGTGGCCGCCGTAACCGGCCACGGCCGGACGCGGGTGGTCGTAGGAGAGTTCCAGCTCTTCCGGAGCGCCGGCCAGCGCCTCGCGCCAGTAGGCGACCTGGCGGGAGAGGACGCTGTCGGGGTCCTCGGCGTCGCCGAGGAGTTCGCGCTGCCACAGCGCGTAGTCGGCGTACTGGACCGGCAGCGGCTCCCACTCGGGCGTGCGGTCCTCGCACCGGGCGGCGTAGGCGACCGCGAGGTCCCGGGCCAGCGGCCCGGACGACCAGCCGTCGCTGGCGATGTGGTGCACCACCACGAGCAGGACGTACTCGTCGGGCGCCACCGAGAACAGCCAGGCGCGGATCGGCACCTGCGACGACAGGTCGAACGGCTGCGCTGCGGCGCTGCTGACCGCCTCGGTCAGACCGGCCGCCGCGTCGGCGGACACGTCGACGCACCGGAGGTTCCACTCCACGTCGGCGAGCTTCAGCACCTGCTGGTACGGCTCACCGTCGGCCACCGTGAACACCGTGCGCAGCACCTCGTGCCGGCCGATGACGTCCCGCAGGGCTGCGTCGAGCGCCCCGCTGTCCAGCGTGCCCGAGAGCCGCATGGCCATCGGAATGTTGTACGTCGGGCTGGGGCCCTCAAGCTGCTCGATGAACCACAGACGGCGCTGCGCGAATGACAACGGAAACATTAGAAATCCCCCTGGTTACGCATCGGCCGCAACGCCGGCCTTGCTGACTTCTGCTTTCCAAGCTGCTGTGCGAGCCCTGCGACCGTCGGCGCGTCGAACAGCGCCCGGATCTCCACCTCGACACCGAGAACAGCCCTGATCTGACTGACGAGCCGGACGCCGAGCAGTGAGTGGCCGCCGAGTTCGAAGAAGTCGTCGTCGACTCCCACCTCGGGCACTCCCAGCACTTCGGCGAAGACGGTGCAGAGGATTTCCTCCTGCGGCGTCGACGGCCGTCGGCCTCCTCCCGCTTTCCCGGACGCGTAGTCCGGAGCGGGCAATTTCTTGCGGTCCAACTTCCCGTTCACCGTCAGGGGGAGTGAGTCGAGCACCACCACCGCTGCCGGAACCATGTGCGCGGGCAATCTCTGAGCGACGAACTGCCGGACATCGGTGCCGAGGCCGGTCTCGCCGGCCCCCTCGCCGCCCCCGGCGGGTACGACGTAGGCAACCAGCCGCTTGTCGCCCGGGGCGTCCTCACGGACGACCAGCGCGGCCTGGGCGACGTCCGGGTGCGCCGCTGTCGCCGCCTGCACCTCGCCCAGTTCGATGCGGAACCCGCGCAACTTGACCTGTTCATCGGCCCGCCCGGCGAAGATCAGCTGGCCGTCCGCGGTCCAGCGCGCCAGGTCACCGGTCCGGTACAGGCGGGAGCCCGCAGGGCCGTACGGGTCGGCGACGAACCGTTCCGCCGTCAGCGCCGCCCGGCCCAGGTAGCCGCGGGCCAGGCCCGCGCCCGCCACGTACAGCTCGCCCACGACGCCCTGGGCCACCGGCCCCAGGCTCGGATCGAGCACGTACATCCGCGTGTTCGCGATGGGCGAGCCGAAGGGGACCGTCCCTTCGCGTTCCGGGTCCACCCGGCCGATCGCCGTGATCACGGTGGCTTCGGTGGGTCCGTAGGTGTTGACCAGCTTGCGGCCACGGGCCCACACCCCCGCCGACTTCGGTTCGATCGCCTCGGCGCCGACCACCAGCGAGCCGACGCCCGCCAGGTCCCCGGGCTCCAGCACACCGAGCAGCGACGGCACCACGCTCGCGG
>NZ_JBEORW010000131.1:0-4909 GCF_040302565.1 Streptomyces sp. NPDC097981
TAAGCGAGGGGTTGCCCGCGGATGCCCTGACGAGTCTTGGTGCCCCCTGACCGACCCCGCAGCTGCGCAGGATCGTATCGGTGGTTCAGAGAAGCGACCCTGGACTGGATCGAAACGGCCGTCGACACCGGAAAGGTCGACGTCGACGGCGAACTGGCCCGTCTGCTGAAGGGTGAGTAGTGGGATGCCGCTCGGCCGCGGCCGAGCGGCATGCCGACACGGTCCGCATGGTCCTCTTCGAAGCCCGGCCCGCCGGGCTGGCCTTCGGCCAGCTGATCGCTCCAGCGAGCTCTCCCCGTCCCAGGCCCGCGCGGGACTGGCCTGTCTGCGGGACACCATCGCCGAACGGGGCTGGCCCCCGCTGATCTGGACCAGGCCCGACGGCTACCGGTTCTGCTCCGACCCGACCGAACTCCAGGCATACGAAGTCGCGGTCATCCGCGAGAAGCTCACCGAGATCCGCCGGTTCATCACCGGCGTCGTCGCACCGCACGCCGCTCTGCAGCCCAAGGGCCGGTGGATCCGGCACCTGCACACCCAGCTCAACTCCGTCGAATCCACGCTCGACGTGATCGCCGACTACGTCGACGCGTGAGCAGACGGTCGGGCCCGGCCGCTCCGCGGCCGGGCCCGACTCCTATGGGAAGGAGGGGAACACGTTGGCCCGGCGCCGTTGCTACCCCTCCGACACCTTCGATGACGAGTGGGCCTTGATCGAGCCCCTGCTGCCGGTCCCGGCCTGCGAGATCCTCAAGGGCGGGCGCCCCGAGAAGCACCCGCGCCGCGAGATCGTGGACGCGATCCGCTATGTCGTGGACACCGGCTGCAAGTGGAGGGCCCTGCCCAAGGACTATCCGCCCTGGCGGACCTGCTACAACGCCATGGCCCGCTGGGCCGCGGCCGGGGTGATCGGGCAGATCCGCGACCAGCTCCGCAAACGGATCCGCCGCGACATGGGCCGGGCCCCCGGAGCGGTCGCCACCGTCATCGACTCCCAGTCCGTCAAGGCCGCCGAGACCGTCGGCCGCGACTCGAGAGGCTACGACGCCGCGAAGAAAATCAACGGCCGCAAGCGCCACCTCGTCGTGGACACCAAAGGGCTGCCGCTGTTCGTCATGGTCACCCCAGCCGACATGACCGACCGCGACGCGGCCAAGGAAGTCCTGTTCCGCCTGCGGCTCATGCACCCCGAGATCACGATCGTCTGGGCCGACTCCGCCTACGCCGGCCAGCTCGTGACCTGGGCAAAGAAGTACCTCGACCTGACGGTCAAGACGGTGAGCCGGCCCAAGAACGCGGTCGGCTTCGTCGTCCTGCCCCGCCGCTGGGTCGTTGAGAGATCGCTGGCCTGGGTCATGCACGCCCGCAGACACGCCCGCGACTACGAACGCCTGGTCCAGCACTCCGAAACCCTGATCACCTGGGCCGCGATCACGCTGATGACCAGGCGGATCACCCGCCGACAGTCCCGCCGAGCCGGTCAACCGGCCCCGCGTGAACATACCCGGGACTGACCGGTTCCCCGCCACCAACCGCCCCCACCCGCCTGGCTTGTCCACTTTGACACGACGAGCCGCGGGGCTGGGCCAGCATCTGCCGATGGCAGTAGCCCTCGGGCTGCCCGCCCCGCCCCTGAAGCCAGGCCGACACCGGCAGCAACGGCCAGACGGCCGCCCACTCCGATTCCGTCATGTCCGACGGATACCAGCGCACCCGATCGGGATGATCGGCCGCGTTGCCGTACACATGCGCGAGACAATCGCACGAGACGGCAGGCGAGTTGAAGCGGACGGGCGCGGGCGCGTACAACAACGACAACAGGGCCTGAGCTACCAGGAGGCCCTGCCTCCATGCACCTACCACCGGAAAGTTCACTCGACCAAGACCCCGTTCGCCCCACACGTTCCACGATCGGTCGAGACGGCTTCTGACAACAACCCAAGGGGTTTGAAATGGCTGTTCCATGGGAGCTCTTGATATCCACCGCGGGTGCTGTCACCGCCACCATCGTGGGCGTCGTTGCAGGAGGGGTCGTTGGGCGGCACAGCGAGAATCGAAAGTGGCTTCAGGAGACACAGACGTCCGCCTACGAGAGGTTCCTGCAGGCCTTCGGCGCGGTCGAGATGGAGCTGCGTGAGGCGTTCCTCGAACGGCGCAGACCTGCAGTCGCATGGGGGCCGTTCAATGCCGCGATCCAGTCGCTGAGCTTGGTGGCGAATCCCGAGGCGGCCGCAGCAGCTCTGCAGCTCTGCGATGTCATCGAGGATTTCAGCATTCTCTTCCACGATCGTCAGCCAGCGGATCTTGAGGAGCTCCGACCGATCCACGCCGCCTTGGACCAGGGGCACTTGAAGTTCGTCAATGCGGCCCGACGCTCACTCCATCCCTCGCAGGAACGTCTCGACCAGACACTCGGCGGCCCGTCGCCCTGGCGTGGCGTCGCCTTCGTGGACCAAGGCGACGGCGCCGGCGAGGCTGAATAGCCGAATGAGTCTCTTCACCGGTGCTGCTCCAGGGTGAGGGCGGCCATGCTCACCGCCGGAAGATCACTCAACCAGGACCCCTGTTCGACCTGGACGTTCCAAGATCGGTTGAGAGACGGCTTCTTACCCCAACGGGAACCGCTGTTCGGGCAGGAGCTCCACGCCGAACCGTTCATGCAGGACCGCCATGTCCCGGCGGTCCTCGTCATCGAGCTCGTACCCCGAGTGGCACACCACCTGACCCTGCGCGGTCAGGCACCGCACCGGCTCGCCCTGAAGATTCCCGGTCCCACCGAACCAGGCGGCCTCGTACACCCAGACCTCGCCGTTCTCCATCGTGTAGTCGCCGTTGCCCTCTCCGTCGAACACCACGGGATGGACGTCAACGCTCCTTCCCTCCTGATCACGCAGGACGAAGCATGAGGAAAGACGACCCTCCACAACGGCGAACCCCAAACCGCGCAAGGCCTGGACGGCGGCCTCAGCCTGGTCGACCCGGACGATCAGATCGACGTCCTTGTGCGGACGAGTCTGCTGGCCAAGGAGCGCGTCAACCCCCCACCCGCCGTCCCCGAGCCACACCTGAACACTCTGCGCCTCCAGACCCCTGATCACAGCCAACGCGTTCGAAGCATCCATCATCATCACGCCAGTATCGTCATAAAGGCGTCGTAACCCACTGGATTTACCTGGTCACGCTCTACCCAAGCTGCCGGAGCTAGTGCTGTGACCGAGAACCTTCGCCGGGTTGCCGATCGCTCCAGGGCCGGCTATCGAACGGGTTCTGGGGCGGTGGCGGCCTGATCATCGAAGTCCTGGCGGGCTGCCAGGACTTGCTGGGCGTGCTCCACGGACCATGCGCCGATGGCGCTGGTCAGTCGTCCGGCCTCGACCCCGAGCTCGGTGAGTCCGTACTCCACGCGAGGCGGAACGGTGGGGTAGACCGTGCGGTTCACGAGGCCATCCCGTTCCAACGCGCGCAGGGTCTGGGTCAGCATCTTCTGTGTGATCCCGTCCAGGAGGCGCCGCAGTTCGCTGAAGCGCATCGGCCGGTCATGCCGACGGAGCGCCCCCAGGACGTACAACACCCACTTGTTGGCCAACATCTCGACAACGGTGCGCGAGGGGCAATCACGGCGGTAGGTGGCGGCCCAGTCCTCGGAGGCCTCACTCATAGCGGTTTCCATGAGGTACCTAGATATCAATAAGGTGCCTACTTCACAAGAGATACCGATGCCGTTGAGGATGGTGATCGCAGCGAGCCGAGCCCAGCCAACAACCCGAGGAGAGTGCCGTATGACTACCCGTATGCGCGCGGTCAGCCAGCGCAGCTACGGCGGCCCGGAAGTTCTGGAGGTCGTCGAGACCGGCCTGCCGACGCCAGGTCCGGGCGAGGCGCTGGTACGCGTCTACGCGGCCGGAGTGAATCCGGCCGACTGGAAGATTCGCTCCGGAATGGTGCGGAAGTTCGGTGCTCCGCCGTTCACCCTGGGACTCGACCTGTGCGGGGTGGTGGAGACAGTCGGCGAGCAGGTGACACGATTCCGGCCCGGTGATGAGGTATACGGCTGCGCATTTCCGCCCCACGGCGCCTATGCCGAGTACGTCGTCGCACCGGTGGAAGCGCTCGCCGCTGTGCCGGCGGGTATCGACCATGTGCACGCCGCAGCACTGCCGGTCGCGGCGCTAACCGCCTGGCAGCCGCTCGTGCGGGTCGCCGCCGTCGGCACCGGGCAGCGGGTACTCATCCATGCGGCGGCCGGCGGGATCGGCCATCTCGCCGTACAGATCGCCAAGGCACGCGGCGCATACGTCATCGGCACCGCCCGGGAGAGCAAGCACGCGTTCCTGCGCGACCTGGGCGCCGACGAACTTATCGACTACACCACCACCGACTTTGCAGCGGTCGCACGTGACATCGACGTGGTCCTGGACCCCATCAGCGGGGACTACGGACCCCGGTCGCTGGACACGCTCACGCCGGGCGGAATCCTCATCGACGTGCGGGGCTCCGGTCCCGACCGGGTCGCCGTCCGGGAGCAGTCCAAGGCGCGCGGCCTGCGGTTTGTCGAGTTCGGATTCACCCCCTCCGGCGCCGATCTGGAGAGCATCACCAACCTGGTGGAACGCGGCAGCCTCCGAGTCGCCGTCGATCAAGTCCTGCCACTGGAAGACGCAGCCAAAGCGCACGAACTCAGCGAGACCAACCACGTGAAAGGCAAGATCGTTCTCACTCCCTAGTGCTCTGACCGGGAAGGTTCACCGGTCCACGGAGGGCTCGGCACGGCAACTCGCGTGTCGTCTTCCACTTGGCCGGTTGCCCTGGCGGACGGTTCGTTCACGGCCGGCGGTCTCCAGGGCGGTGGGCCATCGGCTCACCAGGCAGGGCGGATCGGTCCCGGCGGTGCAAGGAGTGTCAGGTCGGC
>NZ_JBEORW010000132.1:0-4877 GCF_040302565.1 Streptomyces sp. NPDC097981
GCTACGTCACCCCGATCGAAACCCGGGCCCTGACGACCCAAGACGTCACCCCCGCAGCGTAACCACCCGCTGTCCACGGCCACGGGGGAACTTCAGGGGTGGCTGTGTTCGGTCAGCGCTGGCGCCGGTAGTCCAGCCAGGCCAGCAGCATCTGGTGGGTGAGGTCGTCCATGCGGCGGGCGCGTCCCGCGATGATGAGCTGGCGATTGCCGAGGTCCACATCGTCGAGTTGGAGGGCGCGGATGGCTCCTGCCCGGGCGGCGTGGACTGCGGCGAGAGCAAGGGCCAGGCGGGCGGCCGGGCTGCGGACCGCTTCGACGGATCGGGCGACCTGCTGGGGCAGCAGCGGTTGCAGGACGGCGTACTCGAACGAGCCGACCTTGATGCGGGCGGTCGGGTTGCGGAAAACGAGGCCGTTCGTCTTCGCCCAGCCAAACAGAGACCTCAGCGCGACGAGGGTCTGGCGGCGCTCGCGCCCGTGGAGGGGCTTGACGTGGGCGAGGACGTCGTCGCGGGTGACCTCGCGCAGATGGTCGTAGTGCTCGGAGCAGTCCAGCAGCGCGGGGCGGACGGCGTTGAGGTAGGCCCAGACTTAAACAACGTCCGCCCGTCCAGACCGACGACGTCCACCAGGCCCAGCAGCCGCGCCCGCTCGTCCCCGGTCATCCGCTCCCGGATGCCGGCCAGGATCTCCTCGTTCACCCGGGCCCGCACCGTGGAGGCCATCGCGTCCAGCGTGGAGAACCGGGGGATCTCCAACCCGGCCTCCACCAACTTCTCCAACGCGATGCTGATCAGGTCAGCCGGGTTGTTCTTCGACGCCGCCCCGACGCGCATCGCCTCCTCGGCCAGCGCCCGGGCCCCAGGCCCGTCGTAGCTCATCCCGCACCGCTGGCGGACCATGCTCCGCCGGCTCTTCGCCGTCCGCTCCGACCCGTACACCGACAGGGTGTCCTCCGGGAGCTCCGCCGCCCGGCGCACGAACTCCACCACCTGCTCCGGCACGTCGTGCGCCTTCGGGAAGCAGCCCATCCGCTGGTACGACTTCAGCGCCAGCAGCAGCGCGAGCTGGTGCTCGTCGGAGTCCGCGGCTCCGTCCGCCCAGGCCCGTTCCTCCTCGGACGGCGTGAAGAAGACGTGCAGCTCGCGTGCGGTGATCAGCTGCTTGAACCGCGGGTACGCGGTCCGCTCGATCGAGGTCATCCCCGCTCCACCCGGTGCCAGTTCCTGCCGGACGCGCCGAACGGGGCCTGAAATGCAGGATCGTTTCCCTGCGGGATGACGTTCTGCGCCGTCAGTGGGTGGCCTGTTCGTCGCAGAACACGGTCTTGATGAGCCGGTCGAGGGCCTTCGGGACCTCCTGCGCCGGGTCGGTCTCGGCGTCGCCGGTGGTGAGTCCGGCGGTGAGGGTCCTGCTGCCGTCCGGCCTGCTGATCATCAGTGCTCCGTAGCCTCCCGGGGCGCCGCCGTTGTGGTGGACGATGGTGAGGCCGGTCTCCGGGCCCAGGTCCTGGACGAACAGGCCAAGGCCGTAGCCGAGGATTCCGTGCGGCGTGCGCATCTCGGCCAGCAGCGGGGCGGGCAGGAGTTTGCCGCCCAGCAGCGCGGAGAAGAACGTGTGGAGGTCCCGGGTGGTCGAGATCAGGTCCCCGGCGCCGACGAGGATCGAGAGGTTCTGGCGGGTGACGTCGACGACCTTCCACTGGTCGGCGTCCTGGTAGCGGTAGTAGCCGTGGGCGTGCGGCTCGGGGAGCTCCGGCGAGCTTCCCGGCACCACGGTGTCCCGCAGTCCGAGCGGCCGCAGGATCCGCCGCTCCATCTCCTCGGCGTACGAGTGGCCGCCGGCCTTCTCGATCAGCAGCACGGCCAGCGTGTAGTTGGTGTTGGAGTAGCTCTGGTCGGTGCCCGGCTCGAACAGTGCGGGCTTGGACAGCGCGAACCGCACGAGTTCCTCCGGCCGGTAGGTGCGGAACCGGTTGTCCACCCACGGCTTGCCCATCGCGGGCAGCCCCGGCACGAACGTGCCCTCGGAGTCGAGATCGCCGGTGTAGCTGGGCAACCCGCTGGTGTGCTGCAGCAGCATCCGTACGGTGATCCGCTGGTCCAGCCCGAACTCGGGCAGGTGGTTGGCCACCGGGGCGTCCAGTCCGATGGCGCCGTCCGCCACCAGGTGCAGCACCAGGGCCGCGACGAAGGTCTTGGTGGAGCTGCCCACCCAGAACCGTCCGTCCGTCTGCGGCTTGGCGGTCTCGCCCAGCTTGCGGATGCCGGCGCTGCCGACCCACTCGCCCCGCTCGTCGTTCACCCGCATCTGTATCCCGGCGAAGCCGGCATCGACGAACTCCTCGATGGCCTTCTGCAACTCCGGGCGCTCCTGACCAACGTTGTTCTCGACGATGCGCAGGGACTCGCTCATGATCGCGCCTTCTCTCAGGGTTGACGGGGTCTCAGGGGGTTGATAATCAGAGGCTGCGGGCGGTGATGTCGCCGTAGGAGGTGGTGGCGCGGATGGCCACGGCGGCGGTGCCGGTGTTCACCAGGGAGTTGGTGACGCGGCCGTAGGCGGTGCCGGCGTCGAGGGTCGCGGAGATGCCCCGGGCGGCGGTGACGGCGATGTTTCCGGACTCGGCGCGCAGGACGATCGGGCCGTGGGCCGCCTCGGTGATGGTGAGGTCGCCCTGCTGGGTGCTGATCTGGGCGGGGCCGGTCAGGCGGCCGAGGGTGACGTCGCCGGCCTGGATAGAAAGGCGGACTGCGGCGCTCTCATCGAGCTTGACGGTGGCGCGGGCGGCCTCGAAGGTGACGTCGCCCAGGCGTCCGACGCCCCGGAGTTCGGCGTCGGCGGCCTTGCCGTCGAGGGTCGAACCGGCGGGCAGCTGGACGGTGATCTCGGTGGTGCCGGAGTTGCCGAGGAGGCTGCTCTTCGCGGCGGGGGCCTCGATCCGCAGGACACCGTTGTCGTAGGTGACCTGCAGTTGCTCGGCGGCCTTGACGTCCCGGCTCTTGGAGGTGTTCGCGGGCCGGACCTCGACGACGGTGTCGGCGCGGTCGGCGGCGATGAACCGGATGTGGGCGGCGGGCACGTCGAGGACGGCGGCGATCGGGGCGGGGGTGTTGAAGGTGTGCATCGTGGGTTCTCCCTGTGTGGTGCGGCGGGCTGTCTTTCTTCGGCCTGCCGTTTCTGACAGAGGAAAAGCTACGTTGCCTTTACGGATTGAGCAATGAGATCTTTGCGTGCGATTGATATAAGCGCAGGTCAGAGAGGGCGAATCATTGCAACGGTCCCAAATCTAACGCAATGAATCCACCTGGCTCGTTGCAACTGATTGAGATCGAACGCTACGGTGGAGGCACCCACGAACCACGAAGGAGACCGCGATGCCGGGAGGCAGACTCACCCAGCAGGAACGCCAGCAGATCGCGCTGGGACTGGCCGAAAGCCTCGCCTACGCGGAGATCGCCCGACGCCTCGACCGCCCGACCTCGACGATCACGCGCGAGGTCATGCGCAACGGCGGCCCCACCGCCTACCGTGCCGACCTCGCCCACCGCGCCACCGAACAGCGCACCCGCCGCCGCAGAAAGGCCGCGCCCCGGGACCCCGGCACGCCCCCGCAGGCCCACGGGCGCGATACCGAAGCCGTACGCGAGTACGAGGAGACGTTCGCCACCGTCTTCATGCAATCGGGCCTGCCCAAGATGACGGCCGGGGTGCTGGCCAGCCTCTACACCACCGACACGGGCAGCCTCACCGCGTCCGAACTCGCCGGGCGCCTCCAGGTCAGCCCGGCATCCGTCTCCAAAGCAGTCGCGTTCCTGGAGAGCCAGGGCCTCATCCGCCGTGAACGCAATGAACGCCGCCGCGAGCGCTACGTCGTCGACGACGACATCTTGTACCAGTCGATGATGGCCAGCGCCCGATCTACCGCTCACCTCGGCGAGGTCGCCCGACAGGGCGTCGGCATCCTCGGCCCCGACACCCCGGCCGCCGCCCGCCTGGAAAACATCGCCCGATTCGTCGACTTTGTCTCCGAGAGCATCGCCCGCGCTGCGGACCAGGCGCGCGAGATCCTCCACACGAAACCCGGGAAAACCTCGAACAGCGCTACCTGAACCACGTTCGGATCGTCCGCCTGGACCGGTGACCCGGCGCGGTGCCGCGAGGCCGGCACACCAGACCGCCGCCGCCATCAGCCACTACCAGAGACGCGGCGACCCACTCCCCGCACACCTCCGCCCGAGCGAACCGAACCGATCACATCAGCAAGATCCGCCGCTGTAGTACTAGTACTCCAGCAGGATTTTGCTGTCTGACGCGTAAATAACAGCAGGTCAGGTTGGTTGTGGGCAGGCCTGAATGCCCGGTGACTGTTGGGCCGCCGGGCTTCCGGGATGGCGCCTTCAGGCGGCGGTTTCCCTTGGTTTGAGGGTGACGGTGTAGCCGAGCTGGTTGAGCTGGGTGATGGCCCGGCGGGTGGCGCGTTCGGGGTCGCGCCGGGTGAAGTAGTCGCCGCCGAGCTCGTGATAGGCGACGTTGTCGGTCAGCATGTGCCAGATCGCGGTGATGATCGAGTGCTCGACGGCGACCAGGGCCCGCAGCGGGCCGCGGCGGACGGTCAGCCGCTTGTAGCGGGCGGCGAGGTAGGTGTCCAGACGATTTACCACGCGCCGAACACCCCGTGGCCCTTGATCAAAACTGCGTCGCGGGGGCGGCAACGCAGGAGGCGAAGGTCAGCTGGTCAGCTACCTGCGGTTTTGCCCACGCCGGTTGGTATTTACGCGTCAGTAACCCAGACCGGCTGCGCCGGCCGCCGTGAGGCCGGGAAAATCGGGGTGTGTCCGTCCGGGACGCCGGTGAATCTGTGATGCCTGTGAGC
>NZ_JBEORW010000133.1:0-4811 GCF_040302565.1 Streptomyces sp. NPDC097981
TAATCCCAGGACTCTTTGGTCCGCCATCTCACTAGCCGTTCGCGGCACCAGCGCGTCGCGCGGGCCCCGGTCTTCGCCAGAGCTCCAGGGCTCGCGGAGTTCGAGGGGGGTCACCGTGCGGCGGGCTCACACCACGACGTTCGACGTCTGGCACGGCCAGCAGGTTTCGTGGTGGCCCGAAGACGCCAGGCGCCACCGCTCTGTCGGGAGGCATCGAGTGCCGGGAGAAACCCAGGAGTCAGCCCGGCGCCTACGGGGCCACCACGAACCCGACCTACCAGCAGTGCCGGTCTGTGGGGAGGCCTCTCGGGCCAAGACCATGCCAGGCATCTGCTGGTGAGTCGGTCCGGACCACTCCATGGGGAGCGATCCGGAACCACCTACCAACGGATTAGACCATGCAGCGTTTGAGGACTTCACGCTCCATCGCCAGTTCCTTGTTGTCCCGCTTGAGCTGGGCATTCTCCCGCCGCAGCCGCTCCAGTTCATCGCTCGCGCCCGCCGGCGCGGTCCCCGCCCGGCGGGCCCGGGACACCCAGCCGGCCAGCGTGGTCTCGTTGATCCCCAAATCCTCCGCGACCTCAGGGATCGACTTGCCGGTCTCCGTCACGATCCGTACAGCCCCCTCACGGAACTCCGGCTCGAACTTCCGTCGCTTCTCGGCCATGACTCTCAACATCCCCTGCAGTCACGGTCTCCACGCTACGAGGGGAGAGACAAAGTCCGGGTCCTTCGATCGCGTCCAGGACCGGGTGTGGGCGCCAGCGCACACCCTCGGCCAGCAGGATGCGACGGACCTGTGAGCGACTCACCTCGATCCCATCGGCCTGTGCTGCTGCGGCCAGGGAATCCAAGGTCCACTCGGGTGGACCCGACTCGAACCGGGCACCAGCTCCCGGAGCCGCCCTCCGTCGTCTTCCCGGCCGGATGGCTCTCAGGACGGCAGCGCCTGCTCCACCCAGATGGTCTTGCCGGTGGCCGTGTAGCGGGTGCCCCACCGCTGAGCCATCTGGGCGACGATGAACAGGCCCCTACCGCCCTCGTCATCGGTCTCGGCGTGCCGCAGATGAGGTGAGGTGTGCCCGGTATCGGACACCTCGCAGATGAGGCTCTCGTCGCGGATGAGCCGGACGTGGACCGGCCCGGCGGCGTAGCGGATGGCGTTGGTGAACAGCTCGCTGACGATGAGTTCGGTCGTGAACGCCAGATCGTCCAAGCCCCATGCGCCGAGCTGCTCTGTGGACGCCCTGCGTGCGTCGCCGACCAACACCGGATCGGGAGGCAGCTCCCACACCATCACCTGGTCCTCAGCAAGCATCCGGGTGCGCACGAGCAGCAGGGTCGCGTCGTCGTTCGCAGGACCCGGCAGGAGGGCCGCGACCGCGCGGTCACACAGCTCTTCCAGCGAACGCCGGTACTGGGCGAGGGTTTCGGCGAGCAGGCCGAGTCCGTTGTCATGGTCGTCGGCGGTCTGGACGAAGCCGTCGGTGAAGAGGGCGACGAGGCTGCCCGGGCAAAGCTGGAGTTCCGTGCTCTCGTACGGCAGACCTCCCACTCCCAGCGGTGGGCCCGCCGGCAGTTCCGGATACGTGGCGACGTCATCGTCCGGCCGGAGAAGCGCTGCCATCGGGTGTCCGGCGCGCGCCATGGTGCACCTTCCGGACACGGGGTCGTACACCGCGAACAGGCACGAGACCCCGAAGGCCGCTTCATCCGCGGGCTTCGGTCCGGCCGCGCCAGGGGCGCCACGCTTAGACGCCTCCTCCCGGGCGACCTGTCGGACGATGTCGTCCAGGCGGAAGAGGAGTTCGTCCGGAGCGAGATCGAGACGGGCCAGGACCCGTACACACGTACGCAGACGTCCCATGGCGGCGGCGGCGCGCAGGCCGTGGCCCGCCACCTCGCCGACGACCAGACCGACGCGCGTGCCCGAAAGCGGGATCGCGTCGAACCAGTCACCGCCCACCGCGGTCCGGCTGTCGCCCGGAACGTAACGGCTCGCCAGCTCCACGGCGGTCTGCGACGGCAGCCTGTCCGGCAGCAGGCTCCTCTGAAGTCTGAGTGCCGTGGTGTGCTCATGGGTGACCATCAGCATCAGCACGACGCCGATCAGCAGGGCACCGATGCCCACGACGGTCACTCCGCCCGTCCGACCGACGATCGGAAGGTCGAAGGACGTCTTGCCGTAAGCGGGATCGGCGTAGACACCGAAGGCGGCGTAGCAGAAGAAGAAGAGCATCATCAGCCCGCCCAGACCCGGCAGCAGACCCTTGAACAGGAAGTCCCTGCGGTCACGGGTGAGCACGCGCCGGTAGTACCAGACGCACGCGAAGCCAGTGAGCCCGTAGTAGAACGCGATGGCAAGGCCGATCGACCCGATGGAGTCGGCCAGGAAGTCACGGCTGATCACCGTTAGCAGGACCAGGAAGGCGATCGAAGCCAGGCCCATGCCGACGGTCGACCAGGTCGGGGTGAGGAATCTGCGGTGAACGCGGGCGAACCGGGAGGGAAGGGCCTTGTGCACGGCCATGGAGAAGACCGTCCGGGCCAGGGGCAGGATGGTGGTCTGCGTGGAGGCCGCTGAGGAGGTTAGCACCATGAGGATCAGCAGCTTGGCCAGGAAGAGCCCCGCGCCGTGGCTGCCGAAAACGGCAGAGCCGAGCCCCGAGAGCACGTCGCCCGCGTTGTCCTCGTTGCCGAGCCCGATCCCGGAGGCGCCGATTCCGGCGAATGCCTGCACCGAGGTCACCACCAGGGCGTAGGTGATCAGCAGCAGCACGGTTGAGATGACCGCGGCGCGCCCGGGGATACGGGTGCTCTCGGCGGTCTCCTCATTGACCGTGACGGCGGTGTCCCAGCCCCAGTAGACGAAGACGGCGGCAAGGATGCCTGCGGTCAGCGCCTTGGCGGAAGGCACGTCGAACGGATCGAACCAGGATGCGGAGACGCCGATCATCGTCTCCGGATTGCTGGTATAGGCCCTAACCAGGGCAGTGATGGCGAACAGCAGCAGGACGGCCACCTCGATGAGGAGGAGAGCGCACTGGACGGCGGCAGAGATCTCGATGCCGATGTAGCAGATCGCGGTCATCACGCCGATCCAGAGGACCCCCCCGAGGGTGGTCCATAGCCGGTCCTCCGCGAGTGCGTCGTAGCCCAGGAGCCGGAAGCTGTAGATGCCGGCGATCTCGGCAAGGTTGGCCATGACAATAATGTCGGCGACGATGATGCCCCAGCCACCCATCCAGCCAGCGCGCGGGCCGAAGGCACGCGTCGCCCAGGAGAACGTCGTCCCGCAGTCGGCGTTGCTCGCGTTGAGTTCCCTGTAGGCATACGCGATCAACAGCATCGGGATGAAAGCGAGCATCGTGATGATCGGCGCCTGAGGGCCGACGGCCGTTACGATGAGGCCGAGCGTGGCCGCCAGGCTGTAGGCCGGGGCGGTGGAGGCCATGCCGATGACTACGGACGAGAACAGCCCGAGCGTGTCGGACCTGAGGCCTTTCCTTCCCGCACCGGCGCCCGGCGCGCCGGACGGGAGACGGCCAGGGAACGGCTTCACACCGGATGCCGACTCGTCATCCTGCTCGGGCACTCCCATGGACCGATCTTGCGATCACCTCCGATGTGATTCAGGAAGCCACGCCGTGCACGGGAGAACCTGCCCGTTCACCGGAATCCACGCCCCCTCCTGCACGCCACCGCCCGCTCACTGCTGGTCTTCGACGTGCGGATGAAGCACGTCTCGTTCGTCGGCGACTCGGTGCTGGGCCGTCACGTGAACGTGGGGGCGTTCGTCTCCACTACGGCGCTGCGCGTCAATGGCGGCCGGGTCACCGAGCCCGCGACGAAGGAGATCACCGTGCTCCTCGGCGATCGGCGCATCGGCACCGGACAAACGAAGTTCGGCTCGGTCGCCGCCGACGACACCGCCATCCCGGCGGGCGCGGTCCTCCAGCCCGGGACCCTGATCGGCCCCGGCACCATCCTCTACCCGCGCGGACAGGTGGGCGGGTTCTTCCCCGCTGGCAGCCAGGTTCGCTGACACCCCGGGCGGAGAGGCAGAAACGCCTCTCCGCCCCCTTCAACGGAAGGAACAAGCTCATGTCCCGTCCCACCACGTGGCTTCCCCGCCACGAGTACATCCAGCAGGCCCCCAAGGCGATCGTCTACGCCTCCATGTTCTTCACCGACACCGAGGACCGGCCCCTGTGCCTGCGCTCCCCGAACCGGGGCGAGGTGTGGCAGATTCCCGTCGGCGTCATGGACGAAGGAGAGACCCCATGGGAGACCGCCGTACGCGAAACCCGTGAGGAGACCGGGCTCGTCATCACCAGCCCCCGCCCGCTGCTCCTCACCCACTTCGCCACCATCGACAAGGCATGGACCGTCCCGAGGATCGGGTTCATCTTCGACGGTGGCACCCTGAACCCCGACCAGCTCGGCGCCATCGTCTTGGATGCAGACGAGCACGACGGATGGGATGTGCGGACCCTGGCCGACTGGGAAGCGGAGATGATCCCGGCCAACTATGCCCGCCTCAAGGCCGTCCACGCAGCTCGTTCCCACGCGGGCCACGGCTACGTCGAAACCCGCGATATGGCTGCTACCAGTCCGACCCGCTGAACCCGAGGCCCTCAGTCGATCGCTGGCCGACTGAGGGCCTCCAATCGTGCTATCGCCAGTCCGAATTGATACTTCAGAATGGCTTTGTTCAGCTTGACTGTGTCGGGGATCTTGGAGTCGCCGGGGTCAGGTGCCCAGGGTGCGCCAGGACTTCGGCCGGGGGATCTCGTGCTGATCGAGGTAGG
>NZ_JBEORW010000134.1:0-1069 GCF_040302565.1 Streptomyces sp. NPDC097981
GAGAAGGCCGTCCAGAGAACGCTGCAGTCACACGAACCACGATCCTGCCAGGGCCTTGTGACGCGCTGTCATCGCCCCACAAGAAGTGGATCAGAGCCGCACTACGAGGCCATTGACAATGCTCCCCACCGACGCGGGGGTGGTCCGCTGTTGTAGGCGCCGCAGTTGGCGTAGGAGCCGTGCTCCCCGCCGACGCGGGGGTGGTCCGCGCCGGTCAGTCTTCATGCCCCGGTCGCCCGAGTGCTCCCCGCCGACGCGGGGGTGGTCCGTCCGCGAACTCAGGGTCACCGGGCTTGACCCAGTGCTCCCCGCCGACGCGGGGGTGGTCCGCGATGGTGACCGGTGGGCCACGGTGGTCATCGGTGCTCCCCGCCGACGCGGGGGTGGTCCGTCCATCGACATCATCCAGGGCACGCCGGCCCTGTGCTCCCCGCCGACGCGGGGGTGGTCCCCGCTGGCGTCGGCCTGCTCCGCGGCCGGCGTCTTGTGCTCCCCGCCGACGCGGGGGTGGTCCGACGCCTGGGGCCTGATCGGGGACGCCTACTGCGTGCTCCCCGCCGACGCGGGGGTGGTCCGAGGGCGGCGGCGCTGAGGGCCAGGGCGTGGGCGTGCTCCCCGCCGACGCGGGGGTGGTCCGCCAGGGCACTCAGCTCGACTTGGGAGTCGCTCGTGCTCCCCGCCGACGCGGGGGTGGTCCGTTCGAGGCGGCTGTCGAGAAGGCCGCCCGCAAGTGCTCCCCGCCGACGCGGGGGTGGTCCGCATCCGGGGTCACACTCGTGCCGGTGGACGGCGTGCTCCCCGCCGACGCGGGGGTGGTCCGATCGTCGGCAACGTCGGCTCCTGGCTGTGGGAGTGCTCCCCGCCGACGCGGGGGTGGTCCACCGTCGAGCTCCTGGAGCTGATCACCGGCGGCGTGCTCCCCGCCGACGCGGGGGTGGTCCGGCCAGGCAGATCAACTTCGCCGATGGCCTGCCGTGCTCCCCGCCGACGCGGGGGTGGTCCGCCGGTCTCTGCGAGGCCTGCGCCCGCCCCATCGTGCTCCCCGCCGACGCGGGGGTGGTCCGCCGGA
>NZ_JBEORW010000134.1:1168-4760 GCF_040302565.1 Streptomyces sp. NPDC097981
TCGCCGTGCTCCCCGCCAACGCGGGGGTGGTCCGCAGATCACGATCGACGCTCTGACTGCGCAGGCGTGCTCCCCGCCGACGCGGGGGTGGTCCGCCGGTCTCTGCGAGGCCTGCGCCCGCCCCATCGTGCTCCCCGCCGACGCGGGGGTGGTCCGCCGGCGGTGACGCCAGGGGCTTGCATATCGCCGTGCTCCCCGCCAACGCGGGGGTGGTCCGCAGATCACGATCGACGCTCTGACTGCGCAGGCGTGCTCCCCGCCGACGCGGGGGTGGTCCGGCGTCGTCGTCGAGGGGCACGTCCTTGAGCGAGTGCTCCCCGCCGACGCGGGGGTGGTCCGCCGCAATCGGTTTGGAGGCGGCCAGGCAGAAAGTGCTCCCCGCCGACGCGGGGGTGGTCCGCCTGCCACCCGCATGCGGGAGACTCGCCCGTTGTGCTCCCCGCCGACGCGGGGGTGGTCCGCTTGCCTGGTGGATCGTGCTCCCCGCCCTCGGGTGCTCCCCGCCGACGCGGGGGTGGTCCGGCTGAGCACGTCCGCAGGGAGAGGGCGAGCGCGTGCTCCCCGCCGACGCGGGGGTGGTCCGGCGGAGGAGAAAGCCAAGCAGAGCCCGAGTCCGTGCTCCCCGCCGACGCGGGGGTGGTCCGACGTTCCACGGGTTGTCTGCCGACGCGGTGCCGTGCTCCCCGCCGACGCGGGGGTGGTCCGCGACCTGGCGTGTATGTCCGGGAGACTCGCTCGTGCTCCCCGCCGACGCGGGGGTGGTCCCGTGACGCCCAGGCGCGAGGACCGCGTCATCGGGTGCTCCCCGCCGATGCGGGGGTGGTCCGACGTACATCGCCGTGACCACCATCAGGGAGAAGTGCTCCCCGCCGACGCGGGGGTGGTCCGTCCTTCGGGAGCTGCCCGACGATGGACGTCACGTGCTCCCCGCCGACGCGGGGGTGGTCCGTGCTTCTGCCCCGGGTACCCGAACCAGGTGTCGTGCTCCCCGCCGACGCGGGGGTGGTCCGGCGCGAGACATCGGCGCAGTGTCGTAGGCGTAGTGCTCCCCGCCGACGCGGGGGTGGTCCAGTCGATCGTTCCCGAGGGACGCAGGGGTGCGACGTGCTCCCCGCCGACGCGGGGGTGGTCCGCCGCCAGTCCAGCACCCGGATGCCGGCTCTTTGTGCTCCCCGCCGACGCGGGGGTGGTCCGGGGTTGTTTGCCATGCCCAGGACCGTGGCCCTGTGCTCCCCGCCGACGCGGGGATGGTCCGACGGCCTGTGGGAGATCGTCTACGGGCCGACGTACACCCAACCGCCCCGGCCCCGGCCGGTAACCCCGGACGCGCTCCGGGCCGGTCCGCAGGCGTTCTGGATGCCGGGCTGGGACCACTACAGCACCTGGGGCTACGACGAAGGACTGGACTGCCTGTACGCCCAGCTCTTCGCAAACCAGGACGACCCCGATGCCGCGCCCCGTATCTGGATCACCCAGCCCAGGTACCTGGTCCGCACCGTCGACGAACTCGTGGTGGCCATCGCCAAGGCCCTCACCCCTCATGTACCGGCGCCAGTGCCGTCCGAAGTCATCGAGTCCTGGCTGACCACCCCGCCACGCTGAGCGGGCCCAGGCACCTTCTCCTGCCCTGCACGCCCGACCCGCGGCGCGTCCGGCGCCGCGGGTCAGATGGCTGTCGACAGGCCGGGGGTGGAGGCTCCGCTGCGTTGCGCGGTCCCACCAGTGCAGGTACAACTCGGTTTTCTGGAGCAGACCGGAGCGCAGAGTGCTGGTTTCCCGGTGAGGGCCGGCGGCCAAGATCGGGACATGAGTGAGCTGATACGGCGTGACGATGCCTCGACGAGGACCAGATCCTGGTCCTTGAAGGCCTCACCCGGGCACAAGTCCTGGACTGGCGCGACCGCACAGCGACCGACCTGGGCTCTCTGTGTTGACCTGATCAGTGCCTGCCACGCTCAGCGGCTCGTAGGGGTTCGGTTTCCGTCGCTGCGGTCGTTGGACGACACAGCCGATCTGTTCCTTGCCAAGTCGGGCCTTGGCCCGCTGACCCATGAATGGGGAGGGCGCAAGTGGATGACTGGATCCCCCGCGAGGAGTGGGTGAAGACGCAGCCCCAGGCGCTTGTGGCGTCGTGCGTCATGCTGCTGGACGACCAGGACCGAATGCTTTTACTCCGGTACGGCCCCGGCCAGGAGAAAGCTAGCGGGACGTGGTGGCTGCCAGGCGGCATGATCGATGAGGGCGAGAACCCGTGGCCGGCAGCCCGCCGCGAGATGGGCGAGGAGACCGGCATCACGTTGGGCTCGGAACCTTGCCTCATCGGAATCGACCACAGGGCCAACGTCCTCGGCACCGGCCCTGTCGTGGACTACTTCTTCGCCGCGAGGCTCGCCGCCGGCCAGCAGATCCGGGCTCAGCCCCGAACACGACCGGCACGCCTTCCACCACCCCGACAACCTTCCGGATCTTCTCGCAGCGCACCGTCAGACGCTCACCGCGCTTCATGCCGCAGCCCTGGCAGGCCGCGCCGTATACCTGCAGGAGGGGATGCCCACATGAGCCGCATCCGTACAGCCGCGACCGGCTTGGTGGTCCGTGACGGCCACGTCCTGCTCGTCAAGGGAAACTGGCCTCAGCCGGATACCTGGCTGCCGCCCGGCGGTGGACAGAAACTGGGCGAGCCTCTGCACCGCGCCGTCGAGCGGGAGGTGCTGGAGGAAACTGGGGTGACCGTTCGCGCCGGACAGTTGCTGTTCCTGCGCGAGCACATCCCCGCCCATCACGAGGACGGCCCGATCGCGTACGACCGTAACCACCGGGTTGATGCGCTGTTCTGGTGCGAGGTCGTTTCGGAGCCGTCCAAGCTGGGCGGGAGCGTCCCGGACCCGACCCACACGGGGGTTGAGTGGGTGCCACTCGACAAGGTCGGCGGGCTGCGGATGATCCCCCTGTACCTGAGCGACCAGCTCACTGACGTCGTTGCCCAGGCCTCTGCCGGTACGTGGCAGACGAGGTACCTGGGCGACATGGCCTGACCCACGCAGAAAAGTGCCCGGTCTCGCCGAGCATGAAGCAGTGTCGGACGATGCGGCGGCCCCGATTGAGGACACCCGAGCACAGCGCTGCCGCCAAGCGCAGCAACCGAGGACTCTGCCGTTCGCCGGGCCCGTGCCGAACGGGCGCAGTGCTCTGGAGCAGCGGTCATACGGCCGCAGTCGGCGCCGCTCCGGACGACGGCTTGATCTTTCGATGGCCTGCGGGCTCAACGTTGCTGGTGGCACGATGAGTTGGGACGAAAGGTGGGGGTTCGTGCGGGGTGACAGGCGTCAGATTCAGACGGCGGTTCTGGGTGGTGCGGACTCAGAAGATCCGCTGATGCTGCCGCTGGAGGCGATCGAGCTGGACGCCTTCCGTCGACGGCATGAGCATGACACGTTCTGGTGCGGGCTGCTCCTCGGCGGCTGCGGCGTCCAGCTGACGACGAAGCTGTACACCGAGGGAGTGTCATGAATCAGGTGGACACCCGCTGTGAAGGGACCCCTGATGGACGCGATGACTGGTCACCTGATCGAGGACGCTGACGGCGTGTCGG
>NZ_JBEORW010000135.1:0-4709 GCF_040302565.1 Streptomyces sp. NPDC097981
CGACACGCCGTCAGCGTCCTCGATCAGGTGACCAGTCATCGCGTCCATCAGGGGTCCCTTCACAGCGGGTGTCCACCTGATTCATGACACTCCCGTAGAGGAGGTCGTCGATGAACTCCCGACGTGCGGCCTCCTCCTGGCGCACGGCCTGGTGCTGGGCGCGCTCGTAGCCTTCGACGAAGGCGTCTACTGCCTGTTCGGTCACGGCAAGAAGCGAACCGGCCTGCTGGATCGGCACCCGGGTGAGGACCTCCTGGGACACGGCCAGGTGCTCGCGGATCATCACGCGCAGCATGAGGCCGAGCTCCGCGGCTCGCTCCCCCTCGGCGCGGCGTGCCTCCAGCTCGGTGCGCGTCATCCGGCGCCCGGTGGTACAGGCGTCGCGCAGGCACTCGGCATACCCCGTCAGCTGGTCTTGCGGTGCTTCCCGCTCCGTCACGCACTCCCCCGTTCTCGTCGCGTCGGCGAACCCGTTGACGCGCAATCAGGTTGCCATAGGCAGCAAAGGGTCCTTCACCGGCAGCGAATGGTGGGTAAAGACTGCCGGTCGACGGCAATGCGCTGCCGTGAAGCGGCGGAGAGGATCAAGGAACGCCCTGTGTCGAGGAGAGCTGCGCCGTGCCCGGTATCCGGTGGTCGCTGCCGCGCGGCGGTACCGGACGCGGCGGGCATCGACGAGCGGCCACCGCAGCTCCTCCACGCCATCGTCGGTTCGTGGTTTGTCCGCGAGCTGGGCCGTTTGACGGTCTGCAGGGAAGAACGTTTTGAGTTGAACGGGGGCGGTCGTGTCGGGGGACTTCACGCAGGAGTGGGGCAGCGAGAGGGCCAGGGCCGCCGATCAGGCAGCGATGCGGCTCAACGGTGTTCCGGCAGCCGACGGCGGTGGCGGTGGGACTTTCGCGTCGACGCCGGCGCAGAAGAGGTCTGCCGCCAACACCATCGAGACCGAGCTGGAGCCGAACACCAAGAAGGCCACGGAGCACGCGGACGAGAGCACCAACACCGCGGTCAAGGGCTTCGACGGCTGGGACGCGGCCGTGGGCCTGAAGAAGGTGGCGGACACGTGGGACCAGCAGGTGAAGGTCCTGATGGGCCGGCTCGGTTCTGAAAAAGGTTCGTTGCGCGGCGCTTCGGGCCTGTTCGTGCAGAACGACCTCGGCACGGGGGACGGATTCCGCCCTCTGGGCGCCCAGTCGAAGCTCAACGGTCTGTGAGGGGGAGCAGTACATGTTGACGTACCACGAAGTGATGTCGACCGACCTGGGCCTGCTGACGACGGCAGCGGGCAAGTGGGACGAGATGGCGGGCGAACTGAAGAAAGTCGAGACCCGTTACGGCGACAGTGTCCAGAAGATCACCATGGGGCCCGACTGGAGCGGCGTCAGCGTCGGCGTCGCCCACACGAGCTTCGCCGCCACACGGTACGAGTACTCCGCCGCCCAGATCCAGGCCAAGGCGGTCGCGAGCCTGCTGCGCGATGCCCACACCCAGTTCGCCGACCTGAAGAAGCGCGTCGAGTCCGCGCGCGACGACGCGATCAAGGCGGGAATGACCGTCTCGGAGCAGGGCAACGTCGCGTTCGACTACGCCAAGCTGACTCCGGCCGAGCGCAGCGCCTACCATCATGATCCTGACGGCCAGACCACCATCCGTGACGCGGTCAACAAGTGGCAGCAGCACATCAACGACCAGGTGAAAGCCGTCTCCGAAGCCGACCACGGGGTAAAGATCGCCCTTGAGGCCGTCGTGGTGGACAGCAACAAGGACGCCTTCGGCAAGGGCAACGACGGAACCCTCAACGGCTTCAACGCCGACGCACAGGGCGACATCGAGGTCTACGAGGCCCGCAACGCCGAGGACATCGCCACCCGCATCAACAGCGGCGACAAGGTGTCGGCAGCCGACTACGCCGAGCTGGACCGCTCCTTCCGCGACAACGCCAAGAGCACCGAGTTCAACCAGACCTTCCTCAATGGGATGGGCGCGCAGAACACGATCAAGCTGACCAACAAGCTCAGCGACCACGCATACGGCGACGACAAGGGCAACCAGCAGCGCTACACCGACCTGCAGAAAGGTCTCGCAAGCTCGCTGTCCAACGCCATGCAGGACCCGAAGTCGAAGTTCTACCAGGACTTCCGGGCACAGCTGAAGCAGGCCGGCCTCCAACAGTTCGACCTGAAGCAGATCGCCGACAGCCCCCAGATCGGCACCGGCCACGGCCAGAAAGTCCGCGGATACCAGAGCCTGATCACGCTCATGCAGAACGGTGACGGCTACTCGGCACCCTTCATGCACGACCTGGCCGACGACATTCGCAGCGCAGAAGACAAGAAGCGCGGCGGGAACCCTGACGTCTGGGATCTGACGAGCGACTTCAGCGGCAAGAACAAGGGCTGGTTCGCGAACGACCCTCTCGACGGCCTCCTCGGCATCATGTCCAAAGACCCTGCGGCCACGACTTCCTACCTCGACCCCGGCCCGGACGGCAAGAACGACAACCTGCAGTACCTGGTAAAGGACCGCGACTGGAACCACGTCGACACCACGTACTGGATGGGGAACATCGAGCACACCGGCAGCGACACCTTCGACAAGGACGTCCGGGCGGGACTGGGACTCGCTCTGGAGAGCGCCACGACCGGCCATGCGCCGGGGTCTGCCAGTACGGAGTTCGGACGGCACCCGGAGGCCGAGGCTCGCGTCATGCATGAGGCTGTCAACCTGTTCGACTACGGCGACGGCAACGGCAAGGACGACAAGGGGCAGCTGAAAGGCCAGGGCGACAACGTCCTCAAGAGCGAGGAGTACGCGAACGTACGCGGTCCCCTCGCCCGGGCGCTCTCCTCCTATTCGCCTGACATCGTGGACATCATTGCCGGCGACGGGCCCGGCGACCTGGTCGGCAAGGACGATGCGCTGGCGAACGGTGACCGCTCCCAGATCCAGAACAGCAGGAGCAGCTTGCTGCGCGTGCTGCGCGGAGTGTCCGAGGACCCGGAGAACTACTTCCTCCTGCACGAGTCCGAGCGCCGGTACATGGCCGAGCAGCTCACCACGCAGGACCTGTCCGACCCCGAAGCACTGAAGAACCGTGCCGCGAAGATCGGTGAGGTCAACGGCGCCATCAACGCCATCGGCGGCGACGTCCACCTCAGCGAACGGGATGCCAAGCTCAGTGCGGCTGGTGACATGCGCGTTTACGGGTACCACGTCATCGGCGGGGCAATCACAGGCATCCCCGTCGTCGGCGACATGGCCCAGCGTGTGGTCGACGGATGCTGGAACGAATGGCTCAAGGGCGTCAGCGCCGAAGAGGGCCTGCTGGCCCGGGAACGCATCAGCTCCGGCAACGACGCGGCACAGACGGACCTCAGCCGGTTCTTCAAGAGCTGGGGCGACGAAACCCACCAGTCGGATACCACGGTCGGTGCCGCCCAGCGCGAAGCACAGCAGAGTTACACCAGCGGGCGGGAAAGCGCCTACGACGCGCTGCGAGAACGGAAGTAATCCAATGTCTGCAAAGACTCCACGAGCACGTCGGCGCCGCACCGTCGCCGGGCTGGCGGCCGCCCTCGTACTGTTGGGCGGTGCCGGGCTGCTCGCCTGGTGGAACACCGACATACTGGGGCAGGACCGATTCTGCGGTGACGCCCTGAACTCGTCGGAAGTGAGCTCCGTGCTGGGCGGCCCCGGAAGACTGGCGCAGAGCGATCTCTACGAGGAATCGGATCCGTACTACTCCTTCTCGTGCAAGGTCCAGCGCACCAGCAAATTCTTGGGCGGCGACCAGCCGCTGCTGGAGGCGGAGCTCTCCTTCGACAAGGCCGATTTCGGGCTGGGCAGTTCGCGCCTGTGGAAGAACGCCTCGGCCTCCTCCTACTTCGTAGGCGGAGCCACCGGAGCGGTCTCCCAGACGCAGGCATGGGTGCTGCTGCCCACAGGCTGCGCCAAGGAAGTCCGGCCGGCCTCACAGCACGCCGACGTGCCGGTGCTCAAGATGAACCTCACCCGGGGCCGCAGTAGCCCGGCGGCGCTGGCGCGGGCTGCGGTGAGCACTGCCCAGCACGTCGCCGAAGGCCTCGGCTGCGCGGACACCACCGCGCTGAAGATGCCCTCTCGCCTGCAGGGTCCGGTGGATGACACCGCCCCCGCCGACGCCTGCGGCATGAAGGGCTTCCGGCTGCCAGAAGCCGCCCTCTTCAAGGGGAAGGCGGAACCTGGCACGGCGCGTGTCACCGGCCACGGGTCCTTGACACGGGTCTGCGAGGTGATGCTCCAAGGTCCCGGTGGCCCCCGGATCACCCTGACCGTCAGCAACGACCCTGCCATGACCAAGGGCGTGCGACGCGACGAGACGGCCACGCAAGGAAGCGGCCGCACCGTCACCGCCTGCTCCCCCGGCGATCTCTACGTCGCCGTGAGTTTCAACGACGCCTACCGAGATGTGCTCTTGGACCAAGGGAAGGACGCCTACGAGACGGCACGCGCCGCCCTCTTCAATTCCTACCGGCATGCCGTGGGCAAGGAATACGGCTGTCCGACTGGCGAAGAATAGCGGGCGACACCCATCTCAAGCCGCGTCGCCCCACCGATTCCGGGCCCTGATCCGGCTTGCGGATCACCCCGGCCGTCGCGAGGCCCCGCCGAAAAAGCCCTGAGCATCCTCAGCTCTCGACCGGATGGTCGACGTCAAGTGCTGATACTCG
>NZ_JBEORW010000136.1:0-4583 GCF_040302565.1 Streptomyces sp. NPDC097981
ACCCGCCGAATACGAAGCCAACCACTACCTGAGCACCACGAAACCCCAGGTCACAACCAACATCTGAGATCTCTACCGAACCCGGAACGGTTCAGCGCTTCAATGGGCGGGTTTCG
The DNA here is from genome assembly GCF_040302565.1 of Streptomyces sp. NPDC097981. Taxonomy (NCBI): domain Bacteria; kingdom Bacillati; phylum Actinomycetota; class Actinomycetes; order Kitasatosporales; family Streptomycetaceae; genus Streptomyces; species Streptomyces sp. NPDC097981. The sequence continues at coordinate 117 of NZ_JBEORW010000136.1, forward strand.
CCAAGCGCCGTGCTCACCAGCGTTCGGGGCCGTCCTACCGACGCAGAGACGCCCACCGGGTGGGGGGCACATACCACGGCGGGCGGACACCACCGCGATGATGACAGTGGTCGATGTGGCGCCCACATCACCTACCGTCACGCCGCGATGCGAGCCGGTCCATCGCCCGTTCGTAAGGGGTGGCGTCATCCTGATCGGCGGACTGAGTCCGAACAGGTCGCATAGGACTCCGCAGCATCACCGTGAGTATCCACAGGCTGCCCAATGACTGGCCAAGGTTTCAGATGACCGACATGGCGGCTCCTTTGTCGAGCCGGTCGACAAGGATCATCGCCACATCGTCCGCCAAGTGGCCTTCGGTGTGGCGGATCAATGCCTGGTGCAGTTGCTCAAGGAACTCCTGAGGGGTGGTGCTGAAGCCGATCGACTCCATGGTCTGCGGCAGAGGGAAGAAGTCGTTGCCAGGGTTGCGGGCTTCGATCACGCCGTCGGTGTAGAGAAGCAGACGGTCGCCGGGTACGAACGGATAGCCCTCAGGCGTCTCGGGAGTGCCGGTGATCAGGTCCTCCAGGCCCAGGGGCGGACGCGGCGAGGTGGGCATCAAAGCCTGAGTTCGGCCCTCGTGGAGTACCAGCGGGGGCGGATGGCCGCGGTTGACCAGCTGCACTACAGGTTCGTCGCTCGGCACCTGGGCGATGAGCGCGGTGGTGAATCCCTCCATCAGAGCCTCCTCGGGAAAGGCTCCCGGCACGGCAGCCTCCCGGCGCAGCGCGGCCGCGCAGTGATTCATGACCCCCACCAGGTCGTCCTCATAGTGCACGACCACCCGGAACGCGCCCAGCGCCACAGCGACCGCGCGCATGGCATTCAGCCCCTTGCCGCGGACGTCCCCCACGATCATCCGGACGCCGTACCGCGTCTGCACGGCCTCGTACAGATCACCGCCGACCTGCGCCCCGGTCCCGGCCGCGAGACACAGGCTGGCCGCCCGCACCGGGCCCAGGCGCTCGGGGACAGGCCGCAGAATGACCTCCTGTGCTGCCACGGCGATCCGGCGGACCTGGTCGAGCTCGCTCCTCCTCCACGCACGCACGACGCTGCTCGTGACGAAACCGGCGACGGAGACCAGAGCCAGGGCCAGGAAGTTGGTATAGACCTGCAGGGTGCCCCATGCCTGGTTGTAGGTGGCCGTGGTCACGCTGACCGCCAGCGCGAGAACCACCGCCAGGGCCGTGCGCTTGGGGCCCATCGTTACCGCCGCCAGCGCCGGCACCGCAGTGAGAAAGGGGCCGGTATAGATGAAGTGAGCAGGGGTGAGCTCGATGATCAGCACGGCCAGCGCAATCACAAACGGCACGCACTGCGCCAGTGCGAGCAGCCCCCTGCTTTGGCCCCCCGCTCCTGGTCGAGAGGGTGGGCGGAAGAACGACACCATGCATTCAGCCTGCCTCGCAGACGCTCTGGTGGCCTCCTAGGGGACCAGACTCCGCCGAGTGAAGCACTGAGGCCGCCACCTTAGCCGCTGCTCCGCCGACTGAAGCGCTCAGTCACAGATGAGGTGATCACATCCCTACGGCGACGTAACCGATTCGCCATGTTCGATTTTCGTTCGATATCCTGGAGGGGGAGATTCAAGCCATAACGGCTGAAACTTTTCAGTCGTGGGAGGTGTGCCATGAGCTCTGCGGTGCACCTGCACGTCGCCAGCGGCTACTCCGCCCGCTACGGCGCCGCCCACCCGCGTGACCTGGTCCACCGGGCCGCCGAGCGCGGCATCGGCATGCTCGCTCTGACTACTGAGGTTTTCGGGTTGTCGTCGGGTGGTGACGGTTCATGATCCCTGCGGTATGCCGGTGGGGTGAGGTATCCGGAGGGTGGGGGCCTGACCGCTGAGCGTCGGGCGTTTCGTGAGGGGATCCGGCTTCAGGCCGGGCAACGGTTCGCGGCGGGTGAGAAGACCGCGGTGATCGCGCAGGACTTGCGGGTGAGCGTGCGGTCGGTGGAACGCTGGCGCCGTGCCTGGCGCGAGGGCGGCATGGCGGCCCTGCGCTCGGCGGGTCCGGCGAACGTCCCGACCGTCACCGACGCCCAGTTCGCCGTGTTGGAAGAGGAACTCGGCAAGGGACCGGTAGCTCACGGTTTCGATGCCAACGGTGGACCCTGGTCCGGGTTCAGGCGGTGATCCGTCGTCGGCTGCGGGTGAGTGTGTCGGTGGCGACGGTGTGGCGGTTGCTGAAACGGCACGGCTGGTCCTGGCAGGCCCCCGCCCGCAGAGCACTCGAGCGTGACAAGCACGCCGTGGAGCTCTGGAAGAAGGAGGTGTGGCCCCAGGCAAAAGGCTCGCGGCGGCGTGCGAGGCCTGGATTGTCTTCGAGGACGAAGCCGGCTTCTCGATGGCTTCTGCCAGGATTTTCGTGACGTGATGACAGAGCGTCAGACTGATCAGCTGACGTGCTCTGCCAGTGCTCCGCTGCGCTGGTGACGCGCCGGTGAAGGAAGCAGGACGCTGCGATCGCGTGAGGAGACTCTGCGGTTGCTACTTCCGTATCTCGCCCCGGTGTTGGTGGAGCAGGTGCGGGTCGAGGACGGGAAGGTGCTGGTCGTCGCCCGAACCCGGGATGACACGACCGTGCCCTGCCCCGACTGCGGTGTGCCGGCCCGGCGGGTGCACAGTCGCTACCGGCGCCAGCTGTCCGACGCGGCCCTCGGCAGCCGCTCAGTCGCCGTCAAATTGTGTGTCCGGCGAATGTTCTGCGGAAACGCCCACTGGACTCGTCGAACGTTCGCCGAGCAGGTAGCAGGGCTGACCGTGAGGTACGGCCGCCGCACAGTGGCCCTTGCCGAAATCGTGCAGGCGATCGCGTTGGCCCTGGCCGGGCGGGCCGGCGCCCGGCTGGCGGCCGTCCTGAACATCCTGATCAGCAGGACCACCCTGCTCAATGTAATGATGGCGATACCCGACCCGGTGCCGACCGTGCCCCGGGTACTGGGCGTCGACGACTTCGCAACCCGCCGGGGCCGACGGTACGGCACCGTGCTCGTCGATCTGGACTCCCACCGGGTCCTGGACATGCTTCCCGGGCGGGAGAAAGCACCCCCGGCCGCCTGGCTGTCCGCCCACCCCGGCATCGAGGTGATCTGCCGGGATCGAGCAGGTGCCTACGCCGAAGCCGCGAGGGCCGGAGCACCGCAGGCACAGCAGGCCGCCGACGCGTGGCACTTGTGGGACAACTTGGCCCACGCAGTCGAACGCGCCATCATCGCCCACCGCTCCTGCCTCACACCACCGCCACCGCAACACCCCGAACCCGCACCGGCGACCGCCCCCGACCCCGCCCTCAACCCGGACACCGGAGCCGAGAAATGGCTGGTCACACGCACCCGCGAACGGCACCGTACCTTCCAGGACCTGCTCGCTCAGGGATGGACCATCAGCGCGATCGGACGCGAACTGGGGCTGGCCCGCCACACCACCCGCCGATACGCGCACTGCGACAACCCCGAGGCACTCGCCGACCGTGCCACCCGCACCACTCGGCTGGACGCCTACCGGCCCTACCTGATCAGCCGCTGGAACCAGGGCTGCACCAATGCCGCCACGCTCTTCCACGAAATCCAGGCCCAGGGCTATCCAGGACGCACACCCCAGGCCGTCCGCCGCTTCCTACGCCCACTGCGCGACAGCGCAAAGTCAGCCCCACAGCCACCCCCGAAACCGCAGGACCTCACCAGCTGGATCACCCGCCACCCCGGACACCTGCGAGCACAGGAGGACCGCCTCCTCGACGATGTCCTCTCCCGCTGCCCCGAACTGGCGGCCCTGCGCGCCCACGTCCACGGCTTCGCCCGCATGATCTGCGACCACACCGGCACCGATCTCCCCGCCTGGATCTCCACGGTTCACACCGACGACCTGCCCCACCTGCACGCCTTCGTCAACGGACTCGAACGCGACTCGGACGCCGTCACCGCCGGCCTCACCCTGCCATGGAGCAACGGTCCGGTCGAGGGACACGTCAACCGGATCAAGATGCCCAAACGGCAAATGTATGGACGCGCCGCACTCCCACTCCTGCGCAAGCGCGTCCTGCTCGCATGACGCTCTGCCACCGCATCACGAAAATCTTGGCAGAACCAGTCGATGACACCACCGCAGGCCTGTACCGGGGGACGCCGCGGCCGCACGCCCGTTGTTCGGGTGCGCGGCCGCTCCCGCCGGCTGGTCTCGATCGCCGCCCTGACCTGCTACAAGCCCGGCGAGCGGTCGCGGCTGATCTACCGTCCCCGGCTGGACGACGGCCAGGGCAAGAGCAAGGGGCGCAAGAGCTTCGCCTGGAGCGACTACCGCGACCTGATCGTCGCGGCCCACAACCAGCTCGACGGCCCGATCGTGCTGGTCTGGGACAACCTGAACACCCATCTGGCAGCCGGGATGAAGGAGTTCATCGCCGCCCAGGACTGGTTGAC
>NZ_JBEORW010000137.1:0-4474 GCF_040302565.1 Streptomyces sp. NPDC097981
CGTCAGGTTCGGGAAGTACCCGATGCGGACCTCGGGGGCGGACAGCTTCTTCGCGTCGGCGGCAGGGGCGGCGGACGTCTTGCCGTCGTCCTTCTTCGCCTCGGAACCGTAGCCGCATGCGGTGAGCAGCAGGGGAAGCGCCGCTGTGACGGCGATGGCACGCAGGGTGGTGAGCGGTCTTGCGGCAGACACGGAGGTGTCCTTTCACGGGATGGTGTTCAGGGAGGTGCGGAAATGGGCCACGCGAAGCCGTCGGCACCCACGGCACCCACTCCCGGCCGCCGACGACGGGATCGTGGTCGCAGGTTGCGGAACGGACAGGTGCCGGACGCTCCGGGGACGGTCATCGAGCCCGTGCATCGGACGCCCGCGCTCGAAGGCACGCGGTCGGTGAGGCCGGCCGAGGGGCCTGTCCGGCTGACGGAGAACGCAGTGGCGCGGCGCCCAGTAGTGCACTGAGCGTGGGTCAGGCCCGGTGAATGGTCTCAGCCGGGCTGACAGATGGCGCTGGACGTACGGACCAGGTCGATGTGCCGGCGGGAGGTCAGAGGCAGCACACGGCCTGCGTGATGCAGTGTTCGCATGGCCACCTCACCCGATTCCTAGTTTTCCCACCTGGTTGGTAGGCATATTGGCAGAGGCGGACACCCGCCCCAAGAGGCTGACCGAATCGTGGACGCCGAGATCTCGTGATGTGAGAAACCGCAGGTCGTCAAGGGTCAGGGATTGGTCCAGGCGCCGGGGGCATCGGCCAGTGCCGATACGTCAGCGGGCAGGTCGGACGACGCGACGTCGGCGAGCGTCACGCCGTCGAGGATCTCGCGCACGTTGGCCCGCAGTGCGATCCACAGGGGGAGCAGGGACTGGGCGGGGCCGGTGTAGGACAGGTCCGGTGGGCGGACCCCTCGGACCGAGACGAGCGGTCCGTCGACGACGCGGATCACGTCCGCGATGCTGATCGACTGGGCGGGCTTGGCCAGCCGGTAGCCGCCGTTGCCGCCTCGTTGGCTGAGCACGAGACCGCCTCGGCGCATGTCGTTCAGGATGCCCTCCAGGAACTTGTGAGGGATGTCCTGGGCGTCGGCGATGGCTTCGGCCTTCACTGGCCCGTCATCCTGTGACGCGGCAAGCTGCAGCGCGGCGCGCACCGCGTAGTCCGCCCTGGCTGAGATCCGCATGCGGACATTATCTTCCATGTCACAGGCCGGCGGTGTCCGTCACGGGTGGCCCCTCGGCTGCCGGGCAGGAATTCGTGCTCGGCGGCCGAGGGGCTCAGGTCGCGGATCCGTGTCCTGTGCCGCGCCCTGTGTCAATGGAAAGCCGCCGCCACAGCGCGGTGGGAGCCGTTGAGGTAGTGCTCGCCGATGGAGCGCAGGCGGTGCGCGACCGGGCGATGGGCTGTCAGGACTCGGGCGTTGCGCCAGAACCGGTCCAGGCCGGGGGCGTCGGCGAGTTCCAGCACCCGGGCGGTGATGTGCAGGGCGGCCTTCGAGGTGACGGTCTCGGCCGTGGCGACCAGGGCGGCGACGCCTGCGGCTCCTTCCGCATCGAGGTGCGTACCCGTGTCGAGGGCCTGCGCCATCACGTCCGTCGCCCGGTCGACCACCGCGGTGGCCGTCTGGGCTGCAGAGGCGAGTTCCCCGTACGTCAGGAAGAGGTCCGGGTCCTCACCGGGCAGCCGGTGTGCACGGCCGCCCCTGCTGAGGTCGCGCGCCTCGGTCAGGGCGCCCTCGGCGATGCCGAGGCCGACGTGGCACAGGGCGAGCCGGAGCGCCGGCTCGGCGAGCGCGGTGAAGGGCGCGGTCGACTCCTCGTCGTGCGGCCTGCGGCCCAGCACCTGCCCCGGCGTGATGGTGACCCGGTCGAGGACGACCTCGCCTGCGCCGGCGACGCGCTGCCCGAGGCGATCGTGGGCGGGTTCGACGGACACGCCCCGTGCGCCGGGTGGGATCCGTACGACCAGGACGTCACCGGTCGCGGCGCAGACGGCGTCCACCACGATCTGGTCGGCTGCGGCCGCCGCCGTGTCCACGGACCGGCGCCCGTTCAGGACGTAGCCGGTGGTGCGCGGCCTCAGTGTGAGGTCCGGTCCGTCGGTGTCGCCGTTGGATGCGGGCGCGTGGACCGTGCCGGTCCAAAGCCACTGCTCGCGCACCGACTCCTCTTCGAGGGCGGCCGCGTGGTGGTGACTCGCGTAGAACCGTCCGCTCCACGCGTGTACGTAGTGGCGGGCGAGTACGTCGCCGACAGAGCTGTCTGCCGAGGCGATCTCCCGTATGACGGCGCATCCGGTGTGCCAGTCCGCCCCGCGGCCGGGCCCGGGCGGGGTGAGGGCCGCCGGCAGGCCGGCTTCGCGCAGTCGGGCCGTCTCGTCGGTCGGTTGCCTGCCTGCCTGATCGCGGGCGATGGCATCCGCGGCGAGGTCGTCCGCCACATCGCGGGCGGTACGCAGGAGCGCGCGGCGCTGCCCGTCGGCGGATCGGTGGCCGGCAGGGCTCGGTGTCGTCGGCATGGGCGTCACCGGCAGGCCCGAGCGCCGCTGTGTGGTGTGGGGGCTTGGCGGACAGCGGTGCCATGGGGGATGGCGGTGGTCATGTCGGCTACTCCGGAACGTTGTTGGGCGGCCACGGCCGGTTGCTGGGAGGTGCGGGAGGTGCAGGAGAGAGGAAAACGGTGGGCGTGCGAGCGGGCCGCGACCGGGCGGGGCGGCACACCCGCCGTTCCGCCGACGCCCTGGTCCGTATGCCGCTCAGGTGCCGGTGATGGGCTTCGGAGGGCGGCTTTCCGGTGCACCGAATCCCCATCTTTCCCATCGGATTCATAGGAATACTCCAGAGGCTGCCTCTCCAGCAAGGGCATGACCGAATGGTGGACGGTTCGGTCTTGGAATGAAAGACGGTGTGGTCAGGGGCCCGCCGGTGCGGCTTGAGGGCGGGCCGCAGCAGGACCATCCGTCAGGGGGTCGGTGAACTCGCGGAGTTCGCCCGATGGCCGTGCGCCAGGCGCGGAACCCTGGGCGCGTGCCGTTGGGCCGCCCGCTCGGCCCCGCCTACCGCGACCGCATCTCCACCGTGCGTCGTGTCGGCTACAGGTACGTGCCCGACCACCGGTAGCCCGAGGGCCGGCTCGGCGGCGGGGTCGGCCCCGCATAGTCTCCAGGGCTCTTCATGGCCGTCCGCGCGCCTGCAACACCGCTGCCAACTTCTCTTAATATTCAGGTCCTTGTATGGCCCCGCTATGGGGCATAGCGTTTCGAAGAGACATCGGCGACGGGCCTCTTCCCCGCCCTCTCGTACGCCCTCACATTCGCGACGCGCATCGGGCTCCTTTTCGCACGGCCGATCAGGAAGGCGTAATTCAACGTGTCCTCATCCCCGCCCGCATCCGAAGTCACATCAGCATTTTCCGAACCGCTGCACCTCGCCGTCGCGCTCGACGGCGCGGGCTGGCACCCTGCCGCCTGGCGCGAGCCGGGCGCCCGGCCCCGCGAACTCTTCACGCCCCGCTACTGGGCCGATGCCGTCGCCGAAGCCGAGGCCGGACTGCTGGACTTCGTCACCTTCGAGGACGCCTTCGCCCTCCAGTCCTCCTCGGCGGAAGGGCCCGACGGGCGCACGGACCAGGTCCGCGGGCGGCTGGACGCGGTGCTCACCGCCGCCCGCATCGCACCGTTGACCCGGCACGTCGGACTGGTTCCGACCGTGACCGCCACCCACACCGAGCCCTTCCACATATCCAAGGCGATCGCCACCCTGGACCATGTCAGCAGAGGACGTGCGGGCCTGCGCATACAGGTGTCACAACGTGCCCACGAGGCACGGCATTTCGGGCGACGGGCGGTTCCGCTCCCTGAGGCGGAGTCCTATGAGGAGGCCGCCGATCACATCGAGGTGATCCGGCGGCTGTGGGACAGCTGGGACGACGACGCCGAGATCCGGGACGTGGCCACCGGCCGGTTCGTCGACCGCGACAAGCTGCACTACATCGACTTCGAGGGCCGCCCGGGAATCCGCCGGGCTCTCCGCGCAGCCGCTGCACCTCTTCGCCGACCTCACCGTGTTCCTGGACGAGGACGCCCCAGCGGCCGACGCGCGCCGCAGCCGCCTGGACGCGCTCGCGGGCGCCTCGTACAGCAGTGACACGGCGATCTTCACCGGGACCGCGGCGCAACTGGCGGACCTGCTCCAGGACTGGCGGACGGCCGGACTGTCGGGCTTCCGATTGCAGCCGGGCGCACTCGCCCACGACCTGCCCGCGATCACCCGGGGGCTCGTACCGGAGCTACAGCGGCGCGGAGCCTTCCGCCGCGCGTACGAGGCGGACACCTTGCGCGGACTGCTGGGCCTGGAGCGCCCGGTCGGCCGCTATGCCGCCCACCCCGCCGCCTAATGGGAGCTACGGAACCGGGGAATGCTCGGTTCCGTAGCCGCCGGTAGGTGAGCACTTTCGACGCCGGAGCCTTCGAGCTCTGAGG
>NZ_JBEORW010000138.1:0-4274 GCF_040302565.1 Streptomyces sp. NPDC097981
GGATGCTCGGAAACGGGCACGTCCGGTTCGGTGAGCGGCTTGGGGAAACGGGCCCGGAGGGATCCAGGTACCGCGCCCCAAGCCGACTCTCCATCGGCGACGCCAACCGGGCGTGGGTGGCCGCGCACCATCCGGGGGACGCGCTGCTCCGCCGGGTGGACTCCCGGGTCGGGCTGGCGGCGGACGACTACCTGGCGGTGGCGGCGTGGTTGCGGGATCGGACGGGTGGGTAGCGGGGGGGAAGGGGGGTGCGAAGTGGCGCAGAAGGTAGGCGGGTACGTCGCGGTCGGGGGGTCGGTGGCCGCGGTCGTCGGCGCGGGCGTGCTGCTGTGGAACTGGGCGGACGGGACGCCGTGGACGGCCTGGCCGCTCGTCCTGCTCGGGGCGGGCCTGGTGACGGCGCTGGTCGGGCTCAGGCTCCGGCCGGGTCTGGACCGGTGGGCCGACGCGCTGGCCGCTGGCGGGCTGACGGTATTGGTGCTGGCCGGGGTCGTGACCACGGGCGGCACGGTGGAGCAGGTCCAGCTCCGGGGGCGGACGACGGAACCGGTATCGATCGAGCTCAGCGGTTGCCGGGTGACCGGCCAGCGCTGGGACGAGGGCGTGGGGCCGGAGGACGAGGTCGAGTGCCGGTACGTCTGGTCGGTCGGCGGACGCACCTTCGACGAGGTGCGCCCGGCGGACAAGGTGCACCCGGACGGGCACCGGATCCGGCTGTGGGCGTCGCCGGAGGGCGGGGAGCTGGACGAGCACTCGTGGCAGACGGTCGCGGCGATGGGGTTTTCCGCGGCGGTGGTGGACGGGCTGGCGCTCCTGGCCGGTGCGGGGGCGTGGCGCCGGGTGTCGAGGCGGCGGGCCGAGCGAACGGGCGTGGCGGCCGAGCCGGTGCTCACCGCAGGCCGGGCGGGCACTGGCCGCGATCGCTGAGGCACGGGGCCAGTTCGGGGCCGCGAGGCATGGCGGTCAGGGTGAAACGGCCCATCGACGCAGCTCAATTGCAGATCAACAGATCGGCCGTACCCATACTCGGAAGCCGTCGGCATGCACGGCGCCGGTGCAGGACGTGAGCGCCCGGGCGGCGTGGCTCTCGGCAGCACACCGCCCCGGCCGGAGCCGAACTGGGCCGCGGCCCGGCCCGGCTCGGCCCAAGTGGGGCGTCGAGGGGTTGTTGCCTGACGCGGGCCTAGGCGCCGCTGCTACCTCGGACTACGACGTCGGTGGCCGCGAAGCGCCCGGCCCCTGCCAGGGAGCCTGTGGGGAGGGCGGCGACGAACGCCGCCTTCCAGAGAACGATGCCCTGCACGGTGCTGCGCCTGCCCCCGCACGGCGCTGGTGCAGAACTCCTCGGTCCTCCCGTGCGGGGCCAACGCGGTGGCGGGGGGAGGGGCAGGGCCGGCCGGCGAGCGTCAGTGGTGTCAGGTCGACTACCGCTCGGGCCGGTTGCCTCGAAGCGAGATCGGGTCAGGCACGCCTGATGGTCGGCATGAGCACCGCTGTCACCGTGGCGGTCGCGAGCCAGGCCCCCACGCCCAACCCCAAGGCCACGAGGCCCTGCTCGTGCGGGACGAGCAGGGCCGCCAGTGTTCCGTTCACCAAGCCCAGTCCGGCGGCCATGTCCGCCTGCTGGGCGGTGCTGCATAGCCGCGTCAGCAGCCGGGCGACACCGGACGCACAGGAGAGCAGGAGGGGACCGCCTCCCATCGACGTCAGCAGAGCAACCCACCAGGGGGCCGGGCTCCAGAACAGCAGCACCACCGTAACGACAACAGTGGCGGCCAACGCCAGCAGAACGGTCCCGCCGGATTCCCGCACCTGTTCCCCGCGCCTGGCCGCCAGGGACGCCCCGTCGTCGTACAGAAGGCTCACCAGCCCCGTGGCCAGTACCCCAAGCACGGACGCCCACAGCACCGCCATGTCGGCGAGGACTACGAGGTCCGTGGCGCACAGCGCACCCAATACGAGCGAGGCACGGCCGCGACCCCACTTCAGCGCTCGCGTGTCGACCTCGGGGCGGGCTCGGGCCCCGGTCCGCGTGCCGGCGAAAGGCTTGGCCGCCTCGTCGTTCGTGGCGGGCGGAAGGATCCGGGTCGCCACCGGTCCCCTTCCGACATCAAGCAGTTCGTCGCCCACGACGGCCGCGCTGACCGGACGCCGCCCCGGGTCTTTGGCGAGAAGTTGCCCCACCAACCGGTCCAGTGCAACCGGGACCTCGGGACGGCGCTCGCGCACTGGAACGGGCGTCCGCTCCAGGTGCCTGGACAGGACCGACAATGCCTCTCCGGTGAACGGCGGCAAGCCGGTGAGCAGCTCATACAGCAGGCAGCCCAACGCGTAGAGGTCGGTCGCCGGGCCCACCGTGTCGCCACGGATCTGCTCCGGTGCCATGTAGCCGGGAGTGCCGATCGCAGCGCCCGTCGCGGTCAGCCCGTGCGTGGCGACGGTGCGGCGGGCGATCCCGAAGTCGCAGAGCTTCATCCGGCCGGCGCCTGTGATGAGGATGTTGGAAGGCTTGACGTCGCGGTGCACCACACCGGCGCGGTGGGCCGCTTGCAGGGCCTGGCAGATCTCCTCGCCCCACCGCACCACGTCCTCCACCGGGAGCGGCCCGTTGTGCAGTACCTCACTCAGCGGTCGTCCCTCGACCAGCTCCATCACCAAGAACACCGACGGAACGCCGCCGAGTCGGCCTTCTCCGACGTCGTGTACCGCCACCGCGTGCGGATCGGAGAAAGCCGCGGCAGCACGTGCTTCGGCGAGCAGCCGCGTCGCCAGCACCCGATCCCCTGGGCGTGCCAGCACCTTGACGGCCACCTGTCGGTGAAGGCGCTGGTCGGTACCTCGCCACACCTGACCCATGCCCCCGGCCCCTAACAGCTCCTCCAGCCGATACCGGCCTGCCAGGACGCTCCCCTGCATCACTGCCTCCTCCCCGACCGCCCGGCGGCCTCCAGCTCTATGCATCAGGGTGCCCGCTGGGCACCGTCCCGCGAAATCGGATCCTGGCCCTCCTCGCCGAGGCGCGCCCACGTTTGTCGACCCGGCCCACGCGCCCGGTACCGCCACACCCGAGGCGGGTGGCCTCCTCCGCAGACCACCGATCCTGTGGCAGAGAGACCGCCGGCCCGCTCAGTCCTGGGGCTTCCAGGCTCGGATCTCTAGGCCGACGATCGGTGTGCCGGGCTCGATCTTCGGTGTCGACGAGCCACTTCTGCACGGCGGCCGCGACATCGCCGCCGGCCGCGTCCACCAGAGCCTTGAACTCGGCGCTGTCGAACCTCTCTTCGCCCGAGCCCGGGCCGCCGCGATTGTCGGCGTAGGCGCACTCTCCGGTGCCGTCGCGGCGCGGTAGGCGAAGGTCCGGTCGGGCTCGAACCAACCGGGCACCCGCTCCGGCACGCGCGGCGTGATCAGCTCGGTACGGCCCTGCCCGGCGGTGGCGTGGAGCAGGCCGCGGATCTCCTGGCGACATGACGGGGAAGCCGTCCGCCCACTTGGCGCCGGCCTTGGTCGGGATGGTCCGCGACCACAGGTCCTGCCCGGTCTGCGACGGCGAACCCATGAGGACCACGTCTTGGAAGTGCGGCCGCAGCGTCTTCCACAGCTCAACGAATGCCCGCGCGTACGGTCGCCGGTCAGCGAACCACGCGGCCCTGCGGGCGCCTGAGCGGCCTACTGATCAACGGTGGCGGTTCCCGGTCGCGGGAGGCTGGACGGGCCCTTCAGGGGCGCCCTGAGGGGCCGGAGAGGGCACCAGGGCCACGATGTCGATCACGGCGAGACCGGCGGACGTTGCGAGCCGGTCCGAGGTGGCTTTCTCGTACCCGCCGAGCTGCCGGATCATCTCTGCCCGGCGTTCGCGCGGCTTGTCGACCTGACCCTGGAGTTCGCGCAGCTTGCGCTCCAGGGACTTGAGTTCGTCGCGGACAGCCCGCAGCTTGGTGAGGCCGGCCGAGTACTCCTGGTTGTCCATCTGGTTGTAGGGTCTCGGCGTCTGCTGCACATGGCGCTGATCTGAGCTGGGGAGTCTCACGGCGACACGTTTATGTCGGCCGGGGTGAGTCTCAGACGGGCTGCATTTCCGCATCGCTCAATCCTCTCGGCACCCGAACGCCTCGGGGGAGGGGATTTCCGTGGCGCTTGAGGATGCAGTTCGGGACACGATCTTTCAGACATGCTCTGAGCTAAGGGTTGTCCCGTAAATGATCTTCGAGTGGCCTCGGGCATGGCGGGCTGCCGTGCGGCCTGCTCGCTTATCCGGCGAGGGTGAGGTTGTG
>NZ_JBEORW010000139.1:0-4249 GCF_040302565.1 Streptomyces sp. NPDC097981
CGCGCAAATAGATCGCTTCCAAGGTCACCAAGGCCCTGGCGCCTTCGATTTGCGTACCCCACGGCGGGCGGCGAAGCCGCCCTGGGTCGCTGACCAGCAGGTTGATCACGGTCTTCTGCCCGGCCACCGCGAGGTCGGCCAAGCGCCGCTGGTAGTTGCCGTGGACGCGACGGGACGCCGTCCCGCATCCGGGGCAGACCGCTTCCGAGGCCACGGCTCTCGCCACGAAAGTGACCGTGCCGTCACCGACCATCACCTGATCCACCGCGACCGACGCCAGATGAGAGAAAGCCGCCCAGAGAACGCTGCAGTCACACGAACCACCATCCTGCCAGGGCCTTGTGACGCGCTGTCATCGCCCCACAAGAAGTGGATCAGAACCGTATCTACTGACCGCCGTCACACCGGCCTGACCAGCAGAAACCAACCGCTGCCTCATCAGGACAACGTCCGTGGCCCCATGGACAACCGAGCGCGGCGTAGCACCCCGCTCAACCAACCTGCACAACGACTGCTCAGTTTCATTGACCGGCGACACGAGCGATGTCGGGAAGGAACGCCGCCTGATATGACAGCCGCTCAGGGCCTTACCGGTAGTGGGCAGTTCCAGCGTAGGACATGCCCAGCGCCACGGTGAGCTGCTTGACGTCGAGTTGCCGCAGCGCCGGCTCCAACCCGAGCAACGGCCGCAGCCTGTGGATCACGCGTCAGACTGTGGCCGGACGCCCGCCGCCGGGGCCATCTCAGGCCAGGACGTTGACGGCCCTGGCGACTACGAGTCCCAGGATCATGAGGGAAAGGATGGACTGGAGGGTCATGATGCTCTTGGCCCAGGGGACGAGTGGCATGACGTCGGTGGGGCTCAGCGCGGTGGAATTGGTGAACCCGAGGTAGAGGTAGTCGATGTACTGGGGGCGCCAGTGCTCGGCGTTCAGTTCGGGGCTGAGCTGTTGGGGAAAAGCGAGCGCCGGAGTGGGCGGCAGGTGGTGGGCCCGGGCGGCCGGCCCGCCGCTGTCGAGTTCGAAGTACAGGAGGGAGAAGGCAAGAACGGTGGTGGCCCAAACGCTGCCGCCGGCCAGCAGAAGGGCATTGGCGGAGTTGGTCTCATGCCCGCCGTGGATGAGATCGTCGATCAGCTGGATGGTCGACCAGATGGCGCTGCCCGCGAGCACGACGACGAGGGCGATCGCCACTGAGCGCAAGACAGTGGATCGGCGGCTGATCCGACCAGGGTCTCCCGAGATCAGCACCACCAGCAGCAGGCCCTCGGCGAGGGGAAGCGCCCATCGGGGTCCAAGACGCAGGTCATCGGGCAGAAGCAGGGTGAGCACGGCGGAAGCGATGACCGCCGCGGCCATCGGCCAGCGGCTCTCGGTATGGACAGCAGATCTCGCCCCTGGCTCCCGCGTGCTCATACGGTCCGTGTCGGACGGGTTCTCTCCGCTCACGACCCACTACTTCCCGGGCTCGGTGGCAGCTCAGATCGCATGTGCCGTCAAGGTCATACGTCGTCGGGCAGTACGGATGGTGCCAGTCTCCCTTGTTGCCGGGTTCATGCGTGCCGCTCCTCGCAGGAGGCGTGCGGGGCCGCTGCCCCGACGACTTCGACGACCACACCGAGGAGGCTCGCTCGGGACGGCGCGGCGCTGGACCTCGGATCCACCGTAGACCGGGGCGAATGAGACCCGTCGCCGACACGCTCCGCATTCACACGCCCGCCGAAGCAGCAGAGTGCCGAGCAACAGATCTCACGGCATCAGCTTGCCTCTGTCGGGGATCTTGGAGTTTGCCGAGGTCAGCGGCCCAGGGTTCGCCAGGACTTCAGCCGGGGGATCTCGTGCCGATCGAGGCAGGTCTGGAAGGCGGTCGGTCGGCGGGGAGAGGGTACCTCTTCGGTCGGCGGGGAGACCGCTGAGGCGCTCGATGCTGATGGCGATGACGGTCAGGACGTGCGGGAGGTGGACCTTGTCCTGGCCTCGGCAGCGGCGCATGCCGTGGCCGTAGGCGAACTCGTTGACCGTTCCCTCTACTCCGGAGCGGACCGCGTAGCGGGTCTTCCGCTCGGGTGTCTGTTGCTCGGCACGGACACGGAGTTGCAGGTCGCGGAGTTCTTGCGGGGGAAAGCCGACGGTGCGGGTGCTCTCGCGGGAGGTGGTGCACTGAGAAGTTTTCATCCTGATTCCGCAGGTCACGGGGCTGGTGTGCGTCCGCGGTGACGTACTCGTGCCGGTCAGGGGCGTGATCTGCCGGGGAGATCGTCAGTCGCCTGTGAACTTCGGTGTTCGTGAGGACGAGCAGGGCTCGCAGGAGGGTGGTCGCGTCACCGCGTAGCCTCGCCAGCTCCCCGGCCCGACTGCCATCGCACCGATGCCGGGGCACCCGGGACGGGTTCCCGGGTGCCCCGGCGGGCCGCTGGTGCGCCGTGGTGTTCGCGCCGGCCTGCCGACGGATGCGGGGAGGTCAGTTGGTGCAGCCGGAGATGGTGTTCTCAGGGGCGCAGTTGTCCGGGATGTTGTTGCGTACCCTGGAGCCGTCCAGCGTCACCGTGCCGCTCGCGTTGAAGATGCCGCCGCCGCTGACGGGGCCGCCGTTGGCGGTGTTGCGCACCACTGTGGAGCTGGTCAGTGCCGTGGTGCCGCCGCCGTCGTTGAAGATGCCGCCGCCGTCTTGCCCCGCAGTGTTGCCGCTCACCGTGGAGTGGTCCAGCGTCAGCGAGCCGCCGGTGTTGAGGATGCCGCCGGCGTTGGTTGTCGCAGTGTTGCCGCTCACCGTGGAGTGGTTCAGCGTCAGCGTGCTGCCGGTGTAGTTGAAGATGCCTCCGGTGTCGAAGGTGGAGGAGTTGTTGGGGCCTTGACCCCGGATTTTGGACACCGGAGACACTTGGATCTTGACGGTCCAGGAGAACGGAGTCCCCTGTGGGGATGAAGCATTACCCCGCCGAGTTCAAGGCGGACGCGGTCGCGTTGTACCGCTCGAGGCCGGGAGCGACGATCAAGTCGGTCGCCGCTGATCTCGGGGTGAACACCGAGACGCTGCGGAACTGGATCCGGGCCGCGGACGGGCGCCGACCTGGCGCCCACTCCGCACCGCCGGCCGCCTCGCAGGCCGTCGGCGACGCCGTTGAGGCGGAGCTGGCCGCCGCCCGCAAGAGGATCCGCGAGCTGGAGGAAGAGCGGGACATTCTCCGCAAGGCGGCCCGGTATTTCGCGACGGAGACGCGCTGGTGAACCGCTACCAGTTCGTTGAAGATCACCAGCGCCGACACGGCGTGAAGCGGCTCTGCGACATCCTCGGCCTGGCCCGCTCCAGCTTCTACTACTGGCGCCGCACCGCACCCGCGAGAGCGGCCCGCCAGATGGTCGAAGCCGGGATCGCGGCCCGGATACGCAAGGTTCACCAGGACTCCGACGGCACCTACGGAGCCCCCAGAATTACTGCCGAACTCCGCGACGAGGGCGGCCCGGCGGTCAACCACAAGCGCGTCGCCAGGATCATGCGGACCATCGGAATCGAGGGAGTCCGTCTGCGCCGCCGGCACCGCACCACCGTCGCGGACCAGGCGGCGCCGAAGGCACCGGACCTGATCGGCCGTGACTTCACCGCGAGGGAGGTCAACACGAAGTACGTCGGCGACATCACATACCTGCCGGTCAGCGGCGCGAAGCCGCTCTACCTCGCGACCGTCATCGACCTCGCCTCACGCCGACTGGCCGGCTGGGCCATCGCCGACCACATGCGAACCGAGCTCGTCACCGACGCCCTGACGGCGGCCGAGCGGACCCGCGGGAACCTGGCCGGAGCGATCATGCACACGGACCACGGATCTCAATACTCGAGCAGGGCCTTCGCAGAACTCTGCAGGTCAACCGGGGTCCGGCAGAGCATGGGCGCGATCGGGTCAAGCGCGGACAACGCAGCCGCGGAAAGCTTCAACGCCGCCTTCAAGAGAGAAACGCTCAAGGGCCGCAAAGCCTGGTCGAGCGAGCGTGAGGCCAGGCTCGACGCCTTCCGCTGGCTGACCCGATACAACACCCGCCGCCGGCACTCCCGGCTCGGTCAGCGATCGCCGATCGCCTACGAGAACGCCTTGCAACCACCAGCAACTACCCTGGCCCAAGCCGCATAGACGTGTTCAACATCCGGGGTTAAGGCCCTGCTTACGACTGACCCCGTGGGTGTCCTGGCGTTGATCTGTCGACCGCCCGGCCGGGCACGCAGCAAGCGCTGCCGCCGGACGGACGTGACCTGA
>NZ_JBEORW010000140.1:0-4220 GCF_040302565.1 Streptomyces sp. NPDC097981
GTTGACCTGCCTGAGGTGTGGGATGGGCGGGCTATGGCCCGTCTGGTGGGTGTGCTCGCCGGTGGTGCTGGTGAGGACCAGGTCGCGGTGCGGTCCTCCGGTGTCTTCGGGCGTCGGCTGGTCCGCGCCGCGAGCGGTGGCGCGGACTCGTGGGCGCCTTCGGGAACCGTTCTGGTGACTGGTGGTACGGGTGCCCTGGGTGGCCGGGTGGCGCGTTGGCTGGCTGGTGCGGGCGCGGAGCGTCTGGTGCTGACCAGCCGCCGGGGCGTGGACGCCCCGGGTGCCGCCGAGCTGGTGGCGGAACTGTCCGGGCTGGGTGTTGACGTGTCGGTCGTGGCGTGTGACGCCGCCGACCGTGACGCCCTACGCTCCCTGCTGGCCGCCGAGGCCGACGGCCTGACTGCCGTCGTGCACACCGCCGGGATCCTCGACGACGGCGTCCTCGACGCGCTGACTCCGGATCGTTTCGACAGCGTGTTGCGTGCGAAGGCGACCTCGGCGCTCAACCTGCACGAGCTGACTGGCGAGCTCGGTATCGAGCTTTCGGCGTTCGTGTTGTTCTCTTCGATGAGCGGCACCATTGGTGCTGCTGGTCAGGCCAACTACGCTGCTGCGAACGCCTATCTGGATGCCTTGGCTGAGCAGCGTCGTGCTGCCGGTCTGGCCGCGACTTCGCTCGCGTGGGGTCCGTGGGCCGAGGGCGGCATGGCCGCCGACGAGGCCCTTGAAGCCCGCATGCGCCGGGGTGGTGTTCCGCCCATGAACGCCGATCTCGCGATCACCGCGCTCCGGCAGGCCGTCGGCTCCGACGACGCGGCCCTGACGATCGTCGACTTCGACTGGGCGAAGTTCGTCCCCGGGTTCACGGCGGTGCGCGCCGGCAAGCTGCTTAACGATCTGCCGGAGGCCGAGGCCGTCACCCGCGCTACGGAGTACCCGGGTGACCGTCCCGAACGGTCGGGCTCGTCGCTCACCGAGCACCTCCGGAACATGGCCGACGGCGACCGCGAGCCGTTCCTGCTGGACCTCGTTCGCACGCAGGTCGCCGAGGTCCTCGGCCACTCCGGTGCCCAGGACGTCGAAGCGGGGCGGGCCTTCCGCGAGATCGGCTTCGACTCGCTCACCGCCGTCGAGCTGCGCAACCGCCTCGTCGCGGCCACCGAGCTGCGTCTGCCGGCCACGCTCGTCTACGACTACCCGACCCCGGCCGTACTCGCCGCCAACCTGCTCTCCGAACTTCTCGGCGCGCAGGTCGAGGCGACCGGCCCGGTGGCCTCGGCGGTCGACGACGACCCGATCGCGATCGTCGCGATGAGCTGCCGCTTCCCTGGCGGGGTGCGCAACCCCGAGGACCTGTGGCAGTTGCTGGCGTCCGGCTCCGACGCGATCTCGGACCTTCCCCTGGACCGAGGATGGGACCTGGACGCCCTGTACGACGCCGACCCGAGCGCGCAGGGCACGTCGTACGCCCGTCAGGGCGGCTTCCTCTACGACGCCGCCGACTTCGACGCCGACTTCTTCGGGATCTCCCCGCGCGAGGCCCTCGCCATGGACCCGCAGCAGCGGCTCCTCCTGGAGACCTCGTGGGAGGCCTTCGAGCGCGCCGGCATCGACCCCGAGACGCTGCGCGGCAGCCGGGCCGGCGTGTTCGTCGGTACCAACGGCCAGGACTACCTCTCCGTCCTCCTGGAGGAACCGGAGGGCCTTGAGGGGCACCTGGGCACGGGCAATGCCGCCAGTGTCGTGTCCGGCCGACTGTCGTACGTGTTCGGTCTCGAAGGCCCTGCGGTGACGGTCGACACGGCGTGCTCTTCGTCGCTGGTCGCCCTGCACTGGGCGATCCAGGCCTTGCGCAGCGGCGAGTGCTCGCTGGCGCTGGCCGGTGGCGTCACCGTCATGTCGACGCCGGGCACCTTCATCGAGTTCAGCCGTCAGCGCGGCCTGGCCACCGACGGCCGGATCAAGGCGTTCGCGGCGGCCGCGGACGGCACGGGCTGGGGCGAGGGCGTGGGCATGCTGCTCGTGGAGCGGCTGTCGGACGCGCAGCGCAACGGGCACCCGGTGCTGGCCGTGGTCCGGGGCTCGGCCGTCAACCAGGACGGTGCGAGCAATGGCCTGACCGCCCCCAACGGCCCGTCCCAGCAGCGGGTCATCCGCCAGGCGCTCGCGAGCGCCGGTCTCTCGGCCGCCGAGGTCGACGCGGTCGAGGCCCACGGCACGGGCACCACCCTCGGTGACCCCATCGAGGCGCAGGCCCTCCTGGCCACCTACGGCCAGGACCGCCCGGCCGACGGTCGGCCGCTGCTGCTCGGCTCCATCAAGTCCAACATCGGCCACACCCAGGCCGCCGCCGGTGTCGCGGGCGTCATCAAGATGGTTCTGGCCATGCAGCACGGGGTGCTGCCGCAGAGCCTCCACATCGACGCGCCGTCGCCTCAGGTGGACTGGGCGGCGGGCGACATCGCCCTGCTCACCGAGCAGCGCGCATGGCCCGAGACGGGCCGTCCGCGCCGCGCGGGCGTATCCTCGTTCGGCTTCAGCGGCACCAACGCCCACACGATCATCGAGCAGGCGCCGCTGCCGGAGCAGGCGGAGGAGGAGAACGCCGGTTCGGCGGATCCGGGGCTGCTGCCAGTTCCGCTGGTGATCTCGGCGAAGAGCGACGAGGGGCTGCGCGCCCAGGCCGACGCCCTGCGCGCGCGGCTGCTCGCGGAGCCTTCCCTCCGGCCGGCCGACATCGGCCGCACCCTGGCGACCGGACGTTCGGCGTTCGACGAACGCGCGGCGGTGGTGGCCGCGGACCGTGAGGGCCTGCTGGCCGCTCTCGCCGCACTGGCGGCGGGCGACTCGGCGCCGGGCATGGTGACGGGCTCGCCGGCCGGCGGCAAGGTCGCCTTCCTCTTCACGGGCCAGGGAAGCCAGCGGCTGGGCATGGGGCACGAACTGTACGAGGCCCACCCGGCCTTCGCCGACGCGCTCGACGAGGTGTGCGCACGCTTCGACCTCGAACTGCCGCTGAAGGAGGTCCTGTTCGGGGACGACGTGGACCTGCTGAACTGCACGGAGTACACCCAGCCCGCGCTGTTCGCGATCGAGGTGGCGCTGTTCCGGCTGCTGGAGTCGTGGGGTCTGCGCCCGGACTTCCTGTCCGGTCATTCGATCGGTGAGATCGCGGCCGCGCACGTCGCCGAGGTCTTGTCGCTGGACGACGCGTGCACGCTTGTCGCTGCTCGTGGCCGTCTGATGCAGGCGCTGCCGTCCGGTGGCGTGATGATCGCGGTGCAGGCTTCGGAGGAGGAGGTCCTGCCGCTGCTGACGGAGCGCGTGAGCATCGCGGCGGTCAACGGGCCGCGGTCCGTGGTCGTCGCCGGTGACGAGGACGCGGCGGTCGCCGTGGCCGAGGCCCTCACGGACCGCAAGGCGAAGCGGCTGACCGTCAGCCACGCGTTCCACTCCCCGCACATGGACGGCATGCTCGACGCCTTCTGCGAGGTGGTGGCGGGGTTGTCATTCGAGGCTCCCCGTATTCCGGTGGTCTCGAACCTGACCGGCGCGCTCGTCACCGACGAGATGGGCTCGGCGGAGTTCTGGGTGCGGCACGTCCGCGAGGCGGTCCGCTTCCTCGACGGCATGCGCGCCCTGGAGGCCGCAGGGGTCACCACGTACCTCGAGCTCGGCCCGGACGGTGTCCTCTCCGCCCTCGGCCAGGAATGCCTCGGTGCCGACGGAGCGGTGTTCGTGCCCGTCGTACGCAAGGGCCGTCCCGAGGCCGAGACGGCGATGGCCGCTGTGGCCGGGAGCCACGTCCGTGGGATCTCCGTCGACTGGCAGGCGCTCTACGGGGCGGGTGCCGTACGGGTCGACCTGCCTACGTACGCCTTCCAGCGCCGGCGCTACTGGCCGAAGACGGCTCTCGTGCGACGCGGCGACGCGATCACCGGGTCGGACATCGACGGCTGGCGATACCGGGTGTCGTGGAGGCCGCTGACCGTTCCGGCTGGTGTGCTGGGTGGTGAGTGGGTCGTTGTCGCGGGTGCGGATGAGTCCTCTGCCGAGGCTGTGGCGGATGCGCTGGCGGGGGGCGGCGCTGCGGTTCGGCGGGTTGTTGTCGAGCCGGGTGCGGATCGTGCTGCTCTGGCTGGGTTGTTGTCCGGTGTGGGTGCCGCCGCTGGTGTGGTGTCGTTGCTGGCGCTGGATGAGGCTTCCGGTGTTGTGCCGAC
>NZ_JBEORW010000141.1:0-4077 GCF_040302565.1 Streptomyces sp. NPDC097981
CAGCACCACGGCGGGGTCGCCGTGGGCACCGCCCACCGGGACCAGGCCGACACCACCGACGTCCTGTCCTCATGGGTCCGCGCCGGCCTCGCCCAGGGGAACGGCTGGCCGTGGGAGCGCGCGGTGCCGCGGACCCCGGTGGAATCCGCCCTCCCCACCTACGCCTTCGACCGCCGGCGCCACTGGCTCCCCGCCTCCGCCGGCACCCCGGCCGACCCCTCGGCCTGGGGCGCGGACGGGCTCGACCACCCCTGGCTCACGCTCTCCACCCCGCTGGCCGACGACGACGGCCTCGTCCTCACCGGCAGGATCGACGCCACCGCACCCGGACAGCGCTGGCTGGGCGACCACAAGGTGTTCGGCACCATGCTCCTGCCCGGCACCGGGATCCTCGACATGGTCCTCGCCGCCGCCGAACGCGTGGGCGCCACCGGGATCGACACCCTCACCCTGACCACCCCCCTGGTCCTCCCCGCGACCGGCGCGCTGCGCGTCCAGGTCGCCGTCACCGGCGCCGACGGCCACGGGGGCCGCCAGGTCACCGTCCACACCCACCCCGACCCCGACACCCACCCCGACGCGCCCTGGACCACCCACGCCACCGCCCGGCTCACCCACCCGACAGCCGGCGACACCCACGGCGACGGCTTCCGGGACCTGCGGAGCGGGCCGGTGGCGGGCACCACACCCGTGGATCTGGACGGGTTCTACGACGGGCTGCGCGAGCGCGGGATCGACTACGGACCCGCCTTCCAGGGCCTGGTGGAGCTCTCCCGCAGCGGCGACACCGCCTACGCCGTGGTCCGCCTGCCCGAGTCGGCGGCCGGGGCCGGGGCCGAGAGCGCGGCGGCAGGCGGCTTCGCGGTGCATCCGGCGCTGCTGGACGCGGCGCTGCACGCGGTCGCCGTACTGGACGCCGACACCGGACGGGTGTCGCTCCCCTTCGAGTGGACCGGGGTGGAGCTGTACGCCACCGGGGCCACCGAACTGCGCGTCCGGATCGAGCGGGACCCCGCGTCGTCCGAGGCCCGGCTGTGGATGACGGACGCCCACGGCGATCCGGTGGCCTACGTGGACGCGCTCGTCCTGCGCCCGGCGACCGAACAGCAGCTGCGGCAGCGCACGAGCGACCACCTCTACCGGCTCGACTTCCGGCCTTCCCCCGCGACCCGCGAGGTACCGGCCGAGACCTGGGTCCTCGGCGGCTCCGGCGACCTCGTGCACGCGACCGGCGGACGGCCCGTCACCGACGTGGCCGGGCTGCGCGCCCTGCTCGACGCCGGCGACGAGCCCCCGGCCCGCCTCGTCGTCGACAGCACCACGCGGGACCCCGGTGACCTGGCGGACGCGGTGCGCACGGCCACCGCCACCGCACTGCACGTGCTGCAGGGTCTGCTGGCCGAGTCCCGGCTGGAGGGGACCGAACTGGTATGGGTGACCCGGCAGGCCGTACCGGCCGGGCCGGGGGAGGGCGTCGACGGTCTGGTGCACGCCCCGGTCTGGGGCCTGGTCCGTGCCGCGCGCGCCGAGTACCCCCGGCGTTCGCTGCGGCTGGTGGACACCGGTTCCGCGGCCGAGGACACCGCCGTGCTCGCCAGGGCCGTGTCCGTCGCCGACGAGCCCGAGATCGCCGTACGGGCCGGAGGGATACGGGTCGCGCGGCTGGTCCCGGTCGACCCGGAGCCGGAAGGCGCCACCGGGGGAACTCCGGTACCGGAGGGAACGGCACTGGTCACCGGCGGAACCGGTGAGCTGGGCCGGGAGCTCGCCCGGCACCTGGTGCGCACCCGCGGCGTCCGGCGCCTCGTACTGACCTCGCGTCAGGGCGAGAGGGCCCCGGGGGCCGCCGGCCTCGCCGCCGAACTCACGGGGGCCGGGGCCGAGAGCGTACGGATCGTGGCCTGTGACGTCGCCGACCGGGAAGCCCTCGCCGGTCTGATCGGTTCCATCGACGATCTGGACTCGGTGTGGCACCTGGCCGGCGTACTGGACGACGGACTGCTCCCGGACCAGAACGCGCAGCGGCTGGAGCGCGTACTGGCTCCGAAGCTGGACGCGGCGCTGCACCTGCACGAACTCACCCGAGAGCACTCGCTGTCCGAGTTCGTCATGTTCTCCTCGCTCGCCGGAGTGCTCGGAAGCCCCGGCCAGAGCACGTACGCCGCGGGCAACGCCTTCCTCGACGCCTTCGCCGTATGGCGGACGTACGCGGGCCTGCCCGCCAGGAGCCTGTCCTGGGGCCTGTGGGAGCAGGCCGGCACGGGGCTGACCGCGCATCTCGGCCGGGCCGAGCTGACCCGGATCCGGCGCATGGGCATCGAGCCGCTCTCCGTGGACCAGGGGCTGCGGGCACTGGACGCGGCGCTGGCGTTGGATTCGCGGGGACACCTGGTTCCCGTGCGGCTCGGGCTGGCCGCGCTGCACCGCGGCCAGGACGAAGTGCCGGTACTGCTCCGCGGCATGGTCAGGACGCGCCTGCGGCGGGCGAACGCGGGGGAGGCCCCCTCGGGCCTGCGCGGCAGGCTCGCGGCGCTCTCCCCCGACCAGCGGCGGGAGACGGTGACGTTGCTGGTGCGGTCGGCGGCGGCGAACGTGCTCGGCCTTCCGGACAAGGGCGCGGTGCCGGCCCAGCAGGTGCTCAGGGACCTCGGCCTCGATTCGCTGATGGCCGTGGAACTGCGGCGCCGGATCTCGCAGGAGACCGAGGTCCCGCTGCCCGCGACACTGGCCTTCGACCACCCGACCCCGGCCGCCATGGCGGAGTTCCTCCTGGAACGGATGGACCTGTCACCGGCCGCGCCGCCCACCGGGGCCGTCGTCCGGGCCGCGGACGAGGAGGACGATCCGGTCGCGATCGTGTCGATGGCGTGCCGGCTGCCGGGTGGGGTGGGGACTCCGGAGGAGTTCTGGGAGCTGCTGTCGTCGGGTGGGGACGCGATCGAGGGGTTCCCGTCGCGGTGGGACGGCTGGGACGTGTACGACCCGGATCCGGAGGCCGTGGGCAAGAGCTATGCGCGGACGGGCGGATTCCTGCGGGACGTGGAGGAGTTCGACGCGGGCTTCTTCGGGATACCGGCGCGCGAGGCGCGGGCCATGGACCCGCAGCAACGGCTGGTGCTGGAAGCCTCGTGGGAGGCTCTGGAGCGCGCCGGATTCCGCCCCGAAAGCCTCGAGGGCAGCAACACCGGCGTGTACCTCGGTGCGATGGGGTCGGACTACGACCGTTTCCACCAGCACGACCTGAGCGCGCTCGACGCGTACGGCTCGATGGGCAGCGCCGGCAGCGTGCTGTCGGGCCGGGTGTCGTACTCCCTGGGGTTGCAGGGCCCGGCGGTGACGGTGGACACGGCGTGTTCGTCTTCGCTGGTGGCGCTGCACCTGGCGGTGACGGCGCTGCGGCAGCGCGAGTGCGACGTCGCGCTGGCCGGCGGCGTGACGGTGATGTCGACGCCGTCGGTGTTCGTGGAGTTCTCCCGGCTGCGGGGCATGGCCGCCGATGGCCGGTGCAAGAGCTTCTCCGCCGACGCGGACGGGGCAGGCTGGTCCGAGGGCTGTGGTGTGCTCGTCCTCAAGCGGTTGTCGGCCGCGCAGGCCGACGGCGACCGGGTCCTGGCGGTCATCCGGGGCTCGGCCGTCAACCAGGACGGCCGGTCCCAGGGGCTGACCGCCCCGAACGGGCCCTCGCAGCGGCGCGTGATCCAGCAGGCCCTGTCGCGTGCGGGGCTGTCCCCGGCGGACGTGGACGCGATCGAGGCACACGGCACCGGCACCCCCCTCGGCGACCCGATCGAGGCGGGCGCCCTGGCCGAGGTCTTCGGACCGGGCCGTTCCGCGCAGCGGCCCGTGTACCTCGGTTCGTCGAAGTCGAACATCGGTCACGCCCAGGCCGCCGCGGGCGTCACCGGCGTGATCAAGATGGTTCTGGCGCTCCAGCACGAAGAGCTGCCCGCGTCCCTGCACGCCGACGAGCCGAGCCCCCACGTCGCATGGGAGGGCAGCGGGCTCGAGCTGCTGGGCGAGGCGCGCTCCTGGCCTCGGGAGGACTCCCGGGTACGGCGTGCGGGCGTGTCGTCGTTC
>NZ_JBEORW010000142.1:0-4067 GCF_040302565.1 Streptomyces sp. NPDC097981
GAAACCGACACCTCACCCACAACAGCAGCGGTCTCGTTCCACTCCACCAGAACCCGACGACGCTCCACCTCACCCAGAACATCAACCGAGCTCAGCCGACGTCCCGGTTCACCGGCGACGGCCTCCAGCACGCGCGTCAGGCGCTCGGCGAACCGTGCGACGGTGCCCGCGTCGAAGAGGTCCGCGGCCGCGATCAACGCGCCGCGCAGACCGGCCGGCGCGCCCTCCGCGTCGTAGGTCTCCCCCACGCTCACGTCGAGGTCGAACTTCGCCACCGCGGTCCCCGAGGTCTCCGTGATCCCGGTTCCCCCGGCGCGCAGACCGGGCAGGTCCAGGACCGCCTCGGCGTTGTTCTGCACCGCGAGCGCCACCTGGAACAGCGGGTGGCGGGACAGCGAACGGGCCGGGGCGAGTTCCTCGACCAGCCGCTCGAACGGCACGTCCTGGTGGGCGAAGGCCGACAGCCCCGTGTCCCGGACCCGGGACAGCAGCTCGCGGAACGTCGGGTCTCCCGAGAGGTCGGTGCGCAGCACCAGCGTGTTGACGAAGAAGCCGACGAGGTCGTCGAGCGCTTCATCGGTACGGCCGGCGTTCACCGCGCCGATCGGGATGTCGCTGCCGGCGCCCAGCCGGGACAGCAGCACCGCCAGCGCGGCCTGCAGCACCATGGCCATGGTCACGCCCTCGGCGCGGGCGACGGCCCGCAGCCGCTCGTGGACCTCGGCCGGCACGTCCAGGGGCACGCGGTGTCCCTGGTATCCGGCGACCGCGGGACGCGGCCGGTCGAAGGGAAGCTCCAGCTCCTCCGGAGCGCCCGCGAGCGCCCGGCTCCAGTACTCCACCTGCCCGGAGATGACGCTGTCGGGGTCCTGGTCGTCACCGAGCAGGTCCCGCTGCCAGAGCGCGTAGTCCGCGTACTGCACCGGCAGCGGCTGCCACTCGGGCGCCTGGCCGGCGCAGCGCGCCGCGTAGGCCACGGACACGTCGCGGGCCAGCGGTCCGGTGGACCATCCGTCGCTCGCGATGTGGTGCGTGGTCACCACGAGGACCTGGTCCTGCCGCCCGGCCTGGAACAGCCAGGCCCGGATCGGCACCTCGTTCGACAGGTCGAACGCGTAGCGCGTCGCCTCGCCGATCGCGTCGGCCAGGTCTGCCGGGGCCACCTCGGCCACCTTCAGGTCCCAGGCCAGGTCGGCCGGGTCGAGGACGCGCTGGTACGGCTCGCCGTCCGCTGTCTCGAACACGGTGCGCAGGACCTCGTGGCGGGCGATCACGTCCCGCAGCGCGGCGTTCAGCGCAGCGACATCGACCGTGCCGGAGAGCCGGACGGTGACGGGGATGTTGTAGGTCGGGCTCGGGCCTTCCAGCTGGCCGATGAACCACAGGCGGCGCTGCGCGGACGACAGCGGCACGCGCTCGGGGCGCTCGGCCGCCGTCAGCGGCACCCTGGCCCGGTCGGCCTCGTGCAGCTGGGCGGCGAGCCCGGCAACCGTGGGCGCCTCGAACAGGACCCTGATCTCGACCTCGACGCCGAGCACCACCCGGATGCGGCTGACCAGTCGCACCGCGAGCAGGGAGTGGCCGCCCAGGTCGAAGAAGTCGTCGTCGACCCCCACCGTGGGCAGGCCGAGGACCTCAGCGAACGCGGCGCAAAGAATTTCCTCCTGAGCGGTCGACGGACCCCGGCCGGTACCCGCCGCGGCGGCGTAGTCGGGCGCGGGCAGGGCCTTGCGGTCCAGCTTGCCGTTGCTCGTGAGCGGCAGCGCGTCCAGCGTGACGAACGCCGAGGGCACCATGTGTTCGGGCAGTCGCTGAGCGGCGAACTGCTTGACGGCGGCGGAGAGTTCCGCCGGGTCGTCGTCCTCGTCCACGGGCACGAGGTAGGCGATGAGGCGGGTGTCGCCGGTCGCGTCCTCCAGGGCGATGACCGCCGCCCGATCGACCTGCGGGTGCGCGGTCAGGACGGCCTGCACCTCGCCGGGCTCGATGCGGAAGCCGCGGATCTTGACCTGGTCGTCGGCGCGGCCCAGGTACACGACCTGGCCGTCCGCCGTCCACCGGGCGCGGTCGCCGGTGCGGTACATGCGCTCGCCGGTGCCCGAGAGCGGGGAGGCGACAAACCGCTCCGCAGTCAGGTCCGGTCGGCGGACGTAGCCGCGTGCGAGCTGGACGCCCGCGATGTACAGCTCACCGATGACGCCGGGGGCCACCGGCTGCAGCGAGGCGTCGAGCACGTACAGGCGGGTGTTGGCCACGGGCCTGCCGATGGGGACCACGCCCTCGGCCACCTGCTCCGCCGTCAGGCGGGTGGTCGCGACGCCGATGGTCGCCTCGGTCGGACCGTAGTGGTTGAACACCCGGCGATCCCCGGCCGCCTCGATGAGCTCCTTCACCCATGCGGGCGAGGCGGATTCGCCGCCGAGCACCAGCGAGCCGCCGGGCAGTACCTTCGCCAGGCCGTCGGCGCTTCCCAGCGCCGCGAGGTGGGACGGGACCACCTTGAGGTGGTCGATGCGGTGCTCCGCCAGGTAGTCGGCGACCGCCACCGGGTCGGTGACCGCGTCCTCTTCCAGGACGTACAGCGTGCCGCCCGAGACCAGGCTGGCGAACACGACGGTGTTGCCGAGGTCGGTGGCCTGGGCCTGGAGCAGCGCGTAGCGCCCGCCGGGTTCACCGAACCCGATCCGCTCCGGGACGTCGGCGACGTAGTTGGTCAGGGAGCCGTGCGTGATCGCGACGCCCTTCGGCCTGCCCGTGGAACCGGAGGTGTAGATGACGTAGGCCAGCTCGTCCGGCGCCGTGGTGACGTCCGGCGCGGTGTCCGGGGCCATCGACAGCTGCATCGTGACCAGCGTCTCGTCCACCGCAACCGAGCGCACCTTGCCGGTGGGCAGCTCGTCGAGGATGTCTTCGGTGCTGAGCAGGAGGACGGCGCGGGTGTCGGTCAGCATGAACGCGATGCGTTCGGCGGGCTGTTCGGGGTCGATCGGGAGGTAGCCCGCCCCGGCCTTCCACACCGCCAGGATCGCGGCGATGGTCTCCACCCCGCGCGGCAGGCACAGACCCACCACCGACTCCGCGCCCACGCCCTGGTCCACCAGGAAGTGCGCCAGCCGGTTCGCCCGGGCGTCCAGCTCCGCGTAGGTCACCTCGACTCCGTCGAAGACGACGGCGAGGGCGTCCGGGGTCCGGGCCACCTGTGCCGCGAACAGATCCGCCACCGAACCACCGGCCACCTCGGCCGCGGTGTCGTTCCACTCCACCAGCACGCGGCGACGCTCGTCCTCGCCGAGGACGTCCACCGCGCTGAGCCGCACCTGCGGCTCGGCGGTCAGGGTGTCGAGTACGCGTGCCCAGGCGGCGGCGATCCGGCCCGCTGCCTCGGCGTCGAAGAGGTCCGCAGCGACGGTGACCGTCCCCCGGAACCCGGCGAGTGCGCCGTCGGCGTCGAACTCCTCGGCAACGAGGACGTCCAGGTCGAACTTGGCCGAGGTGTGACCGGCCGACACCCGGCCGGCACGCAGGTCGCCGAGGTCCAGTACGGCCTCGATGGTGTTCTGCATGGTCAGGACGACCTGGAAGAGGGGGTGACGCGCCATGGAACGGGTCGGGGCCAGTTCCTCGACCAGACGGTCGAACGGCACGTCCTGGTGCGCCACACCCGACAGTCCGGCTTCCCGGACCCGGGCGAGTACCTCAGTGAACGTCGGGTCCCCGGACACGTCGGCCCGCAGGACCACCGTGTTGATGAAGAAGCCGACGAGGTCGTCCAGGGCTACGTCGGTACGTCCGGCGTGCGCCGAGCCGATCGGGATGTCGGTGCCCGCGCCCAGTCGGGACAGCAGGACCGCCAGCGCGGCCTGGAGCACCATGAAGGTGGTGACGCCTTCGGCGCGGGCCACGTCCACGAGCCGCGCGTGCACCTCGGCCGGGATCTCCAGGGACGCGGTGTGCCCGCGGTGGGAGGCCACGGCCGGGCGGGGACGGTCGTAGGGCAGGGTCAGCTCTTCGGGGGCTCCGGCGAGCGTGCGGCGCCAGTAGTCCACCTGGCGCGAGACCAGGCTGTC
>NZ_JBEORW010000143.1:0-3838 GCF_040302565.1 Streptomyces sp. NPDC097981
CAGTCTGAAGGATCACGGTGTGAGATCCACGGTGGCACTCGTGCAGCTGACGATCTGGCTGAAGCTGGGCATGCCAAGGTTGATGGCGGTCTCCTTTTGGGCAGGTTCAACGGCGAGCTGAGCGAGCTTCTCTTCCGCGCCGGCAAGGCTGACGCGGAGGCCCTCCACCTCGCCGAGCCATCCCTCGTGCTCCGCTTCTGTGATCCGATCGATGAGGTTGTCCCGAATCTCGACCAGGCGGGGTCGCTGTGCTGGATCAGGCCGGAGCATGGAGCACCTGATGCATGCGTGTTCGTGGATGCACCGCGTGCCGAACGCACGAGCGCACGTACCGACGGAGAGCTTGCGCTTCTCGAAGTGGGCCAGGAAGGCGTCCCATTCATCGCTCGTCGGCGTGCGGTATTCCTCGCTCGGTCGCAGTGCCCGGCGGCGGGCGATGAACGCCCGGTGGGCCTCGATCGCCTCGGCCGGATAGACCGCCTTGTAGTTCATCGTGGTGGTGATGTTCTTGTGGCCGCAGATCACCTGAGCGATGTGCGGCGGCAGCCCGCTCATGACGGCGTCGGTGACGAAGATCCTGCGGAAGTCGTGCGGCCAGTAGCGCAAGGGCTGCCCGGTGGCGTCGGTCAGGCCGGAGGCCAGCAGGGTCTCGTCCAGCGCCTTGCGGATCGTAGACACGGATACCGGCCGGTTCTGCCCTCCCCAGCGCCACTGGAACAGCAGCGGCAGAGGTGAGTTCCAGGCCCGTTCGTTGGGGTCATAGGAACGAACCAGGGGGATCGCGCCGGAGACTTCCCGGACGCGGCAGACGATCGCGCTGAGCACATCGGCCAGCTCCGGGCTCACCAGGAGGAGTCGCTCCTCGTCGGTCTTGGACGGTGCGATCTGCAGGAGAGGGACGACCTCGCCCGTGGTCGGCAGCCTGTACTGGGTGATGCTGTGATGGCTCGTCTCGAGCATCTCCTCGATGCGGACCCCGGTGTGGCGCAGGAACTCCACGGTCACCCATGCCCAGAAGGCCCGCTGCTCGGCTGGCCCGAAGCAGCACCGGCGGCCGTCCCTGTCGTAGGCGGTGGCCGAAGCCGCGTGGTCGGTGTAGCGGGTCCCCTTGACCTTGATGTAGGTCTCGCCGAGGACGGTGAACGCGGCGCCCGGTGCTGCCGCGCGAACGGCGCCGAGGCGGGCCTGGGCCTTCTTGAGCTCGTCGGACGCGGTCTTGACCAGGGAGGGCAGGACGGGGAGCCGCTCTCGGGTGCGCTGATCCATGCGCGCTTTCCGCCGGGTGACATGCTTCCTGTACGAGATCTCGGCTGGCTTGACCGGACACGGCGCCACCCACGGGCCCCAGCGGCTGGGTTCCTCCAAGGCCCATTGGGCCAGGTCCAGGTAGAACGCTCGGACGTCGGTGAACAGAGCGAACGCATTCGTTCTGGGGCTGGTGACCTCGACGGAGCTGCCGTCGGGCAGCCGGCGGACCGTCGTCTTGGTGCGGCTTCGTTCCTTCCAGGCCGCGGCGACCTCGGGGGCCAGACGGAGGGAGTCAATGCCGGGATGGTGCTTCTCCAGGTTCGCCCAGAAGTGCGAGGCGAGCGTCCGGGAAAGACTCTCCAGCGAGTTGTAGTCCAGGGAGGGCTGGCGTTCGGTCAGGTAGTCGACGATCAGGTCGCGGATCGGGCGGCATCTCAGCTCGTAGCGGTCCACGAGTTCGGCGACGGTGACCTGGCCCGAGTGTCGGCTGACGTCACGCAAGGTGGTGGGTGCCTCGGCGGGGAGGTTCCCGAGCTCCCTGAGCCAGCTGTAGAACAGTGACCGCCCCGCTCCGGCGTGCACGTAGACGCGTGCCTCGGCTTCACGCAGTTCCAGACAGTCTCCCACGGTGATGTCGCGGACCCCGCCGCCCTTCGCGACCACCAGCATGGCGATCTGGTAGCGGGCGTGATAGCCGAGATTGGTTGACCACAGCTCCGGCGCCGCGACGGTTGCCAGCGCGGCGAAGCCGGCCGGGTCACGGCCGTCGGTGATCGCCTGTCGCAGGTTCTGGGACTGGCGCGTCAGCAGCCAGTCGAGGCTGGGGCGGATCACATCCGCGCAGATCAGCGCGAGGGCGCCAGAGGAGAGCTCGGGACGGTCGATCCGCCCATAGCGGCCGTCGCTGATCGCCTCCATCAGATGGTCGAGCCAGGCCCGGCCCAGTTCGTCGGAGCCGGAGTTCCGCCAGCGTTGCTGCCAGGTGTCGCCGGGGAACTCCTCCAGCCAGCGCAGGATCTTCTGGGACCCGCTGCCTCGGATGTAGCGGGTGTGCTTGCTCGCCTTGGCCGAGAATTCCGCCAGGCGCTCTTTGACCTCGGCGCGGTCCTCGGCGGTGGCCGGCCAGCTCTCAGGAACGGTTCGCGCTGGAAAGGCCGACCTCAGCAGTTTCTGCGCGGAACCGTGCAGCGGTGCGGATGGCCGGTGTCCCGAACGCCGTCCCGAGGGCGCAGTCGTGGTCGTCATGGCCGCCGTCCGAACAGCACGTCCAGGCTGGCCGGGTTGTAGCCGGGAGCCGGTGCCGGTGGCAGGACTGGTTGTCGAGACTGGCGGGCATGGTGGGCGAGCACGCTCTCGATTACCTCGTCCCGGGTGGCGGCGAGGTAGATCTCCGTGGTGGACAAATGCGCGTGACCGAGGACCCACTGCACGTCGGTCAGCGGCATCTGCGGGTCGCGAGCCATCCGGTAGGCAGCCGTGTGCCGAAGGTCGTGAAGCGTCCAGTTCGACCCCAGCAGGTCGTTGGCCCGGTCGAACATCGCTCTGGCCGCGTGGTAGTTCAGCGGCCTGAACGGTCGGCGCAGGGTCCACCACAGCGGCAGCTGGCGGCCCCGCGGGGTGCCCTGGCGCCGGACGTCCTCCTGGTAGAGCCGTAGCCACACGAACGTGTCCGGCGACGCCGGCAGCGGCTGGCTCTCCCGCGTCCCCTTACGGACGACGGTGATCAGCTGCT
Source organism: Streptomyces sp. NPDC097981 (assembly GCF_040302565.1). Classification (NCBI taxonomy): domain Bacteria; kingdom Bacillati; phylum Actinomycetota; class Actinomycetes; order Kitasatosporales; family Streptomycetaceae; genus Streptomyces; species Streptomyces sp. NPDC097981. Next base: position 2,981 of record NZ_JBEORW010000143.1, read on the forward strand.
GTCCCGGGTCCGCGTCCAACTGGCGGCTCGTCAGCAGTTCGTCGGCCCTGGCGCCGGTGGACACCCAGGCCGCGAGCAGGGCCCGGTCGCGGTTGTACTTCAGCGCGGCGAACAGCGCGTTGAACATCTCGTCGGGGATGCGGCGCGGGAGCTTCTTGGGCACTCGCGGCCGGTAGCGGCCCTGCCGCTCCTGCCGGAACGGCTGCATCGGGTTGTGGTGGGCGTTGGCCCGGCCGCGTCGGAAGCGATCCAGCGGGAACGGGTTGATGATTGGCCCGGTGCCCTCTTCGAGGTGGAAGTCGTAGAAGGACCGCAGCACCGTCTCGCTGTGCGTGCGGGTCGTCGGCGCGTACTTCCGGCCCGGCGTCGGCTTGCCCGTCACCGGATTCGGCGTTCCTGGCTCGGCCCGCTTCGTCCCGCCCGGCCTGGGGCTAGGGACTGTGCCGCCCTGACGCTGGTAGCGCCAGTGGACGCGGACCGGCTTGTCCGCCAACTGCAGCCAGCGGGAGAAGTCCCGGGCCTCGGCGCGAGTCGCCCGGTCCCAATCGACGTCAACCGCCCACAGGAACCGGAACCACCGGAGCAGATCCATGCCGTACGACCGAATCGTGGTCGCCGGCCTGCTGGCCGCCTGCAACTCCGCGAAGAAGGCCGCGACCGGGACGACCGGCAACCCGCTCGGAGCGAGCAGCTGGTAGGGCTCTTGTGGCTCGCCGGTCTCGACCAACCGGCCAACGTCGGGCAGTACAAAGCTCGTCAGATCCCGTCCGGGACCCAGCGGATCAACCATGGCGGGAAGCTAGCAGAAACTGCTCCTGACCTGCCAAAACACAGGAGTTAGTTCAGTCAACGGGCCCC
>NZ_JBEORW010000144.1:0-3746 GCF_040302565.1 Streptomyces sp. NPDC097981
GCCGCCTCTCCGCCGAACGAGTGTGAGCCAACCAGATCAACGAGAAACCTCTACGCCAACCGAGTGGTGAACACCGCTTTCGTGATACTCCCTGCCGAGGACATCAAGGTGCGCCCTCCCCAGCCTCCGGGCCGGGTAGAGGCACGGCCCGGCCCGGTGATCTGGGACTGGGGCGAGAAGCGCGAGGCGCTCCGCTGCGAGCGCCTCCTACCCGCCCGTGCCGAGGCTTGGTAGTTGTCACCGTCGGCACCACGTAGCCTGCGGAGGGAGCAGGTCGAAGCAGTCGGGCTGTCACCGGAGAGGCGCTGCAGTTGTCACACGAGGCCGATGAGTGGGTCGTTCGAGTACCTGTGCGCAGCATTCCTCGCGGGGAGCTCATTGCCATGCTTGGCGAACAGACTCCGGCCTGCGGACCTGCCCGTGACGCCTTGGTTGCCGGGGGTGCCTTCCGGGTCGGGGACGGTCTGGTCCCCGCCAGCCGGCACGCGGGTGTGTTCGCAATCCGTATCCGCACAGCTGCTCGGCGTGGGCACACAGTCGGGGGCCTTGCCGCGTCGGTCGACATCCTCCGGCAGGCCGGGGAAGAGCGTGTGCGTACCGGTTTCATCGACTCCGTGGACCGATCGTCCGTGTTCACGATCTTCCTGAACTCTTCGGCGACAGAAGTGCTGGCCTGCGCAGGTGGACTCCGGCCACACCCCCTGCCGCCGCCGGCAGACGCCCCCGAGTGACAACAGGCCTGCCTTGGAGTCAACTCTCATGCTTCGGCTGACCGCCTTGCTGCCCGAAGGTGGCAGCAGAGCCGTTAGGCGAGGCCGAACTCGATGAAGTCGATCTCTGTGAACTCCGTCTTCAATGCGTGCGCGCGCTGTCCCGCCTGCCGGAAGTAGACGTGTCCCAGCGCCCGGGCCAGGATCGCGGTGTGCTGCCCGTCGGGGGCACCTGCTTCCCAGGCGGAGAACAGCTCGCGAGCCACCTCGCCTGGCACGATCGAGGTCAGCAGCCGGTGCCTCGGATCGTCGGAACTCTTGGCGCCGGCCGAGAATCCGAACCGGGCCCGGGTGTGCACCACCAGCCCCCGCTGCTCAGCGACAGCCCGGCGCCGGGCCCGCACCAGCGGCTGCCACCTGGCCCGCACCCGCGCCTCGATCAGCGCCAGATGACGGACACTCGGCCGGGCGCGCGCCGACGCCTTTCGAGCCGTCCACCGTTGAACCGTCCGTAGTGACACGCCCAGCTCCTGCGCCACGATCTGCTTGGAGCCCTTCGCCCACCTGAGCAAAGCACGCAGCTGTTGCTCGGTGGTACCCGGCACTGGTTGCGTGAACAGCACCTGCTCCAGCCCCGCCCCGATCACTGTGCTCCTCCGGCCGCCGACCCGTTGTTGTACCGGGTTTTTCACGTGACAAGGCACAGGGCGACCGGAACACGGATCTTCCGGCGAGCAACGACAAGATGCGGTAGAGGCCTGCGAGCGGAGCGGTTGCCTGGAGCGGGTGGGCTTGATGGGTATGGGTCAGCGTGAGTGCAGCCAGGTGCTGGCGTAGAGGACGAGTGCGCCGCCTGCTGCTGTGGCGGCACCTCGGAGGAGGTGTACGCCGGCCTCGTTGCGGACTCGCCGGGCCAAGTGGGCCCAGCGCCCCGTGCTCAATGCCCGTTCCGGTGCGGGGGGTTTCTCACTGCGGGCGATGACCGTACGCTCAGTTTGGGACATGAGGTTCTCCTTCGTCGGGGACTGTCCTCTGCTGACGGCTCCCTGCGCTACCAGGGGGCCGTCGCCCGTTTTCGGGGACAGCCACGCCGTCGTCCACTTTCTGAGACGAAGAGGCGTCTCAGGGGTGGACGCCATCAACGAAAGCACCTCGAAACGTGCTCTGACCAGCGGAAACGGTAGGTTGTTCAAACAGGTCCCTCGAAGCTTCAGAGACATCACGATGAGGAATACCTGGTGCTGGGTGTATCAGTCAGTGTCTGCGCATGCATATGGCGGACATTCAGAGTTCATGTGTGTCATGCATCGAATCGTGCAGAACCACGTCTATGTGTGGAGTGGTGTGTTTATCCGTGGCGTCAATGTGTGTGAGTTCAGGTAATCGGGGGAAATGGCAAGTGCTTCCCTGGCAGGGTGTGTCGATGGCTCAGTTGCTGCGTATGCCGGGCACAGATGTGCTCCCACCAGGCCCTCGCCGGAATCTGGTCCTCGAACTGCGTGTACACCTTAGGGAAGCCAACCGCCCTACCCTCACCGCCATCACCGCAGCCATCGCTGGGCTAGAAGGCTGATGAAGATCTTGTTCAGGGGCTGTCCGGCCGTAGGGCCGGGCGGCCCCTTTGGCTATGTGGCTGCTGGGATGAGGCGCCAGGTGCTGTTGGTGCGGGTGAGGCCGAGGTTGATCAGTCGGCGGAGGTTGAGGGCGGCGGCACGGTGGTGGAGCCAGGTGTTGTTGGCGATGACGCCTCGGTAGGGGACTTTCCGGTTGCCTTTGGCGACGAGCCAGGCGATGGCACGTTCGACTGGGGGCCGCCATTTGCGGTATTCGTCCTGCCAGACGGGGTCGGTGGCGGCTTGTGCCCGGGCGGTGGCCAGCAGTTCGTGCTGGGGGTGGACGTTGAGGGTGCGTCCGGTCTTGGAGGTGGTGCAGCGTTCACGCAGGGGGCAGTGGGTGCAGACGCGCTTGAACTGGGCGGTGCGGGCGCCGTCCGCTTTGGCCTGGCCGAGGTTGGCGGTGTGTCCGGCCGGACAGGTCGCGGTGCCGGCGGCCGCGTCGATATGGAAGTCGTCGACGGTGAAGCCGCCGGGGATCGCGTGCCGCAGTGGTGGCGGTTTGATCACCAGGGTGTGGCCGTCGGCCGCAAGGCGCATGCGCAGGTCACCGGTGCCATAGGCGGAGTCGCCGAGCACGGTTAACTCGCCGTCCTCGTCGGCGAGGAGATCGGCGGCGACGGCAGCTTCGTGATTGTCCGGGCCGTAACCGCTGGTGAGGGCGACGGCTGTGAACAGTCCGGTCTCCGGTTCGAAGCAGGCATGTCCTTTGAAGCCGTCCTGGTGGCGGGTGCGGTTCTTGTGGATGTGCCGCGCGTCGGGATCGACGGTGGAGACTGTCCGGTCCGTCACCGTCCGCCGGGCGATGCGCCAGCGTCCGTCGCGTCCGTCAGAGTCGTCGGCCGGCTCGACGTCCTGGCCGGCGACCAGGGCCAGCAGGCCAACAGCGTTCGCGGCTTTCTCGCCGAGCTCGCGTTCGGGCAGGTGCCCGAGCAGGTTGAGGGCATCGGTGACCAGGGCGTCGACCAGCACGGCGCGGGCGGCCGCGTCGTTCCATGCGATCTTCGGTTTGCCTGGATCTGTGTAGTCGTGCGCGGTGCATCGCGCCGCCGCGACCTGGCCGGCCCCGGGGACTTCCCGGATCACGGCGCGGATGGCGGAGATGATCTGGGTGACGGTGTCCTGGGTGGCGACCGCGTCGTCCAGCACCGTGGAATCCAGCGCCCGCCGGTGCTTGCCCTTGAGGACGCCGGTCGCCTTCACGACTTCCCGGACCGCCTCGAAGACGCGGTCCGGCCGGGCGGATCGTGCCAGACGGCGCCGGAAGTAGGCCAGCAGCGATGGATCGAAGGCCATGTCGTGCAAGCCGAGCCCGCACGCGGCCTTCCACCGCAGACATCGCACGCGGTTAAGCGTCAAGCGGGATGGGTCTGATCAGCGGTCTGGAGTGGTGGGATGCCAGGCAAGATCGGGTGCGCCGTCG
>NZ_JBEORW010000145.1:0-3709 GCF_040302565.1 Streptomyces sp. NPDC097981
CCTACCTCGATCAGCACGAGATCCCCCGGCCGAAGTCCTGGCGCACCCTGGGCACCTGACCCCGGCGACTCCAAGATCCCCGACACAGTCAAGCTAAGATTTGTCGGCTCATCGGCAGGGCCGCTACGCACGTGGCCGGACGGGCGTTTGTGACCTTATAGGAGTCAGCCGTTCACCTGCGGATGACGCCTCGCGGGCGTGAAAATCGGTACGGGGCTGTTCGTCGACGCCGATCGATGTTTGGGTCGTGAGCCCGCATAGGAGTCTGGTGAGGGAGCCGTCCGAGGGGCCGCACACTGTCGCTTTGAGCACGCCGATCAGCTTCTCCGTTCCCCTCAGGCTCCCCGGGCAGCCCCGCCCGCACTGCCGCAGCAAGGGGGTACGTCATGGAGGAGTTGCGAGAGGACCACGACGACGGAACCGTCGCCAGGGTCGCGGCCATCGACATCGCCAAGGCATCCGGAATGGTCTGCCTGCGCGTCCCGCACGACACCATCGAGGGTCGGCGCGTCCAGCAGGTCTGGACGGTCGCCTCAACCACGAACGCGATCCTGGAGCTCGGCGACCGGCTGGTTTGCCAGGGCGTCGAGCGGGTGGTGATGGAGGCGACGGGCTCGTACTGGCGCCCGTTCTTCTACCTGCTGGAAGCCCGCGGCCTGGACTGCTGGCTCGTCAACGCGCGGGACGTGAAGAACGTCCCAGGCCGGCCCAAGACCGACAAGCTGGACGCGGTCTGGCTGGCCAAGCTCGCCGAACGCGGCATGGTCCGCGCCTCGTTCGTCCCGCCCAAACTGGTTCGGCAGCTGCGGGACTTTACCCGCACCCGCACCGTGTTCGTCCAGGAACGCACCCGGCACAAGCACCGCGTCGACAAGGCTCTGCAGGATGCGCAGATCAAGCTGTCCGGAGCCGTCTCCGACCTGTTTGGCCAGTCCGGGCGGGCCATGATGAACGCCTTGGTCGCCGGGGAACGCAATCCCCGTGCCCTCGCCGAGCTTGCCCAGGGCAGTCTCGTCAAGAAGAAGGCGGCCCTGGCCGAGGCCCTGACGGGGCAGTTCGAGGACCACCACGCCCGCCTGCTCGGGGTGCTGCTGGCCACCATCGACCACCTGACCGCCCAGATCCACGAACTCGGCCAGCTCATCGCCCAGACACTGGAAGAGATCACCACCCCGCCAGACGACCCGGCCGACGCGGACGGGCCGGCCACTGTGGTGAGCGCGCGCAGGTACTGGCTGAGCGTCTCGATGCCGTTCCCGGTATCGGACCGACCACAGCGCAGATCATCCTCGCCGAGATCGGCGCGGACATGAGCCACTTTCCCACCCCCGAACACCTGGTCTCCTGGGCGAAATTGTGCCCTCGCACCATCCAGTCCGGAGCAAAGAACACCGCAGGCCCGGCCGGGCAGGGCAACCCCTGGCTCAAGGGGGCATTGGGCGAGGCCGCAAACGCCGCCGCCCGCACCGACACCTTCCTCGGCGCCCGTTACCGCCGCATCGTCAAGCGTCGCGGCCATGCCAAAGCCCTGGTGGCCGTCGCTCGCTCGATACTCGTCGTCGCCTGGCATCTGATCAACGACCCGGACGCCTCCTACCAGGAGCTCGGCGCTGACTGGCACCGCCGTCACCTCGATGCCGCACGCAAGACCCGTGATCTCGTCCGCCAGCTCCAGGCCCTCGGCCACCAAGTCGCCCTCGCGCCAGCGTCAGCCTGACCGCTTGTCTCACCGTCATCCGGTCCGCAAGCGGCCCGGATGCTGCCGCCTGCCCTCCCGAAGGTCGATTCCTATAGCGTCTCCGCTGCCACGAGGCTGGTGCACCGGCTCGGCTTCAGTCCGCAGGTTCCCGCCCGCCGGGTCGCCGAACGGGATGAGCAGGCCGTGACCGCGTGGAAGGAGGCAACCTGGGCGGAGGTAAAAGGGCCCGGGGCGGCCTGCGGGGGCTACGTCTGCTTCGAGGACCAAGCCTGCTTGACCTGACGGCCGCCCGGAGCCACGGGATCGTCGACGCACTCGCCACCGCGGGACTGAAATGCTGGGCGGACAAGGCGTACCAAGGCGCCGGCCGGCACATCTGAGTCCCCTTCCGGGGCCGCTGACTCCAGCGATGGAAGGGCCGACTACCGCCGCAGACGTGTCACCGTGGCTGTGGTGGACTTCGTGCCCCCGGGCCATGCTCCAAGACAGAGCAACTGCGGCAGAGCCAGGTCGACGCCGAGACCGGCCGGTGTCCTGGAAGCCCTGGCCGGCGTGACCTCTCGTGCTCAGGCGAGCCGCACTGTCGCGGTGTTCGGACCCCGGGTCAGGCCCTCTTTCCTTGTGCCGCTGCCACGCCGGTCGGCCCGTCGCCCACGGCCACTGTGTGCGTTGCGCGGGCTGTCGAGGTGTCAATGACCGACAGGGTGTCCGAGTCGAAGTTGCTGACGTAGACCAGGGAGCCGCCCGGGCTGACAGCGAGGCCGTTGGGGCCGTGTCCCACGGGGACGGTGTCCGTGACGGCACGGCCGCGGGTACTGATCACGGACACGCTGTCGGACCCGATGTTGGCGACGTAGACCTGGCGGCCATCCGGTCGCACCCCGATTCCCGCAGGCTGGTCCCCGACCGGGATGCGGTCCGATTCCGCGCCGGCGTGAACGTCGACCACCGACACGTCGTCCGAGGTCAGGTTGGAGACGTACAGGCGACGGCCGTCGGGGGTGAGCACCAGGGCGGTCGGTCCGCTGCCGACGGGGATGGTGCCGGTGACCGTTCCGGTGGCGGTCCGGACCACTGAGACGGTGCCGGACGCGGCGTTGGCGACGTACAGGGTGCATCCGTCGGGTGTCACCGCCACGCCCAGCGGGGCATCGCCCACCGTGATTGTGTCCGTCACGGCACGGGTGCGGGTGCTGATCACGGACACGTTGTCCGACCCGACGTTGGCGACGTAGACGTTCCGGTTGTCGGGGGAGACCGTCACTCTGCTCGGTTCGTCCCCGACAGCGACGGTGGCGATGACCGTCCTGGTACGGGCGTCGATGACCGATAGGGTGTCCGCCGCGGAATTGGTGACGTAGACGCGGGAGCCGTCCGGGCTGACGGCCACGCTGTCCGGTCCGTGCCCGACGGGAACGCTGTCGACGACCATGCCGGTGCCGGTGTCGACGGCCGACACCGTGTCGGAGTGGAGGTTGGCGATGTAAACGAGGGCATCGGGCCGCGGGGACAGCCCGGCTGCCGTCGTCCCGGCGGCTGCGCCGGCCAGGCTTCCCGGTCCCATCAGCGCCGCTGTCACACAGAGCACCACGGCCGCTCGCCGCCCCATGTCCTGATTCCTCGTCATGGGCCCACGCTAGGGCTCCGGGGCGGAAAGCTACGTGAGGCTCACGCTCAGGCTGACCGAACGGCACACCGTCCACCGGGGCCGTCTACGACTACTCCGTCTTGACCAGCCGCACCCTGCGCAACCTCACCCAGGGCACAACGGCGCCTGCTCCGACAACAACGACTGCGCTGCCGACCCGTTGGCCACGTTTACCTGGCGGCCAATCCGGTCGCACCCCTCACGCGTGTCTCTTCGATGGGTTGGTCAGTTGATCGGATGTGTCCGTCCGATGAGTGATCACTGATGCTGGGCTTGCTTCGCTTTGACGGACATCGGAGATCAGGGGTTTCGGCCCTGGAAGGATGATGTTCATCATGGAGAGCATGGGGAAGAAGAAGCCG
>NZ_JBEORW010000146.1:0-3669 GCF_040302565.1 Streptomyces sp. NPDC097981
GCGTCCGTCAACATCACCCGCAGCCGCCTCGGACGCCTCACCCGCCAAGGCTTCCTCACCCAACCCGAACGAGGCCGCTACCAGAAACGGACTTACTGACTTCAGCTCGTCAGGGTGACGTTGGGGCGTCGAGGGTGAGGCTGGTGCCGGCTATGAAGCCGTCGAGGGTGTCGGGCCGGTATTGGAGTCGTTTGATCCGGTTGCGGACGAGGGTCTCCAACCGGTCGAGGGCGACGACGGCGAGGTTGGCCAGGCTTCGTTTGACGTGCGCCCACACGCCTTCGACCGGGTTCAGGTCGGGTGAGTAGGCGGGCAGCAGGAACACCGTCAGCCATTCCCGTTCGTCGATCACCTGGCGCATCGCGCGGGAGACGTGGGTGTTGAGCCGGTCCCAGACCAGCACGATCGGCGCCTTGACCAGCTGGTGGACGCCGTCGACCAACGCGGTGAAGTCGCGTTCGCCCATGCTGCGGCGCTTGCCCTTGCCCGCGGGGTGGGAGATCAGGCGGTAGCTCAGGCGGGTGCGGGAACCGGGCCGCGTCGCAATCAGCCCGGCCACCGACAGGCGTCCCGAGCGGCGCCCGCTCACCGTCACTTGCGGGGTCACCCCGCGCCGCCCCCAGCTGCGTCCTCGGGGCGGCCGACGGGTGAAACCTGCCTCGTCCTCGAAGCAGATGTAGCCCCCGCAGGCCGCCCGAGCTCTTTTACCTCCGCCCAGGTCGCCTCCTTCCACAGCTTCACGGCCTCCTGAGCACGCTCGGCCACCCTGCGCGCCGGAACCTGCGGGGAGAACCCGAGCCGGTGCATCAGCCGCGTCGCACCCGAGACGCTGTAGGAAACGTGGAACTTCCGCCCGATCAGCGTGGCCACCCTCGCCGCAGTCCACACCTGGTCCTCCACCCAGCCATGCGCGGCCGGCCCCTCCTCCAAGAACCCCGCCAGCTTCTCCAGGCAGTACGGCGACAGCCGGCACCGCGACCCACTCGGTCCACGCGATGCCAGAGCCTCGGCCCCGCCGTCCCGCCACAGCTGGTGCCACCGAAACGCTGATTTCCGGCTCACCCGCAGACACTGAGCGACCTCCGGCGGCTTGACTTCCTGCTCGAACAACTTGGCGGCCTGCATCCGCACCGACTCGCGACGCTGACGCCCCGCGGCGGTCAACCCGCCCCCATCCGCATACCTCACACACCACGAGATACAGCCACAACCCCAGCGCCATCAGGAACTTCGCGAGAGATCACCCTGACGAGCTGAAGTCAGTAACGTCCACTAAGTGGGCGTTTAGGGATGGCGTGTGGCGCTAAGTCCCTCTCGCGACCAACACCCTTGGGCCGATTCGCACCTTGCGTGCACGTTCACGGCCTTCCGGCACCGATTCGTACGCCCGTTTTACCCGCTTATCGGCGCTGAATTCCGTCTGATGTAGCAATGGAGCGGAAGCTCCCCACGGTGCGGAGCTTCCAGGCATTTCAGGATGCGAACATCCATGATGAATACGGCAGATTGGGATATACCACCCGTCGCGAATCAATATCAAACGCCCACTGAGAGCAGAGCTCGCCAGCGGGCACCACGTTCCACCACTGCGACCGAGCGCTTCAGTCGGCGGGTTTCGCCAAGCACCGCGCTCAGTACGTGGCCGGAAGATCAATGCGGTCTGTCACTTCAGGAGGTAGCAGCTGCGCCGACTGCTTGTTTGCCTGCTTCTTCGTCGAGCCGCTCAACGACGAGCATCGCCGCATCGTCCGCCAGGTGGCCTCCGGTGTGACGGATCAATGCCTGGTGCAGTTGTTCCAGGAACTGCGACGGGGTGCAGGTGGGAACTGCCTCCATGGCCTCGGGCAGGGCGAAGAAATCTCTGTCAGGATTGCGGGCTTCGATCACGCCGTCGGTGTGCAGCAGCAGACGGTCACCAGGTGCGAACGGATAGCTCTCCGCCTTGGCGGGAAGACCGGTGATGAAGTCGTCCAGGCCCAGGGGTGGCAGTGGCGACCTCGGCGCCAGGGCGTGAACCTCGCCCTCGCGCAGCAGCAACGGAGGCGGATGGCCGCGGTTGACCACCTGAACCTCGAAGCCGTCAAGCACCTGAGCCACGAGCACAGTGACGAAGTCCTCCGCCTGGTCTTCCCTCTCGTCTTGGTCGACCGCACCCGGCGCGGCTCGCTCACGGTGCAGCGCAGCCGCGCAGTGGTTCACCACCTCCACCAGGTCGTCCTCATAGTGCACCGCCTCCCGGAAGGCGCTCAGCACAGCTGAAGCCAAACCCACAGCAGGCAGCCCTTTGCCGCGGACGTCCCCCACGATCATCCGGACCCCGTACCGGGTCTGTACGGCCTCGTACAGATCGCCGCCGATCTGCGCTCCCGTCTCAGCCGCGAGATACATGCTGGCCGCCCGCACCGGACCCAGCCGGGCCGGTACGCGCCGCAACAGGACTCTTTGTGCTGCCACGGCGACCCGGCGAACCTGGTCGAGCTCGCTCTGCCTGCGCGTGCGCACAGCTTTACTCGTGATGACACTGGCCACGGACACCACGAGGAGGCCCAGGAGATTGCTGTAGATCAGCATGCCACCCCACGCCTCGTGCAGGGTGGTGGTAGTCAGGCTGACGGCCAGGGCTCCAGCCGCTGCCGAGAGGGTGCCTTTCGGGCCCATCGTCAGCGAAGCCAAGGCCGGCATCGCGACGAGGAGAGGGCCGGTGTAGATATCGTGCGCAGGCGAGAGCTCGATCCCCAGCCCGAGCACTATGATCACGAACGGCACGCACTGCGCGACTCGGAAAAGCGCCCGGCTGTGACCGCCCGCTCCTGGCGGATCAGCTGGGCGGAAGAGAGTCCGCATGGGTACAGCCTGCCTCGCTGAAGTGGACTGTTCCACTCATCGCGCCCGGGCGTCCGGGGCCCGTGGCCGACACCGCCCCCAGCGCTACGGTGCCCCGGGCGCCGCACCTCGACTCCATCGCCTCTCACATCGCCCAACCGCCTTCCGGCGGTGAGCACCCGCAAGCAGGACGGACGGCTCGCCTCCGGAGGCCGCTACCTGCGCGGCTACCGCACTCAGTGAGTACGCCTCCGGGCTCGCCACCCGAAGGGCCCTGCGTGGCCCTCTGGGCGCGTTTCCCGCCATCTTGGCTCCCTGCGCCAATCCGGGCCTGCGAGGCGCTCAGCGGGGCGAACAGCGCCGTCTACGGGCTCAACGGGCCGATGCCGCCCGAAGGGTGTTCGTACGGCACACGCCTGAGACGGCTCGTCCTGGTGGGGGTCTGGCTGCTTCCCGCAGCGCGAGCTCCGCTCTCAGGTGGGGAGAGATATCCACCCGCACATGACCACTACTTGTACTACCTACATTGGGGTGCAAGGCCGATGCGCGAGGTGCGCGGCGGCTGGGGCTCCCGGGCGGGGCACCGGCCTCCGCCGATGACGCCCCGGGGTGGAGGAAGACGCCTCTCGGTGCACCGTGCAGCGCCTTGCACCCTTCGCGTCCTGGCCGGTGCAGCAAGGTGTGCCGCACCGGCTGCTGCTCCTGGTGGTGAAGGGTGCAAGGCGCTGCTGTTCGGGATGCCGGAGAGCGATGTCAATCCCCTCCGAACGTGGAGGCCTTCCTATGCAGCCAGTTCCTCGGTGAGGCCGGCTTTGTAGTCGTGTTTGTAGTCGATTGGGCTCTTCC
>NZ_JBEORW010000147.1:0-3568 GCF_040302565.1 Streptomyces sp. NPDC097981
TCCCGTCGGCGCGAGTTCCGCGATGACCTTCCGGGTAGTGGTCAGATCCGTAAGTCGCGCTTCGGTCTCGGCCAGGGCGGCGGTGAGGTGCTCGAACTGGGACGAGCTGCCCTGCGACGCCGCCGACATCCACGCCGTAGTCGTCACCCATGCCCATCTGGACCACTGCGGCTACCTACCGCGCCTGGTCCGCCACGGCTTCCGCGGTCCGATCCTGGCCAGCGCCGCGACCGCCCGGCTGGCCGAGATCGTGCTCCGCGACAGCGCCCGCCTCCAGATGGAGGCCGCCGAGCATGCCAACCATCACGGCTGGTCCAAGCACCGTCCCGCCAAGCCGCTCTACGACGATGACGACGTCGAGCAGACGATCAAGTTCTTCGACCCCGTGCCGGTCGGCAGCGAGGTCGAAATCATGGGCGGGACCCGCCTGACCCTGCACCACGGCGGCCACATCCTCGGCTCCGCCTGGACTCACCTGACCCTGGAGGACGGCCACACCCTCGCCGTCAGCGGCGACCTCGGCCGCCCCGGCCACCCTCTCCTCCTGCCGCCTGAGCCGTTCACCGGTGCCGACGTCCTGCTCACGGAGTCCACATACGGCAACCGCCGCCACGACCACGAGACCGCGCGCCGGGAGTTCGCCTCCGTGATCACACGAACGCTTGCGCGAGGCGGGACCGTCGTCATTCCCGCCTTCGCGATCGACCGCACCGAGGTCGTCCTCCACGAGCTCGCCGCGCTGCGCAGCGACGGCACCCTGCCGAGGCACGTGCCGGTGTACGTGGACAGCCCCATGGCCCTGGCGGCCCTGGACGTCTACCGCGACACGCTGCGCGCCCACTCCCCCGCGCTCCGCCCCGAGATCCTCGCCCGCGGCGAGGCCGCCCTCAGCCCGGAGCCCTTCCTGGCCGCCCGCACCATCCAGGAATCCATCGATATCAACAGCACCACCAGCCCGGCGATCATCGTCTCCTCGGCCGGCATGGCCACCGGTGGCCGGGTCCTGCACCACCTGCACCGGACCTTGCCCGATCCCCGCAACGCCGTGGTCATCGTCGGCTTCGCCGCCGAGGGCACCCGCGCCCGCAACCTCGTGGACGGAGCCCGGGTACTGAAGATGTTCGGCGAGTACGTGCCCGTACGCGCCGAGGTCGCCGACGTACCGCACTTCTCCGCGCACGCCGACGCCGACCAGATCCTCAACTGGCTGCGCGCCGCCCCCGCCCCGCACACCACCTACCTCGTCCACGGCGAGGAGACCGCCGCCGAGACCCTGCGCGACCGCATCGACCACGAGCTGGGCTGGACCGCCGTCGTGCCCAAGCCGGGCGAGGCGGTCCTGATCCGCTGAGCAGCCACGACAGGACCGAACTGTCCCCCTCTCCCGATGCCGGGACCTGGTCGCCCTCGCGGACCCCACGCTCCGAGCCGAGGCTGAGGAAACGCCGGGAGGCACCCCATGTACACCGTTGCCGACGTGATGACGACGAAGGTCGTGGCCGTCACACCCGCCGCCGCGTTCAAGGAGATCGCCACAGCCATGGAGCGGTGGAAGGTCACCGCCCTGCCCGTCATCGAGGGCGAGGGCCAGGTCGTCGGCGTGGTCTCCGAGGCCGACCTGCTCCCCAAGGAAGAGTTCCACGAACACTGCCCGGGCCTCGTCGAGCAGATGCACCGCAGGGGTGACACCGCCAAGGCCGGCTCCGACCGCGCCAAGGACCTGATGACCTCCCCAGCTGCACGATCCGACCCGACGCCCTGCTCCCCCAGGCCGCCCGGCTGATGGCCGAACGCCACGTCAAACGGCTCCCGGTGGTCGACGCCAACGGCACCCTCAAGGGCATCATCAGCCGGGCCGACCTCCTCAAGGTCTTCCTCCGCTCCGACGAGGAACTGGCCACGGACATCCACCGCGGCGTCATCAAGCGCCTGTTCCCGCTCTCCCACGACGCCGTCAAGGTCACCGTCGTCCAGGGCGCCCCTCGAGGTCGCCCGCATCGCGCTGCCCCTGCTGGTGTACTTCGCCGTCATGTGGGCCGGATCCATGGCCGCCGCCGGCCGCGCCGTCGGCCTCAGCTATCCGAAGGCGGCGACGCTCGCCTTCACCGCCGCGGGCAACAACTTCGAACTCGCCATCGCGGTGGCCATCGCCACCTTCGGCGCCACCTCCGGCCAGGTGCTCGCCGGAGTCGTCGGGCCCCTCATCGAAGTCCCCGTCCTCATCGGCCTCGTCTACTGCTGTGACCGCATAGGTTCGCCGGGTTGGCGGTCGTGACGGTTGGATGTGGGGTGACGTCCGATCCGACCGCTGGAGGCGCGGTGGCCGAGCCCGTCCGTGTGCGCAGACTGACCGACCAGGAAGGGCAAAAGCTGCAGCAGATCGTGCGCCGGGGCAGCACCAGTTCGGTGCGCTATCGGCGCGCGATGATGCTGCTGGCCTCGGCCGGCGGGAACCGGGTTCCGGTGATCGCCCAGCTGGTGCAGGCCGATGAGGACACCGTGCGCGATGTGATTCATCGGTTCAACGAGATCGGCCTGGCTTGTCTGGACCCTCAGTGGGCGGGAGGCCGTCCCCGCCTGCTCACGCCTGATGACGAGGACTTCGTCATCCAGACGGCCACCACCCGCCCCACCAAGCTCGGCCAGCCCTTCACCTGCTGGTCCCTGCGCAAACTCGTCGCCTACCTGCGCAAAGTACACGGCCGGATGATCCTCATCTGCCGCGAGGCGTTACGCTGCCTGCTCGCCCGCCGCGGCGTCACCTTCCAGCGCACCAAGACCTGGAAGGAATCCCCGGACCCCGAACGCGAGGCGAAGCTGGACCGGATCGAGGAAGTCCTCGACCGCTTCCCGGACCGGGTCTTCGCCATCGACGAGTTCGGCCCGCTCGGCATCCGCCCCACCGCAGGCTCGGGCTGGGCCACGCGCAAACGCCCCGACCGGCTGCCCGCCACCTACCACCGCACCCACGGCGTTCGGTACTTCCACGGCTGCTACTCGGTCGGCGACGACCGGCTATGGGGCGTCAACAGGCGCAAGAAGGGCGCCGCCAACACACTGGCCGCGCTGAAGTCCATCCGCGCCGCCCGTCCCGACGGCGCCCCGATCTACGTGATCCTGGACAACCTCTCCGCCCACAAGGGCACCGACATCCGCCGCTGGGCGAAGAAGAACAAGGTCGAGCTGTGCTTCACCCCGACCTACGCCTCGTGGGCGAACCCCATCGAGGCCCACTTCGGACCGCTGCGGCAGTTCACTATCGCCCACTCCAACCATCCCAGCCACACCGTGCAGACCCGGGCACTGCACGCCTATCTGCGGTGGCGCAACGCCAACGCCCGTCACCGCGACGTCCTGGCCGCCGAACGCAAGGAACGCGCCCGCATCCGAAGCGAAAAGGGCATCCGCTGGGGCGGGCGCCCCCTCGCCACCGCAGCCTGAAGAACCCGGCGAATCTACGCGGTCATCAGCACACTAGTGAGCCCAGGGCGGTGTGATGGTGTTGCCGTCAGCCAGTTTGGCGGTGAGCCCGACACGTGTGGTGACCCACATGTGGGCGGGCTGGTCG
>NZ_JBEORW010000148.1:0-3522 GCF_040302565.1 Streptomyces sp. NPDC097981
GTGGACTCGGGCTTCGCCGCGCCGTTCTTCCCGGCCGTCTCCTTGCCGGTCAGCCACGCGTGGAACCCCTCGTGGGCTCCGGCCGCCCCTCCGGGCATCCCGCGGCGTGCGGACGTACAGGGCCCGGGCCCCGGAGGACCTGTGGGCGTGCGGGCCGCATGGCCGCGGAGGTACGGGGGCAGCGCCGTGCGGCTACTGCTTGTGCGAGGCCCAGGCGTGCTGGATGACCAGGTCGGCCTTCAACTCGGCGAGCTGCTTCGCGACCGCCGAGGGGGCGGTGCCGCCGCGGCCGCTGCGCGAGGCGAGGGCGCCCGGCACGTTGAGCACGGAGCGCACCTCGGGGGTCAGGTGCTCCGAGATCTTCGCGAACTGCTCGTCCGTGAGCTCGTCCAGCTCGATCCCGAGCCCCTCGCACTCCTTCACGCACTCGCCGGCCACCTCGTGCGCCACCCGGAACGGCACGCCCTGCTTGACCAGCCACTCCGCGATGTCCGTGGCGAGGGAGAAGCCCGCCGGAGCCAGCTCCTCCATCCGCTCCCGGTTGACCGTGAGGGTGGCCATCATGCCGGTGAACGCCGGCAGCAGGACTTCGAGGGTGTCGCAGGAGTCGAAGACCGGCTCCTTGTCCTCCTGGAGGTCGCGGTTGTACGCGAGCGGGAGGGCCTTGAGGGTGGCCAGCAGGCCCGTCAGGTTGCCGATGAGCCGGCCCGACTTGCCGCGCGCCAGCTCCGCGATGTCGGGGTTCTTCTTCTGCGGCATGATCGACGACCCGGTGGAGAAGGCGTCGTGCAGGGTGACGAAGGAGAACTCCTTCGTGTTCCAGATGATGATCTCCTCCGCGATCCGGGACAGGTTGATCCCGATCATCGCGGTGATGAACGCGAACTCCGCGACGAAGTCGCGGGAGGCCGTGCCGTCGATCGAGTTGCCGACGGAGCCGCGCTCGAACCCCAGGTCGGCGGCGACCGCCTCCGGGTCCAGCCCCAGCGAGGAGCCGGCCAGCGCGCCCGAGCCGTACGGGGAGACGGCGGTCCGGGTGTCCCACTGGCGCAGCCGCTCCGCGTCCCGGGACAGCGACTGCACGTGGGCCAGCACGTGGTGCGCAAAGAGCACCGGCTGCGCGTGCTGGAGGTGGGTCCGGCCGGGCATGGCCACGTCGTGGTGGGTCTCGGCGAGGCCGACCAGTGCGTCCTGGAGGTCCGCGATCAGGCCGCCGACGATCCGTGCGTGGTCGCGCAGGTACATCCGGAAGAGGGTGGCCACCTGGTCGTTGCGGGACCGGCCGGCGCGCAGCTTGCCGCCGAGGTCGGCGCCGAGCCGCTCCAGCAGGCCCCGCTCCAGGGCGGTGTGCACGTCCTCGTCGGCGATGGTGCCGGTGAAGGATCCGTCGGCGACGTCGGCTTCGAGCCGGTCCAGGCCCGCGATCATGCGGTCGAGCTCGTCCGCCGTGAGCAGGCCCGCCTTGGCGAGGACCCTGGCGTGGGCGCGGGATCCGGCGATGTCGTACGGCGCGAGGCGCCAGTCGAAGTGGACCGACGCGGAGAGCTTCGCGAGGGCCTCGGCCGGGCCGTCGGCGAACCGGCCGCCCCAGAGCCGGACGTCACCACCGTTGTTGCTGCTCACAGCTACTGCTCCTCAAGACTGCACGTGCATGGCTTCGGATGTGAAACCGCCTCCCCGCCGCGGAGGAAACGGGGAGGCAGCCGGGTACTGCCGGTCGGTCAGGCGAGGTCGCGCCCCGCCGCGGTCTTCGACGAGAGGCCGAAGATCTCGATGAAACCCTGCGACTGGCATAACTATGCAGTGTTCCGTATGTTTCGTCAATCGCGTCGCCGTGTGATGGCTCTGACCTGCCCGAATATCGCAGGCGCGGGTCACGGGCAGCCGCCTACGATCAGCAGGCAAGACCGATCCCGGGGAGGGCACGTGCGGGACACACAGCAGGACGCGGCACAGGGGCGGGCCGCGGCGGCGGCGCTGCTGGGCGAGGACACCCGCCCCCTCGCCGGCATGCCCGTCCGGAACGGACCGGAAGCCTGGGTCGCCTTCGACAAGGAGGTGCGGCGCCTGCACTCCGCCTCTTCCGGGCCGCTCCGCGCCGGCCGGACCGAGGCGCGGCTGTGCGACCCCGACGGGCGGATACGCGCGTCCGCGCTCGCCGAGCGGCGTTGCCCGCCGCTGCAGCTCGTCCTGATCCGGTGCGCCGACTGGGTTCCGGCGGTACGGAGCCGTGCCCGGCGGGTGCTCGGCAGGGCCGTGGCCAAGGATCCCGTCCGCGCGCTGACCGAACTCACCCCGCTTGTCCTGCGGCTGGCCCGGCGCGAGCACGGGGCCTGGGCGCTGGAGCAGCTGGAGGCCGCCCTGACCGGCCGGTACTCCCTCCTGGCCGCGTGGTGGCGTCCCGGGCGGCCCTCGACGACGTGGAGCTGGAACTCGCTGACCGGCGAGCAGCGTGACGGCATCCTCGACTGCCTGCGCGGCAGGGCCGATCTGGCGACCCGGCGGTTCGCCGTCCGCCTCACCGTCGCCGCCGGGACCCTCGGCGTCCGGGAGCTCGCGCGGCAGGCCGCCGCGGAGCACGACCCGGTGACGAACGGGATGTGGACCGACGCCGCGCTCGCGGCGATGGCCTCCGACGGGCCGGACGACGAGGCGATCGACACCCTGCTCGGCGCAGGCTCCCCGACGGTCCGGGCCGCCGGGGTCACCGCCCTGCGCCGGGCCGGGCGGGCCGCGGAGGCCGCGGACCACCTGGCCGACCGGTCCGGCGCGGTCCGGGCCTGCGCCCGCTGGCTCCTGCGTCAGGACGGCGGCGACCCCTACGCGCACTACCGCGGGCTCGTCGCGGACCCGGAGCGCGTGAGCCCGTATGCGGTGACCGGCTTCGCCGAGTGCGCCCGCCGCACCGACACGCCGCTGCTGGCCGCCCTGCTGGTCCACCCCGTCGGCCTGGTACGGGCCGCCGCCCTGGCCGGGCTGCGCCACCTGCGCGCCGCCCCCGGCAACGCGGCCCTGCTCGCCCTGCTGGACGACCCGTCGGCATCGGTGGCCCGCGAGGCCGCGCTCTGCCTGCGCCCCGCTGCCCCGCAGCTGGACCCCGGCGCACTGGCCGCCCGCACCGGCCCGGAACACCCCCTGCACACCCGGCGGGCGGCTTTCCGGCTGCTCCGCGCCCAGGGCGGGATCGCCGCGCTGCGGGCCGCCGTGGTCCTGTCGGTGCACCCCGACCCGGGCCTGCGCCGGCCCGCGGCGGAGACGGTGTCCACCTGGAACTGGTCCGCCACCCTGGAGGCGAAGCAGGCGGACCGCGCGGAGCTCGGCGTGCTGCTGGGGGCGTCGGCGCATGTGCTGCGCCCCGAGGTCCGGCAGCTGTGGCGCCACCGCCTGGGGCTGAACGAGGAGGACCGCAGCACGGAACCGGACGCGCCGGACGCGCCGCATCCTGGACGACAAGGGCCAGAAGATCGGAAAGGGGATCGACTTCGTCGACTACTTCTCCTCCGGCCTCTCGCTCCTCGTCAA
>NZ_JBEORW010000149.1:0-3255 GCF_040302565.1 Streptomyces sp. NPDC097981
GACCCGGCAGGTCTTCGAGGAACACCGCGCGTTCACCTCCTCATCGGCTGATCTGACCGTCGCGGCTTGACTTCTTACGCACGTGAGATGTCTGTCGGCTTTCCCCCCAGGGGCCGTAGGCGTGGACGGCAGCGTCCGAGGCGCGTACGACCGAGCCCAGCGTGTCCAGCACGTCTAGGATGAAGCTTCCCCTTGATGTTGGACACCTGGAGACTGGGACGTGAGGTTCCAGAGGAAGTAGTGCCAGGTGGGAAGTAAGAGCAACCGCAGCAGGCGGTACTCGGAGGAGTTCAAGCGGGACGCGGTCGCGCTGGTCCGCTCGTCCGGGAGGACCGTTACCGAGGTGGCCCGGGAGATCGGGGTCAGCGCCGAGGGGCTGCGGAACTGGGTCAAGCAGGACAAGACTGACCGGGCCCGCGCCGCCCGCCAGGCCGCCGACGACGCCCTGGCCCACGAGATCACGGTGCTGCACATCGCCTCCAGACACGCCTACGGAGTGCCGCGCATCCACGCCGCGCTGCGCAGGTCGGGCAGGCGGATCAACCGCAAGCGCGTGGAGCGGATCATGCGTGAGCGCGACATCGCCGGGATCACCCGGCGCAAACGCCGTTCACTGACCCGCCCGGCGAAGAAGGCGGTGCCCGCTGCGGATCTGATCGGCCGCGACTTCACCACGAGCACGCCGGGCGAGAAGCTGGTCGGCGACATCACCTACATCCCCACCGACGAGGGCTGGCTCTATCTGGCGACCTGGCTGGACTTGGCGACCCGCGAGATCGTCGGCTACTCGATGGCCGACCATCACCGCGCGTCCCTGGTCGTCGACGCCCTGGACATGGCTGCCAGCCGCGGTCGGCTCAAGCCCGGCTGCATCGCGCATTCCGATCGCGGATCGGAAAACACCTCCGACGAACTCCGCCGGGAAATAGAGCGGTTGGACCTTCGACAGAGCATGGGCCGCACCGGCTCCTGCTACGACAACGCCGCCGCCGAGAGCTTCTTCGCACTGCTCAAGGAGGAGATCGGCACCCGCCGCTGGCCGGACCGCGCCACCGCCCGGGCCGAGATCTTCGCCTTCATTGAGATCTTCTACAACCGGAAACGCCTGCGGAAGCATCCCGCTTGGGGATACCTCACCCCGCTGGAGATCCGACAGCGACACGAACCAGGACATGCCCTCGCGGCGTAAGCATCGAGTGTCCAACATCACGGGGGAACTTCAGGGACATGGAACGACGTGAGTTGATGCGGCTGCTGGCTGACGACGACGAAGCTTCGAAGGCTGCTCTAACCGCCCTCGTTGACGGCGCCTACTACGTCGTGTGGGAGGAGACGGGGTTGTCCTCCGAGGTCTATGCCCCGGGGTCATGAGAGTCGGCGTAGGTCGTATCAGCGAAGGGGCATAGAGACTCTGGGCCTGGAACGAGGGTGCAATTGCTCCGCGAGCGCGCCCAGCCGATCCGCACAGGGAAGATCACAGCCGTCGACAGTTCATGGATCTTCCAACTCTTCCTCACCGAGGGTGGCAGCGGACTGGTGGCCCGCATCGGCGGGCGGCGGCCCGGGCGGCGCCCACTCCAGTAGCGTTGCGCTCGGCGGGTGAGGGCGACAGACATCGCCCTGAGGCCGTTCGACACCTTCGTCGGGAGGCGTCCGGCCCGCAGTCACAGGCTGGCCGTTTCCGTACGCTTCTCGCTGCTGCCGGCCTCCGCAGAGCTGACCGGAGCCGCGGTGCGGTCGTCGGCGACGTCCGCCGCACCGCGGCTCAGCTCCCTGCCGACCACCCGGCCCGCGCCCTGGCCGACGTCGTCCTCGCCCCGGGCGCGGCAAGGGGGCGTGTTCCCCTCCTGCCGCGGCCGGGGCGTGGCGTCGTCAGCTGCTCGCGGAGGTGACCTTCGGGGCGGGCTCGTGCTTGAAGTTGGCCTGGCCGAAGTTCTTCTTCACGGCCGCGTCCCAGGAGCCGTCCTGGACCATCTTCTTGAGGGCGGCGTTGATCTTGGCGTGCAGATCCCGGTTGCCTTTCTTGATGCCGATGCCGTAGCTCTCGTTGCTCAGGTTCAGCCCGACGAGGCGGAACTTGCCCGTGTTGTCCTTCTGGGCGGCGTAACCGGCCAGGATCGCGTTGTCCGTGGTCATGGCGTCGACCAGGCCGTCCTGGAGGGCGATCACGCACTCCGAGTAGCCGTCGAGCTCGAGCAGGCTGGCCTTCGGCGCCAGGTTCTGCTTGACGTTCTGCGCCGAGGTGGAGCCGACGGTGGAGCAGAGCTTCTTGTTGTTGAGGTCCTCGGCCTTGGTGATCGTGGCGTCGTCGGCGCGGACGAGCAGGTCCTGGTGGGCCGTGAAGTACGGGCCCGCGAAGTCGACCTTCTCCCGGCGCTTGTCGTTGATCGAATAGGTCGCGGCGACGAACTTGACCTCGTTGTACTGGAGCAGCAGCTCGCGTTCGGAGCTGTCGACCCGCTTGAACTCGATCTGCTCCGGCTTGTAGCCGAGCTCCTTGGCGATGTACCTGGAGACGTCCACGTCGAAGCCGGAGAAGGTGCCCCCCGCCTCGCGCAGGCCGACACCGGGCTGGTCGAAGGCGATGCCGATGGAGAGGGTCCCCTTGGGTCCTTCGTCGCCGCCGCAGCCGGAGGCGGTCAGGGCGAGGCCGATCACAGCGGCCATCGCACCAGCCTTGGGGACCTTCATGTTGCAACTCTTTCCTCGGGGACGCGGGACGCGGAGCGGGATCGCCGGTGCGCGTGGACCGCGGGGTACGTAGAAGCGTCCAAGACGCGTGTACGAGGAAGCTAAGAATGCCGCCGCCGCGGTGTCACTGGATCTTGGCAAAACTTGAGGTAACGATCCGGCTCGACCTGCGTTTCTGCGGCGATTACGGCTTTGAACGGGATAAAGAGGGACGTCCCTGGTGACAGGTTCGGTACGGATCGATGGAAATGCACTGCTCCTTGGTGAACAGGTGTAGATCCGTTTCATCCGGACATTGCGGCTGCCGGAGGCAGCACCCACGCCCCGCCCCCGGGCCTGGGGGGAGTTCCCGCTGCGCCGGGTCGAGGACTACCCGGACACGGTGCCCCCGAGTGGCTGACCAAGGGCGGGGTACGGCGGCGGCCGGGCCCCCCTCCACCTGGGTGCTGCCACTGCAGAATGAGCCGACTAGCTTGACTGTGTCGGGGATCTTGGAGTCGCCGGGGTCAGGTGCCCAGGGTGCGCCAGGACTTCGGCCGGGGGATCTCGTGCTGATCGAGGTAG
>NZ_JBEORW010000150.1:0-3238 GCF_040302565.1 Streptomyces sp. NPDC097981
CGCTTTCATCGCGGCCCACTCGGTGTCGTAGTCGGGCCGCACCTCGGCGACCATGCGCACCGCACGACGGCGCAGCTCAAGCGGGTACTGGGAAGGACGTGCCATGACTCGATCCTCTCAAACGATCGAGTCCCTACCGAACCCGGAACGGTTCAATATGGGTCACGGCCGCGACGTTGGCCTTGATCCCGGTCGCCTTCCTCTTCGGGTGTCTGGCCGGGATGGCCCAGGAGGTTCACCCTCAGACCGTGGCCGTCCTCATGATCTTCTGGTTCGCGTCCTGGACGGTTACCCCTTTGCTCGTGGTGGCATCCCGGCTGCCGCTGCGACACCCCACCCTGACCAGGGCACGCCGATGGGCGGGGTGGCTCGCGCTGCTCCCGCCGACGGTCACGATCCTTTTGAGTCTCGGCCTGTAGATGACGACCTCGATGCCGGCCACGGATGCCTCACGCGCGGCTCTGGGAAACGAGCCCGGCCACATGGAGCCCGACCGGCGGGGCGCCGAGGATCTGGCGACCCGGGACCGACAGCAGCCGGACGATTCCCACACTGAGCCCGTTGGCCGACGGCCTGCCCGCTACGCTCAAGATCACGCCGTGCCGACAGGAGTGTGCGGACGAGGGCAGGTGCCCCAGGCGCTCTGGACACCACCTGACCGCACAAGGTGCCCCCGCCAGCCGGCAGGAGCACCTCGGCGAAACTCCACCACCTGCGCCGCGCCCCGACCGGGGAGCGCGCCTACCGCCGGTGCCCCCCGGTCCATCGCCCGGCTCACCGGACATCGCGTCGAGGGCGGCCTGTGGGGTTGCCTGGGGGTTGGCTGGGGTGCGGCGGGACGTCGGCCGTGTGCTGACGTGGTGGTTGTGGTGGGATCTGCGGTATGGGTGAGTCAGACCGTCGGCAGAGGAGCGGTGCTCAATGGCGGCTGGGACAGCGGCAGCGGGCACGGCGTGCCGTTGCGGCTCGCGCCGGCGACGCCGCCGACCTTGCGAGGCTCCTGGACATGCTGGCGCTCTGGCCAGGTTTGGACGCGGACGCCGGGGCCGACTGGGTGGGCATGGACCTGGCCGGTTTCAACGACTCTGTGTAAGGGCTACACCAACCATTGTGGGCTTGTGGCGGGTGGGTTGTGTTTCTGGGCGCGGCGATCGGGCTGCGGCGGGGCCGATGCCACGCGTACGCAGCCGTTCCCGTTTCCGTGACTGCCTGACGTGGCTGGGGCCGTTCATAAGTTGCCTGGGCGGACGCTGGCCTGGTCGGCCTGCGGGGCACCGCCTCGCCGGGGTCGGCGGGCGGCGTGGTCTGTCACGGGTGGCGCACGCCGGTCCGGGGGAGGCGTGCGTGTGCAAGCGGCACTGCGGCGTCGTCCCGGTGTTCTGATGCCAGGAGGGCGGGGACGCGGGGACGCGGTCGGCCCTGTGCTGGAATGGCACCCTGGCGGCGGACTCCGCTGCGCGCAGCTTGCGGGCGTTGACCCGGTCAGGGTGTAGAGGGTGGTCGGCTGCGGCCGTTTCTGCTGGCGGTGGGTGTGGGATGTGAACCCACGGTGGCCTGCGCCACGACGGTTTTGAAGATCGTTGGCACAAGCGTCCCGCACCGCCCGCCGGGGACGCTCACCCGCCGCCCGTGAGCCGCACCGGTCACCGGCCCCTGCCATTGGGGGGACACACGGGCTGCCAGCGGCGCGGCATCCACCCCACAGCCACCCCGATGGGACATCCCTTGTTGCACCTGTGGGCGCTCACGCCGCCCTTGCCCAAGAACGACAACAGGTCGGGGCAGCCGCCTCTGACCAGCCACGGAGAAGGAGAAGCCGGATGATCATGCGAATGCCCCGAGCAGTGTGGCGCCGGTGGGTCTCGGCTGCGGTGATGGCGGCCGGGGCTGGCCTGGCGGCCGCAGCCCCGGCCGCGGCCGCCCAGACAACGGTGGACTGCAACGCCGACCCCTCCGCCCTGCAGCCCGTGATCACCGCCGCCTCGGCGGGGGACACGCTGCTGGTGCGGGGGACCTGCACCGGCAACTTCACCATCGACAAGAACCTGACCCTGATCGGCCTGAAACCCGCGGTCCTCGACGGCACCCAGACCGGCACCACCGTCACCGTCACCAACGGCGCTCAGGTGGAGCTGAAAAGCCTGACCATCACGAACGGCAGCGGCTTCAACGGCGGCGGCATCGTCAACAACAGCGGCAGCACGCTGACGCTGTACGACTCAACGGTGAGCTACAGCACCGCCATCAACGCGGGCGGAGGCATCTTCAACGACGACAACAGCACGGTCGTGCTGGACCGCTCCACGGTGCGCAACAACACCACGAGCCCCGGCAACGGCGGCGGCATCTTCAATGCCGTCAACAGCGCCCTGACGCTGCACGACTCCAGGATCAAAGACAACACGGCGGGCAGCATCGGCGCCATCTACAACTACGGCGGCACGGTGACGCTCGACCGCTCCACGGTGCGCGACAACACCAGTGCCTCCGACACTGGCGGCATCTACAACAACGCCAACGGCGTGCTGGTGCTGATCGACTCCAAGGTGACGCACAACACCGCGAACAACGGCAACGGCGGCGGAATCTACAACGACAACACGGTGACGCTGATCGACTCCAAGGTGACGGACAATACCGCGAACAACGGCATCGGCGGCGGAATCTACAACGACGACAAGGTGACACTGGACCACTCGAAGGTGAGCGGCAACACACCGGACAACTGCGCCCCGTCCGGTAGCGTCCCCGGCTGCACCGGCTGACCTCCCCAGGTCCCGCCCGACGTGATGGCGAGCAGAGCCAGAAGGGAGTGTCATGAATCAGGTGACCGTTCTCCGCGTCCATCAGGGAGGGCGTGTCAGTGATCTTGTGTAAGTCGGTTGGTGTCATTGGATGCTGAGCCGGTCCTCGAAGAACAGTGGGAACTGGTTCGGCGCCCTTTTCCAGTGTGCGGCGACGTGGTTCGCGTCGCGCGCTTTCGGGTTGATCTGCTCGCGGACCGCGAGGTAGAGGACCTTCAAGGCGGCCTGTTCCGAGCGGGAATGGCCGCGGTTGCGGGTGGCCTTGCGGAGCCGCGAGTTGATCGATTCGACCATGTTCGTTGAGTAGACCACCGTCCTTATGGCCGGCGGAAACGCCAGCTATTGAGGCGAAACTGATGGGTTTCCTGATCGTTGGTGGGGTGTGAGCGAGGATCGGGACATGCGTCGTCTGTCGCCTGCCGCGCAGGAGGATC
>NZ_JBEORW010000151.1:0-3218 GCF_040302565.1 Streptomyces sp. NPDC097981
GCACAACCTCACCCTCGCCGGATAAGCGAGCAGGCCGCACGGCAGCCCGCCATGCCCGAGGCCACTCGAAGATCATTTACGGGACAACCCTTAGGATGCGTGAAGACGGCAGTTCACAAGAGGGTGGGTCTGATGGATCTCGCAACGTCGGTGGCTCTTCTCCGGGGATGGCTCGAGACGAATGCCCCAGGCGATATCGGTCGCCTCAACCCTGCAGCAGACCCGAACGATATCCGGTTAATCTCGGCGAACCGATTCGCCCTCCATCCCGAACTGCGCGAATGGCTTGCCCTTCACGATGGGGTTCGTGCCGACCGGGGACTTACCGGACCAGGCGGGTTCATTCCGGGAGGATATTTTCTCCTAGGTTCGGAAAGTATGAGGCTGGGGCAGCGCGACATGGAGAAGGCTGTTGCGTGGAGCCTTGAGGAGGACCTCGTCGACTTCGTGGTAGGAAACGTGGCGCATGTGCGGTGGGTTCCGATCGCTGAAACTCACGTCGGGTCCCAATTGGTGGTCGATCACCGAGAAGGGCCGGACTTCGGATCCGTCCTGGAAATCGATTCTGATCTCGAGGTCTGGGGAGTGAAGCGCTGGGCCAGCCTGGCCGAGATGTTCGATTCCACCTATCGAGCGCTTTCCGATGGGACCCCGGTCAGTGATGTGGCGGGGGATGAAATTCACTCATCCCTGGTGCAATCGCCTGACGGGGCGGTATATGTCGACTGGCAGTAGCTTTCCCAGGCACGGTACTGGGGTCCGGCTCCGGCCGGACCCCAGTACCTGTTTCGGTGTTCCTTACGGGCGAGGCACGTAAACCTCAGTCAATGTGCATCCCTCATATCCGGGGAGCTCTATGTAGAAGGGTTTGCCGTTCAGTACGCGCGCCTTCGTGTAGAAGCCCTGGAGCCCCGGGCCACGGCCGGCGTCCATGTTGTCCTGACCGGGCATGCTGGCCCTGCCGCAGGGTTCCGTCCATGTCGGTGGATTGTAGTTTTCGTCCTCGTGGAGACGCCAGGTGTCGTCGGGTTCTTGCCTGGCGTAGAGCTGCACACAGCCGCCACCGTTGGTCAGGGTTTGTCCGCCGCTTTCCTCGCTCGCCGCGAACGGGAATTCGTCGCATTGGACTCTTCCCTTGTCGTCGGGCGTCGCCTCTGGGTGTGCAACCCAGGCATCGGTCCCTGTCTTGTTGCAGATGGTGTTGCAGTTTTTCCTCTGCTCCTTGATGTCCTTCAGGCGATGCATCGGGGTTCCGTGCTTCTTGCTTCCCGGGTGCGAGGCAAGCCCTTCTCGCATCACCCAGTAGTAGGCGGCCGCAGGAGGATACTTGTCGGTGCTGGCCGACCACGTCGGAATGTGCTTGGCGAACACACATCCGGTCGAGTTGGCGACCGCAAGGTTGTTGTCACACTGGATCTCATCAAAGAAGGACCAGCTGGGGGTCTTTGTCGCCACTGCCCCCGCCGCGGCTGGCGAGGCCGCGCTGAACTTCAGAATCGTTCCACGGTCGAATTCCTCGGATGTTCCGGAGGTCGGCTTGGTCCACGTGAAAGTGCGTGTCGCGGAAGCAGTGTGGCTGTCCACGGCCGGCGTCCAGGTCGTGAGACCGCTCCAGGATCCGCTGAGGGAACTGCTGCAGTTCGCCGTGCAGAGCGCGTCCCAGTAGTCCAGCGTCACATTACCCAGCTCAGGGCTGATGGACATCGGGCTGATGAACATGCGCTGCTCGAAGCTCGCCGAATTACTGAGAAGTGTTTCCTCACGAACCAGGAAGACGGCTGTGCCGATCGTCTTCCCGTCCTTCTCCCACCTGGTGAGGACTGCCAGCTTGTGGCAGCCTTCGCGGCGCTTGAGAGTATATCCGGTCACGCTCGGCTCATTGCACCAGGAGACCAGCGGAGCGTCATTCGCCGCCTGCCGCCAGCCTGAAGAGGCTTGAGCAGAACCTGCCTGGTATTTACCGATATTGTGATCGATGGCCGTGCACTGCCGAACCCCCTTCTGGCTGGTTTCGCCGCAGTTTTCAGGAGCATTCAGGAACAGCGAAGAAGGAGCTTGGGGTGCCTTGAGGACCAGCGGTGCCGGCCCCAGCGGGCTGGGCTGCTTCTGCATGTCGTTGTCGATGAACTCGGTTTCGGGGGCGTCGGGATTGCACTTCGGAATCACTATCTCCGGCAGCGTGTTCCACTTGCCGGGTTCGAACGCGACGGCGTCGTAGGCGATGTCCTGGTTCCCGGTGCCATCCGTGGTGATATTGGTGAGACGCACTTCGGGGACGTTGCCCTTGAACCGGAATGTGCCGATGTAGACCCAGCGGTTTCCGGTTCCTGGCTGTTTGACGGTCTTCTCCCGCCACCCGCTCACGGTCTTGACCTCGTAACGGGCCGTGTTGGTCTGCGCTCCGTGGTCGGGCAGGTGGACGTACACCTTGGCGTCGTTGGCGACGGCTTGGTCGAGCTTCCAGGTCCCGGTGACCGTCATGCGGTCGCCCTCCGCTCCGCTCTGGCGGGTGTGGGCGAACCAGAAGTTGCCGGCGTAGCCGGCGCCGAGCTGCTGAAAGTCGATCTTTGCGCTGGGTGTGGCGAAGTCGAGGCTGAAGGTACCGCTGTTCGCCTTTGGGAGGGCGCAGCCCGGCCGGTGGATGGGCGTGCCGTCGGGTACGTCGTCGACGATGAGTGCGTTGGCGGGCAGGCCCTGGGTTGTGCAGTTTGGTGGGTAGGGGGTGCCGTCTGCTTCTTCTTTGTATGTGTCGTTGAAGCGGATGACTTCGCTGCTGAAGTTCCCCCTTTGATCTGGACAGCGGGTGGTTACGCTGCGGGGGTGAGGTCGCGGGTCGTCAGGGCTCTGGTTTCGAGTGGGGTGACGTAGCCGTACGCGGGATGCTTGCGCAGGCGGGTGCGGTTGTATTCGACCTCGATGAAGCGGAAGACATCGGCGCGGGCGGCTTCGTGGGACTCCCAGATGGTGGTCCCGATCTCCGCTTTCAGCAATCCGGAAAAGCTCTCGGCTGCGGCATTATCGTAACATGAGCCCGTTCTGACCATACTCTGGCTCAGGTTCAACTCCCGTATCAGCGTGCGGTATTCGCCGGATGTGTATTCCGATCCGCGGTCCGAGTGGGCCATGCAGCCCGGCTTGAGGGTGCTGCGACCGACGGCCATTTTCAGGGCATCGGCGACGAGCTCGGCACGGTGGTGGTCGGCCATCGCGTACCCGAT
>NZ_JBEORW010000152.1:0-3153 GCF_040302565.1 Streptomyces sp. NPDC097981
AGCCCTACGCTACGACTTTGCCGAGGCACCGGGCAGCACGCCGGAGATCCGCAACAGCTGGCCCTGCCGGTTGCTGACGTAGATCCAGCCGTTGTCGCGGTCCAGCCCGAGGCCGCAGACATTGCCGAGACCGTCGGCCACCACGCGCTGACGGCCCTTGGCCTCGCCGTCAGCCACGACGACCTCAAGCAGCCTGCAGCCGCTCGAGTCGGAGACGTATGCGTTGCCCGCGCCGTCCAGCGCCACGCGGACGCTTGTCCCGAGATTGGTGGCCACGGTCGGCGGGGTGCCGCCACGTGTCGTCAGGTCGACCTCGTACAGCCCGCCGGAGTCATACTGGCCGACGTATGCCTTGCCCCCGCTCAGCGCAACTCCGGCGGCCGCCGGCACGGACCACTCGCGCCCCTTCTTCGCCAGTTCGCTGTTCAGGTCGAACTCGACCAGCTTCCCGCCCAGGTAGTCGGCGACGTAGGCCTTGTTGCCCGGCAGGTCCAGCGCGACGCCGTACGCGGAAATGCCCTCGGCGACCATGACCGGGGAGGCGGAGCGGTCGGACAAGTCCACCCTCAACAGGCGCTTGCCGCTGTAGTCGGTGACGTAGGCCCTGTTGCGCGGCAGGTCCAGCGCCACATCGTTGACGTCTCCCAGCTTGTCCAGGACCCAGTCCGTGCGGCCGTTGGCGAGATCCACCTGGCGCAGCTTGCCGCCGGACCGATCGGCGATGTACGCCTTTTGCTTCTTCAGGTCCAGCGCGAGACCGTCGGGCGTCCCCAACTCCTTGGCGAGCTCGACGGGAGCCTTTCTCGGGATCTCTTGCTCTTTGCCGTCGCCCTTGTGAAGAGGGTGATCCTTCATGTCGAAATTAAGTTTTTCAAGCTCGAAGACCTCATGCACCCCGGCGAGGGTGGAAACGACCTCGGCCTCCCCCTTTTGCATAAACGGCTTGCCTTGATCGGTCAAGTCGAAAGCCTCGGCAGCCGTACCGGTCTCACCGAGTTTCCATGCAATCACGTTGGAGTACTTCGGTTCCTTGGCTTGCGGGCCGTCCGGGCGGGTCTCCTTGACCTCTACCGGCTCGGGGTAATGCAGCGCGACCCACCCGCCGAAGGAGACAGGGAATTCGTAGTCGAACCTCCGCACCTGGCGTCGCTGCGTGGCCAGGACATCCACCCGGCTGCCGACTTCCCCGTTCAGCGTGGACGATGTTTTGAACGAAGTGGTCAACGAACCACTGACAGAAGCAGTGATCCCAAGCATCAGCTGTGCCGACAATTCCCCGGTGCCCGTGGCGGTACTCGTGGCTGTTGTCGTAGTTGTCGATTGCGACTGAGATTCCGCGTCAACACCCTGATTGTCCTTACTGTTCTTCAGGGTGATCTTCTCGGACTTGTTCATCGCCATGCTCTTCTGTAATTGCTGCTGAAGTGATGCGATGGCTTTTGCCCCGAAAGTAAGCTGTACCTGCCCCTGGAGCGACCAGCTGATTGTGTTCGAAATCGAGAATTCTACGGTATGTGACCATGTGGTGGGTTTGGGGTCGGTTCGATTGACGTACGTTTGCTTGGAGATCACGTCCGGAGGCGGCTGCACAATGTCGCCTCGCTCTTCGACAAGCGGTACCCCCACCGTCATATATGCGCGCCACCCGCGCTGGTGTGCCACATCCTCCCCATCAGGAAAGTCGCCGAATCGCCCCTTATTCAAAGAAAATCCGGTAGGGGAGACATACCGGTCCTTCCCGTCTGGCGTTTTCTTCTCGGCCTTCCTCTTCAGCTTCTCCTTGTCACGCTCCAGGATGGCCGATGCCTTGTCGGCAATTTTGAGCTCCTTCAGGTTTCGCCCTGTCAGAGGGTGGCGGATAAATCGTTCGCCAAGATAAGCTGTACTCACGTTGTTTTTGATGGCGTCACCCATATGCCCTGCAGTCTCCTTGTGTAGCAGAACTCAACGATGCGTCTTGGATTCCTAATCGGCCCTCACCAAATGACCGCCCCACCGTCAGCCCTTTTGACGCCTTTCGCCGACTTGTAGTTATCCTTTCGCGAATCTTCCAGCTCTTCGTCGCTGACCTTCGGCCGGTCTTCGTCCCTAATTTCCACCTCCACCTTCTTGAACGCCTCATCCTTGGCCGAAGACGCCATACCCGATGTCGATTCGGGGTTTTCGCTGGCTTCCCGCTGCTCGGCGGCTACTGTCTGGGTGTTCTTGAACAGGGGGGTGAGGAAGTTGTTCATGATATTGAGCGCCTCAGGCGACGTCTCGCGCACAATCTTCGGGTCACGCGCAGCTTCAGGAATGCCGTCGTAGAGCTCCGGATCGACCCCTTCCCGTTCAGGCCGAGCGCCAGGGATATTTTCGTATACCTTTCGAGCGGATTCTTCGGCGGACTTGGCTTCGCTTCCGCCGCCATCGAAGATGTTCTTGAAAGACATGAACTTTCCTCCGGTTCCTATGGCTAATTTTTTCGCATTCGAAGACCTCGCACACCCCGGCGAGGTAGCAATAATTCCGCTTCCCTATTTTTGCGTAAGCGGCTTAGCTTTGCCGCCACTTGCCTTCAGCCCCCTTGGGTCATCCACCGTGCGCACCAGGATCTCCGTGCGCTTGCCGACCCCTGCGGTGATCGATCTATCCAGCTCGACCTGCGGATTCTCGCCCGTCACCTGTCTGCGGGCTGCCTGTGACGTTGTTATTTGGACCACGGTGACGGCTGGAACTGATCCCCGGTTGGTTTCTGATTGAATGATGTTATGAAATAGCCCCGCCTGTGACCTGCAACGACCAGCTTGGAGGGGCCGCTTCAGGGCCTCGTCGCACTGCAGATTGCGTTGAGTCCTGGCCACACGGTGGTCCCCGATATTGACCGAAACTGGTGGACCTCCTGCTTATTGGTCGGGTGTGAGCGCCAAAGTGGGGACATGCGTCGGTCAGGGCGAGTTCGGACGTACCGGCCAAGCCTCAGAGGTCTTCAGCGTGTCCGAGCAGTCGGTGGACACTTGGTGACGGCCACCACCCGAAACTGGTCGACCAGTGCGGCTGGCCGCGGCAATAAGACGACCCGCCGGCCGCCAGACCGCTCCCCCGGACGCCGAGACATGAGGCTCGCCATGCCCGATGCCACCAACAGGTTCTTCCATCCTGTCCCTGAATCCG
>NZ_JBEORW010000153.1:0-3128 GCF_040302565.1 Streptomyces sp. NPDC097981
CGGCCGCCTCTCCGCCGAACGAGTGTGAGCCAACCAGATCAACGAGAAACCTCTACGCCAACCGAGTGGTGAACACCGCTTTCGTGATACTCCCGTCGTGAGAGCAGGAATCGCCCGGCCGGTCGTGGTCAGCGTCGTTGTGTCAGCCAGCCGAACAGTCCCCTGCGCCGCGGTGGCGGAACGGGAGTTGGAGTTTCAGGCGGCATCGGTGGGTCGGGGAGGCCTGCGGGGTCGGCTGGTTCGTGGGCCTGGGATGGCGGTTGTGTCGCGGGGGGTGTTGTGGGGCGGGGCGGGATTGCCGGTGCCTGGTAGACGGGTGGAGGGGTGGGGGCTGCGGGCGGGGTGAGGACTTCCCGGATGACCTGTGCGGTGTGGTTCGGCGGCGGGGTGGCCGGTTGCTTTGGTGCGTCTGGCTGCTGCGGTGCGGCTGGTGGAGCCGCCACCCGCTGGTTTCCCACGGGAGCGGTGGCCGTGGGCTTGGCCCGGGCATCGGGACGGGCGGGGACGGGCGGCGGGCAGGCAGGGCTGGTGGGGCGCCCGGAAGCTTCGGTGTCGTGCCAGTAGGCGATCTGCCAGTGCGCGTCCGCGAAGAGCCGCAGATGAGGGGTGTAGCCGCCGGTGAAGATGGACCAGTTGCCGAGGGCCAGCACGTGGGTGCCCGGGGTGAGGGGTTTGATGAGGCCCTCGTGGGCGGAGCGCAGCACGACGTGGAAGCGCCCCTGGCCGGTGGGGACGTTGACGGCGAGGGTGACGTAGGGGCGGTCTTGGGCGTCCTTGCGGACTGCTTGGACGGTGGCGTGGATGGCGAGGGGGTGGGTGGCCTTTTTGCTGGCCTGGAGCTTGTAGAGGGCGGCCAGTGAGGCTTCGTCGGGCCCGTAGCAGAACTGCTTCCAGGGGACGGGGCCGTGGCCGTGGGGCTGGATGCTGAACTTCTTCACGATGTCGCTGTCGAAGTCGTGGAGCTGCAGGAATCTGGCGATCTTCGCGGCGCTGGTGATCGCTGGCGGCAGCAGGGGCGCGATCGTGGTGGTGTTCCGGGTTCGCATGGCACCGTCCTGCCCTGGGCCGGCTGGCTCGGCCGGGTCGGCTGCCCCGGCCAGGTTCTGGGGCAGTTCCAGGCGCAGGATCCCGTCGTCGACGTGGCCGAGGCCGTGCGAGCCGCGGGCGATGCTGTTGATGACCTCGGTGGGATTGAGGTCGCAGGCCGGCTCGTGTTCGCTGCCGGGTACGAGCCGGAAGTAGCCGGCGACGTTCTTGTAGCCGGAGACCGCATCCACGTCAGCGAGGCAGTACGCGCAGTACAGGGTTCCCTTGGGCGGCTTGTGACCGGGGGCGATCTCCGTTCCGAGCACTGGCCGTCCGGCAGATCCGTCCGCTCTCTTCTCGCGCGCCTTCCTCAACCTCGTCCCCTCCGCTTTCTGCGTCCATGTATCCAGGTGCCGAATCGGTGCTTCCAAGGGAACGGTCCCGACACGTATCTCCTCAACTCGCTGTCTGACGCTCACGTACACCCGGCAGCCCGCTCCACTCGACCCCGATGCGAGCCACGTGGCGATCTACAGGCCTCACCGGCCTTGCTTCCGCAGTCGGGGCACGCAACTGCCAGCACGGTCGGGGAGCCCGGAGGCGGAGAACCCACGCGTCGCCCTTGCAGCTGGGCCGCGCGCGCATCAAGGATGGGCTGTACACGTTCGTCATGAGGGGACGGCCGGACCCGCTTCCGGCCGGACCGGTCATCGTTCACGCAGTCCTTCCCCACGACGGCGAAGCAGCGCGGGCACTGCTCGTTGATCCAGAACCGGCGGGCTACCTGCCCATGCCGTGCCACTGCCTTCTTCGGAGTTGCGCCGTCGGCAGGCCGTGGCGGCGCCGGCACGGCGGGCACGGACCCATCCGGGTTCTCAAGACCTGCGCGGACCTTCCATTCGGAAACCTTGCTCAGTTCATCGGGAGAGAGAAGGCCGCCTGCGTCATCCACCGCATCAGAGAGCCTTTCAACCAGCCTGCGCACCACCTTCACCGGCGTACGGCGGCGGAGGTCAGCGAGATTTTTGAGGGTCCGTCGAACCCGCTCCGCCGCCTTCTTTTCCGCCAGCTGCCTCTGCTGCTGCAAGTTCAGCATCTGCAGTCCAGCCCCGCGGGCAACAAGATGAGCGTCGGCAGCATCCGCGACACGTGCCTCCTCCACTGTGCGGTCATGGCCGGCTGTCGCATTCGCACGAATCAGTAGCTGACGCACCTGGCTGGTGTCTTCGGCGGAGAGCGCCTCACCGAGCCGGTTGAACAGTTCACGGCGGACTTCGGCCTGCGCCTGCAGCCAGCGGCGTGCGTCCTCCACAACAACAGCGAGCTGCCCCCGGGTCTCCCCGTGTACTTCGATCAGAGCCTCGATCTCGTCGCACACCCTGGCGACCACAACGACAGACTCCACCTTGCGCGCATCAGCCAGACGACGCAGCAGCCCCATCGCCCGCACCGACGCGTTCGGCTCCTGCCTGACCTTGGCCACCGTCCACGACGACGCTGGGCGGGCGCGCCGAGAGCGGACGATCTGCCTCACCGCCGGAGTCGACAGACCGCGCTCGGTCATCTCGCACTCGTCCAGCGCGAACCACTCGACGCCCCGCGCGAACGCCTCCGTGCCGATCCGCACCCGGCGGTGAGTGCCCTCACTGTCCAGACGGATGCGGTGAACGTACCAGCGCCGGACCAGCGTCGCCTCGTCCACCGGCACTGATACGCCCAGCACCGGCTCGACGCCGTCCTCGTCCCACGTCGGCTCGACTTCCCGGTCCAGGTGCACACGCAGCCCACGGCTCCGGAACCGGATGTCGAGGACGGAACCGATCGCGGCGCCGTCCGGCCGGGCAAAGTCGAAGTCGGCCTCCTCACCCCGGTCGCGGAGCCAGGCCCTGGCGGCGGACTTCACGTACAGGTGGTCGGCACTGGCCACGCCCCGCGCGCTGCGGCCGCAATGGTGAGACACGCCGTCCGGGCCCGGGTGGTGAGCGAAGTGGCAGACACGGTCGGTGTAGGGAGTATCACGAAAGCGGTGTTCACCACTCGGTTGGCGTAGAGGTTTCTCGTTGATCTGGTTGGCTCACACTCGTTCGGCGGAGAGGCGGCCG
>NZ_JBEORW010000154.1:0-3086 GCF_040302565.1 Streptomyces sp. NPDC097981
GACACGCCGTCAGCGTCCTCGATCAGGTGACCAGTCATCGCGTCCATCAGGGGTCCCTTCACAGCGGGTGTCCACCTGATTCATGACACTCCCGGCCGCGGTCAAGGGGGTCTGTGTTATTGATCAGAAATTCATGGGGTTCTCGTCGCGGCGTAGCGGATGTGTGGGCCGCCGAAGTAGCCGCGGACGATGTGGGGCTGGCGCTGTCGTCTGCGGAAGAAGCGGCGGGTCCCGGCGGGCGCTCGGTGTGGTTCCGGGATCGGTGCTGTCGGGGCAGGCTGTGCTTGAGGTCGGCGTTGACCAGTTCGTCGGGGTTCGGCTCAGGCGAGTACGGGGGCAGGAAGTGCAGCTCGATGGCGTCGGGGTGGGCGGCGGGCCAGTCGCGGACCTTCGTTGGAGCGGTGGGCGCAGTGTCCGTCGGCCACGAGGTGGACCTTGTGGCCGAAGTGGCCGGCGAGCCGGTCGGGGAAGCGGCACATAGCCTCGGCGGTGAAGCTCCGGGTGAAGACCTGAAGTGCATCCGGCCCCTGGTGCTGATCGCCGGCATCGCGTTCACGGAGAACCGGTTTCCCGCTCCGCCGCTCCGGGACGTCCTCGGCCTGCCGGGAGCGGAGTTCGGCGAGGGCGGCAGGGAGGGCCGCAGGGTGCCGGCAGCGCATCGACGACTGGATCACCGGTGGCACCAGCCAACGGCGCTACCTGATCCGATACTTCCTGACCTGGACCACAAGCCGTTCTGAAGCCAACGCCCGGCTGTGGGACCAGCGGCTCGACTGCCTCCCCGTGCTCGACGCCGAGGGCCACCTGCAGTACCTGGTCTTCCGGTCCGACTACACGGACAACAAGCGCTTCCCGAACCAGGCCGTGGACACCGCAAAGCGCCTGCGGGTGGGCGCGGGCATCAACACCCACGACTACCAAGAGCGCGTTCCCGCCCTGCTGGAGGCGGGCGCCGACGCCCTGTGCTTCGACTCCTCCGACGGCTACAGCGACTGGCAGACGCAAGCCCTGACCTGGGTGAAGAAGCACTACCCGGAGATCCCCACCGGCGGCGGCAACGTGGTCGACGGCGAGGCGTTCACCTTCCTCGCCGAGGCCGGTGCGGACTTCGTCAAGGTCGGCGTGGGCGGCGGCTCCATCTGCATCACCCGCGACCAGAAGGGCATCGGCCGCGGCCAGGCCAGCGCGGTCCTGGACGTCACCGCCGCCAGGGACGCCTTCCGCGATCGCACCGGCGAGTACGTGCCGATCTGCTCTGATGGCGGACTGGTGCACGACTACCACGTGGCCCTGGCACTGGCGATGGGAGCCGACTTCGTCATGATGGGGCGTTACTTCGCCCGCTTCGACCAGGCGGCCGGCGCGAAGCTCCCCACCCGGGACGGCTTCGTGAAGGAGTACTGGGGCGAGGGGCGAGGGCTCGAACCGTGCCCGCAACTGGCAGCGCTACGGACAAGGAGGCCAGGGCCTGATCTTCGAAGAAGGCGTCGACGGCTACGTCCCCTACGCCGGCGACCTCAACGAAGGGCTCGCCGTGACCATCGCCAAGCTCAAGACCACGATGGTGTCCTGCGGCTCCACCACTCTTCCGGAGTTTCAGTCCACGGCTCGGCTGACCCTGGTATCCGACCAGAGCTTCCAGGAGAGCCACGCCAACGTCACCCTGCGCGACAACACCCCGATAACTATCGCCTGAGAGCCTGCCAAGAGCCTCGGCCCACTGGCCGAGGGGGAATAGTGCAAGCCGGAATAACCCCCTCCCGCCAGTAATCCGGGAGATCACCAAGGGCTCCGTCGTGGAGCACTTCAGCACACCGGCCGCGAAGTCGACCAAGGTCAAGCTGTCGCGTCCGTCCCAAGCCGCAATCCGAAACCTAGTTCACCAGCAAGGACGTGATCGAGGACAATGTCGACCACGTCAACCGACGCCGGAACATCACCGGCCTGGACGAGATCCCGCAGCACATCACACCGCACATGTTCCGCAGAACCATGGCGCTGCTCACCCGGGACTTCCCCGGCTCGGAGATCGCGGTCGGCATGCAGCTCAAGCACGCTGCCACCCGAGCCCTGGCCAACCGGACCACCGGCGGTTATATGGAGCCCGCCTCGTCCTGGGCCCGCCATCTCGACAACGCCATCGCCGAGCGGAAGTTCCAGCGCGTCAAGGAGCTCTTCGCGGCCGACAACAGCCGCGGCGAGACCATCGGCTTCGGCCCCGGCCGCATGCGCGAGGCCTTCGCCGCAGTACGCGAGAAGGCCGCCGAACTACGGGCCACCGGCAAAGCTCAGCTCGGCGATCTCCGGGTTGAACACGACCTGCCACAGCGCACCCGGTTCTCAATCCGCTTCGGCAAGCTCAACCACTGCACCATGAACGACGACGACCCCGTCGGGGCCAAGTACCGCAAGGACGCCGTCGCTCCCGAAGGACACCGCGGCCCTCTCCTCGACCGCTGCCAGCCCTCCCGATGCGCCAACAGCGTTCTCGGCCCCGAACACTTACCGATCTGGACGGCTGAACGCGGCTCCCTGAACCGGCTGCGAGCCGATCCCAAGCTCCCCGCCAACCGCCGAGCCCTGCTCGATGCCCAACTGAACGAGGTGGCCGTGATACTCAAGAAGGCTGGCCAGTGACCGTCTCCACCAAGACGGAACAGGCCCTGCGCGATGCCATGGAACGACTTCTGTCCGGCCAGTCCCAGCACACCGACGGCAATGAGGTTCCCCCGCTGTGCGGGAGGTGCTGACTAGCTGGTCAGGGTGGGTTGACGTGGTTTCAGGTTCGCTCGTTCGGTTGCTGCCTGGTTGGCGTAGTGCTTCTCTTCGTACTCGATGGGGCTGAGGTATCCGAGTCGTTTCTGGATGCGGCGGGGGTTGTAGAAGCTGTCGAGGTACTCAAAGAGCGCGAGGTTCGCTTCAGCCCTGGTGGCGAAGACTCGGCCGCGGATGCACTCGGTCTTGATGACCATCCACAGGTTCTCCGCGAGGGCGTTGACGCTCCTATAGCTGTCAACTGACTGTACGGGGTGTCTTTGGGGCGGGTCGGAGGAGGTGGTAGACCTCGCGGATGACGTAGCGTTTGA
>NZ_JBEORW010000155.1:0-3077 GCF_040302565.1 Streptomyces sp. NPDC097981
CCTGCACCACCACCGCGATCGTCCCGCCGCTGAAGGCCATGGACGACGAGTACGGCGTCCTGCGCGGTCACGCTTTTGTCCGCGGACAAAAGTCGGGGGTCCCGGGGGAGTGCCGACTCAGCCCGGATCCGCGAGACAGCGGTACGGGGTGGTCCACAGAGCGTCGTACTTGGTGAGGACCGCCCGGAGTTCGCGGGCGCTCCGAGGTGTCATGGCCAGGAGCACGCGGTCGAGGAGCGCACGGCCTTCCAGAGGGTTGCCGCAGCAGTACCAGTGCACGTTGCCCCACTCACATTCGTCCCACAGCCGGCGCCTGGGGCCGCGCACGTACTGCTTCCACCGGTCCAAGGCCAGGATGACGTCTCCTGGCTGCACGTAGTTCCGGGTGTGTTCGATGCGGGCGATCTCCGCCACCACCCGCCCGGAGAGACCGTCGATGCCCGATCTCGCAGGGTGTGTCCGGCGCTGCCGTGGGAACGCGGTCCGGAGGCGTCCCGGCCGTCTACGCGGCATGGACCTTTCTGGTCGTCGTCATGCGGCACATGCTGCCATGGCGGGGAACGCCGGGGGAGAGACTTTTGTCCGCGGACAAAAGTCGGGCTGGACGACGGGCTACGGCGAGCCGTTCGTCAGCAGCAGATGGAAGACCGACCCCCGGTGGAAGAGCGTGGCGGTATCGCTCTCGGACCCGTCGAAGTACACGGGATGCAGTGGGAGCTCGTCCGTGTAGTACTCCGACGAGCGCAGGAAGTCGGGCTCCACCGAGGCGAACCCCCACCCCTGCTCGGTGACACCGTCGCCGCCCCCCGCCGGAACCAGCACCTCGCGGAGGAAGTCCCCCGACGACCCGGTCGGCCTCGTCCGCCGGCAGACGGAGGTTGTACGGGGAGGGCGCCCGGCTGAGCATCCAGTGCAGCCGCTCGGAGAACTCCTCTTCCCCAAGGGGCGTGACCGCGGCCCGGAACCCCTCGCGCAGCAGTCCGACCGCAGGACTCCCTTGGGCCGGGCTCTCGCTCTCGTCGGGATCGGTGATGAAGTCGCTCAGGTTGTACCACTCGCGTCGGCGGTCGGCTTCGCGCATCATCTGCTCGAACAGGTCGCTCCGCAGGTACGCGTCCAGCAGCCCCTGCCGGTTGTCGACGGTCAGCGCCTGGCCGGCTTCGACCTTCAGCAGCAAGGTGTTGCTGTTCATCACCGAGTCGACGGCCGACAGGAACCGGTCGACCGCGGCCCGGTCCACCTCGTCGAGCAACGACTGCACGATCCCTCCGGGCCCGGTTTCCATCGGATCATCCTGACGGATGGCCTTCCGCAGCGCACCGACTTTTGTCCGCGGACAAAAGTCGGACCCCGAGATCCTCCCGGCTCCGGTCACCTCACCGCGTAGGGTCCTGCGCGGGGTTCAGCGGAGGTCCGGCGCAGCCTGGCGTCGGGACAGGGACAGCCTGCGCCGTTCCCGGTCGAGTGCGCCGAACGGGACCAGCTAGGTGACCCGTCCACGCACGGTCTGCCCCACCGCGACGCTGTCTGCGAAGGCCTGAAAGGGGTCCGGCTGGGTTGCCCGCAGGGACAGTCTCGCCTCCCCGTTCCATGTGTCGAAGCAGAGGAACTCACACGAGACGCGTTCCCCGACCTGGACGACGTCCGATATCGCTTCGAAGCGCCGCCAGGACAGCTCGGGGACCGAGATGAATCCGACGCCCGGGAAGACCGGGTGGGCGGGTCCTTCGTCCAGCGCCACGAACACGCCGAACCGCTCGATGGCAGCGACCGTACCGGAGAGGATCTCGCCGGGGCGGAGGGGGTTGGAACTGCTGCCTGTTGACTGGGTTTGAGTGTGTTCTGGCGTGTGTGGGCGAGTGCCTTGCCCTGGTCTGTGGCTGTGGGTTGGTGCCGGGTGGGAATGGGGGTTCCTGCGTCGAATGGGTGACCTTTGCCGGTGGTGGGCGTTGGGTGTGGGGGCGGGTTGTTCGGTGTGTGAGGGGGTGCGGAGGGGTGGGTGGGCTGCGGGAGTTGTCGGCGCCGTTTGTCGCGCTCGGGCCCACGGGAGTCGCGGTGCGGACCCGGCTGAAGGACCTGGTTCCGCGGGATGAGGAGGTGCTGGCCCTGGTCGGCGCGCACCTGGGCGCGCTCGCCTCGAAGGACCTCAGGACGCGGTGTGCTGACGGGCTGGAGCACTCCACCGGCACGTGGGCCGCGCGGAAACGTGAGTTGACAGCACTCTCGTCGTCGCGGTGGGCGGGGGCGATCACGAAGGCCACGCACGACCAGTGGGCGTTGGCCCGGCGTGGCCAGGCAGCACACCTGAAGAGCCTCGAAGCAGGCGTCAGGACGATCACAGGCCGCCTGTCGCTGCCCGTCGGGGAGAAAGGCGGCAAGCGCGCCCCGGGCGGGTACCGCAGCAGGCGGGAATGGTTCGCCAAGACCCGCCGCCTGCACCTGCTGGAAGACCGGCTCGATGCGGTGCGGGCCGACCACCGGGCAGGGCGGGTCCGGGTCGTGCGGGGCGGTAAACGTCTCCTGGGCACCCGTCACAACCTCGCTGCCGCCGGGCTCGGCGAGAGCGAGTGGCGCGGGCGGTGGGAAGCCGAACGCTGGTTCCTCACAGCTGACGGCGAGAGCGGCAAAAGGTTCGGCAACGAGACGATCCGCGTGACACCCGACGGCGAGGTGAGCATCAAGCTCCCCGCCCCGCTCGCCCACCTGGCCAACGCGAAGCACGGCCGGTACGTCCTGGACTCCCCAGTGACGTTCCCGCACCGGGGCACGGAGTGGGCCGACCGCGTGGAAGCAAACCGGGCCGTGGCCTACCGCATCCACCACGACGTGCAGCGCGGCCGCTGGTATCTGACCGCCTCGTGGCAATACGCCCCGACGAAGACCGTGCCGTTCGAAGCGGCCCTCGCGCACGGTGTGATCGGCGTGGACACCAACGCCGATCACCTCGCGGCCTGGCGCCTCGACCGGCACGGAAACCCGACGGGCAGTCCGCGCCGCTTCCACTTCGACCTGACCGGCAGCGCGAACCACCGTGATGCCCAGGTCCGGCACGCCCTGACCCGGCTGCTGCACTGGGC
>NZ_JBEORW010000156.1:0-2698 GCF_040302565.1 Streptomyces sp. NPDC097981
CGCCGCCTGCGACATGGGCGACCGGGACGCGGTCGCGGCACTCCTCGCCTCCGTCCCCGCAGACCGGCCGCTGACCGCCGTCGTGCACACCGCCGCCGTCCTCGACGACGGCGTCATCGAGGCACTCACCCCCGAGCAGGTCGAGCGCGTCCTGCGGGTCAAGGTCGACGCCACGCTGCACCTGCACGAGCTGACCCGCGACTTCGACCTGTCCGCGTTCGTCCTCTTCTCCTCCTTCGCCGCCACCTTCGGCGCCCCCGGCCAGGGCAACTACGCGCCGGGCAACGCGTTCCTCGACGCCTTCGCCGAGTACCGGCGCGCCGCCGGACTACCCGCCACCTCCCTCGCCTGGGGCCCGTGGGGCGACGGAGGCATGGCCGAGGGCGCCGTCGGTGACCGGATGCGCCGCCACGGCGTCATCGAGATGGCTCCCGAGCGGGCCGTCAGCGCACTCCAGCACGCGCTGGACCGCGACGAGACCACCCTGACCGTCGCCGACATGGAGTGGAAGCGCTTCGTCCTGGCCTTCACCTCCGGTCGCGCCCGGCCGCTGCTGCACGACCTGCCCGAGGCGCGGCAGGCCCTGGAGCACGCCCGCACCGATGCGGCCGAGGACACCGGCAATGCCGCCGTCCTCACCCGGCAGCTCGCCGGGCAGCCGGAGGCCGAGCAGGAACGGCTGCTGCTGGAGGTGGTCCGTACCGCCGTCGCCGCCGTGCTCGGCTACGCCGGGCCCGACGCCGTCGAGGCCGGACGGGCCTTCAAGGAGCTGGGCTTCGACTCCCTGACCTCCGTCGAACTGCGCAACCGTCTGAACGCCGCCGCCGGCCTCAAGCTGCCGCCCACCCTCGTCTTCGACTACCCGACGCCCACCGTCCTCGCCCGCCACCTGCGGGCCGAGCTCGCCGGGCAGAGCGGGCTCGGCGCCACGCCCGCACCGGCGGCCGCGGCCTCCGCGTCCGACGCCGAACCGATCGCCGTCGTCGCGATGAGCTGCCGCTTCCCAGGCGGCGTCCGCAGCCCTGAGGAACTGTGGCAGCTGCTCGTCTCCGGCGGCGACGCCCTCTCGCAGTTCCCCGCCGACCGCGGCTGGGACGTCGAGGCGCTGTACGACCCCGACCCCAACGCGCAGGGCACCTCCTACACCCGTGAGGGCGGCTTCCTCTCCGACGCGGCCGCCTTCGACCCGGCGTTCTTCGGGATCTCCCCGCGTGAGGCCCTCGCTATGGACCCGCAGCAGCGCCTGCTGCTGGAGACCTCGTGGGAGGTTTTCGAGCGGGCCGGCATCGACCCGGACGCCCTCCGCGGCAGCCAGTCAGGCGTGTTCGTCGGGACCAACGGCTCCGACTACTCCCACCTCGTACGGGGCGCGGCCGACGGTCTCGAAGGACACCTGGCCACCGGCAGCGCGGGCAGCGTCGTCTCGGGCCGCCTCTCGTACACGTTCGGCCTGGAGGGCCCGGCGGTCACCGTCGACACGGCCTGCTCGGCATCGCTCGTGGCGCTGCACCTGGCGGTGCAGGCCCTGCGGAACGGCGAGTGCTCCATGGCCCTGGCCGGCGGTGTGACGGTCATGTCCACGCCCGGCACCTTCATCGAGTTCAGCCGCCAGCGAGGTCTGTCCACCGACGGCCGCTGCAAGGCGTTCTCCGCCGACGCGGACGGGTTCAGCCCGGCCGAGGGCGTCGGCATGCTGCTCGTGGAGCGGCTGTCGGACGCACGGCGCAACGGACACCCGGTGCTGGCCGTGGTCCGGGGTACGGCCATCAACCAGGACGGAGCCTCCAACGGACTCACCGCCCCGAACGGCCCGTCCCAGCAGCGCGTCATCCGCCAGGCCCTGGCCAACGCCCGCCTGACGACCGCCGAGGTGGACGTCGTGGAGGCGCACGGCACGGGCACGACCCTGGGCGACCCGATCGAGGCCCAGGCCCTCCTGGCCACGTACGGGCAGGACCGGCCGGCGGACCGGCCGCTGCTGCTCGGCTCGATCAAGTCCAACATCGGCCACGCGCAGGCCGCCGCCGGTGTGGCCGGTGTGATGAAGATGGTACTGGCCATGCAGCACGGCGTGCTGCCGCAGAGCATCCACATCGCGGAGCCCACCCCGCACGTGGACTGGAGCGCGGGCGAGGTGGCCCTGCTGACCGAACAGCGGGCCTGGCCCGAGACCGGTGGCCGCCCCTGGCGAGCGGGAGTGTCGTCGTTCGGGTTCAGCGGCACCAATGCCCATGCCATCATCGAGCAGGCCCCGGTGGAACAGGGGTCCGGCGAGCAGGAGACCCCTGCGCCGTCGACCCCCCACCCCCTACTGACCGCGACGCTCCCGGACGACGCCGGTTCCGACCGGCCGGCCCCGCTGCCCTGGCCGCTGACCGCCAAGGGCGAGAAGGCGCTGCGCGGCCAGGCGGAACGACTGCTGAACCACCTCGCCACCCGTTCTGACCTGCGACGCGTCGATGTCGGCCACTCGCTGGCAACCACCCGCACGGCACACGGCCGACGCGCGGTTCTGGTTGGCCGGGACCCCGAGGAACAGCTCGTGGGCCTGGCCGCGCTGGCCGCCGGAGGCACCGCACCCCTGCTCGTCCAGGGGTCGGTCATCGGGGGCAAGACCGCGTTCGTGTTCCCCGGACAGGGGTCGCAATGGGTGGGCATGGCGGAGGCGCTGTTGGACGCTTCACCCGTGTTTGCTGCC
>NZ_JBEORW010000157.1:0-2627 GCF_040302565.1 Streptomyces sp. NPDC097981
TTGCTCGTATTGCTCTTCTTGCTCACTACCTGGAACTGCTTCCTCCGGGGCTGTCCGCCCCAGTATCAGGCTGTCCAGCTCAGAGGGGGAACTTCGCTGCTTCCCCACCCGGCGGAGAAGGACCACCCCGTCCATGGGTGGCTGCGCCGGGACCGGTGCAAATTCCCCGCGAGAGCCGTACCAGTTGCCCCGGCGAGGGTGGTGGTGCGGCCGATGTACTGAAAGCGCCCCTCGTCGTCGTACCTGCCCAGCAGCAGCGACCGAGGAGCGGCCGCAGGGCCGCTGAATGCGCCGACGACCGCCTCCGTCGTCTCGCGCGTCTTGTACTTCTGCCAGCCCCGCACCGCAGGACGATAGGGCTCGTCCAGCCGTTTGAAGACCACGCCTTCCATCCCGACCGGCGCCCACGTCAGCCACTCGCGCACCGTCTCCGCCTCGGTGGTCGACGGACACAGCACCCACGGCGCCGTCAACCGCCGTTCGGCGAACACGGACTCCAGCGCGGCCCTGCGCTGCTGGTACGGCCACACGGTCGTATCCGTTCCGGACAGCCGCAACACATCGAACGCAACGAAGTGCGCCGGCC
This sequence comes from Streptomyces sp. NPDC097981, assembly GCF_040302565.1. Taxonomy (NCBI): domain Bacteria; kingdom Bacillati; phylum Actinomycetota; class Actinomycetes; order Kitasatosporales; family Streptomycetaceae; genus Streptomyces; species Streptomyces sp. NPDC097981. The sequence continues at coordinate 587 of NZ_JBEORW010000157.1, forward strand.
ACTCGCCTGCGGCCCGAGCCGCACCAGCGCCACGCCGGGCCAGCCGGTCCTGCAGCCGCTCGAACGCCAGCCGCCCCGCAGCGTCCCAGACGATCAGCTCGCCATCCAGCGCGGTCGCATCCGGCAGCTGCGCGGCCCCAGCCACGATGTCCGGAAACGCCGGCGCCATCTCAGAGCCGCTCCTCGAACGCAGCACCACCCGGCCCGCGTCGACGGAGACCAGAGCCCGGAACCCGTCCCACTTCGGCTCCCCGGCCCAGCCCGGCCGCAGAACACAGGCCGGGACGGCAACGGTCAGCATCGGCTCCGGCAACATCCACATCACGAGGGACCATTTCCCCCGAGCACTCCAGTGCTGTCGTTCTGCCGACGAGTCCAGCTAAGGGGTGAAGGCGGGAGAAGGACTGCGTCAGCGGGGCCCGTAGACGATGGGCACCGCTGACGCCAGCTTCATGCCTCGCAGTGATACTTCTTGGCGAGCTTGGTGGCGGCCTCCTGCACCACGGCCGCATTGTTGCGGATGGCGGGGGCGTCCCGGTCGACGAGGTCCGTCTCCTCCTCTTCCCCTTTTTTCGAGGGCGCCATGAGCGTCACCGTGATGTTCGGCGCCGTCGAGCCCATGCGGGCGGCACAGCTGGGGGGCAGGTTGGCCTCGGCCTTGTCGGGAAGCGCCCAGCCGGTGAAGCCGGGGCCGAGGGGGACGGAGTTCTTGGGCTTGTAGTGAGGGTCGTTCCGGTTGTCTTCGATGATCAGGGTGTAGACCCCTCGGGGGTGGTCGCTGTCCGTGTTGGCGCGCAGCACCTGGCACCCCTTGAACACCGCGTGATCGGTGCTCTTGCCCTTGCTCTCCCACTCCTCCGTGCTGACCTCGCCCCCCTTGCCGTCGTCGATCAGTTCCGCCGTCTGCCGGCTGAGCGCCCCATGACACAGCGTCTGCGGTAGCGGCGGCTTCTCGCCGTCAGGCCAGAAGCTCGCCGTCACGACGGCCACCCCGGCGGCGCCGAGCGCGATGGTCAGCGGCAGCCACTTCCTGTCCATGTCTATGGCTGTCCCATCTTCTTCTGGGCGTCCTCGATGCCCTGCTGGTACCAGTTCTCGGCAGTCGTCTGGAGACCGTCCTCATACTCGCCCGGGCTCGCGTCCAGCTCCTCCTGCGTGAGGCCCTTCTCGGTCGCCATCTTCCGCATCATGGCGTTCATCTGGTTCTCGCCGTTCTCGAAGTGGTTGACCATGTTCTTACGAGTTTCCTCGTCGACCTTGGCGTTGAGCTCGTTCATGTACCCGGCCGTGCCAGCGTCGACGGTGCGCTGGAGCGCGTCGCCGGCGATGGGGATGGCCGTCAGGGGTGCGCCGATGGCGTGGTAGTTCATCCTGGTTCCAGGCGTTGGTGTCCTTCTCCGCCTGGCCGAGGTCGTAGATGACGTCGCCGCGCACGCCGTCGAGGTGGCCGAGAACCGACGCCGACTGCTTGACCCAGGCGCGCATCTCGGGATCCTCCTTGCGGTACGAGTCCGGCGGGAAGCCGTTCAGTCCCTCGGCGATCACCACGCTCTGCGAGTGGTGCATGACACCGAACGCCTTGGGGTCCTCGGCGACGCCGCGCATGAGACGGGTGAGGTCGCCCCGCTCGATCGTGAGGTTGTTGAAGTCGGTCGGCCCGCCGTCGATCCCGCCACGTCCCGTGCACGTGGCGGTCGCACAGGTGGAACCCGGCTCTGGGAGTCGGCTGTGGGAGTCACCCGATGAGCTGCTTGATCGGTTACATCTCGAGGTCGTACCCAGCACGAGCGGCGTTGCACACCATCTGTTCTGGCGGAGGTGACACGAGACACAAACCCGGCCACCAACCCGGCGAACCGTCCCGGTCAGAGTGCTGGCGATCCCGGGTCGCCCGGTTTTCAGGAGGCGAATCAAGAACGTCGCCCCACCGATTCCGGGCCCTGATCCGCAAGCCGGATCAGGGGAACGCGACGGCGACCCGGTCCTCGCGGTCGTACGCGAGGTGCGGGGCGGCAGCGACGCCCGGACTCGGCCGACGGCT
>NZ_JBEORW010000158.1:0-2499 GCF_040302565.1 Streptomyces sp. NPDC097981
CTCTCCACGAGCCGGAACAACGCCACCTCGACCGCGAACAACGCCGGCTGCGCGTACTCCGTACGGTCCAGAACAGCCGCGTCCGCCCCGAACAGCACGTCCTTCAGCGGCCTGTCGAGCACCGCGTCCAGCTGCGCGCAGACGGCGTCGAACGCGTCCGCGAAGACCGGATGGGCGTCGTACAGCTCGCGCCCCATCCCCAGCCTCTGGCTGCCCTGCCCCGTGAAGAGGAAGGCGGTGCGGCCGTCGCCGGCCGTGCCCGTGGCAAGCCGGGGCGCGGACTCGCCGGCGGCGAGCCGTGCGAGTGCGTCCCGCAGGTCCTGGGCGTCTGTGACGGGCAGGACGAGGGCGGCGCGCTGGTCGAGGTGCGCGCGGCTCGTGGCGAGGGAGTACGCCAGGTCCACCGCGTCCGCGACGGCGTCCTCGGATGCGTCCAGGTGCGCGGTGAGCGCCGCCGCCTGCGCCCGGAGGGCGTCCTTGGTCTTGCCGGAGAGGAGGTACGGCAGGACGCGGTCCGGTCGTACGGTCGGCCGCGCGTCGGCGGGCGCCGAGTGCTCGGTGTCCGGCGCCTGCTCGATGATGGTGTGGGCGTTGGTGCCGCTGATGCCGAACGAGGAGACGCCGGCCCTGCGCGGACGACCGGTCTCGGGCCACGCCCGCTGCTCGGTCAGGAGCTCGACGTCACCCGCCGTCCAGTCGACGTGCGGGGTCGGCTCGTCCACGTGCAGGGTCCGCGGCAGCACCCCGTGCTGCAGGGCCAGCACCATCTTGATGATGCCCGCGGCTCCGGCGGCGGCCTGCGTGTGGCCGATGTTCGACTTCACCGAACCCAGCAGCAGCGGCCGGCCGTCGGCGCGGTCCTGGCCGTACGTGGCCAGCAGCGCCTGGGCCTCGATGGGGTCACCGAGACGCGTGCCCGTGCCGTGCGCCTCGACCGCGTCGACCTCGGCGGCCGACAGGCCGGCGCTCACCAGGGCCTGGCGGATGACGCGCTGCTGCGAGGGACCGTTGGGGGCGGTGAGCCCGTTGCTCGCGCCGTCCTGGTTGATCGCCGAGCCCCGGACCACGGCCAGCACCGGGTGTCCGTTGCGCTGCGCGTCGGAGAGCCGCTCGACGAGCAGCATGCCGATGCCCTCGCCCCAGCCCGTTCCATCGGCGGCCGCCGCGAACGCCTTGATCCGGCCGTCCTCCGCCAGCCCGCGTTGGCGGCTGAAGTCGATGAAGTTCTCGGGCGTCGACATGACGGTGACGCCGCCGGCCAGCGCCAGCGAGCACTCGCCGTTGCGCAGGGCCTGGATCGCCCAGTGCAGGGCGACCAGCGACGAAGAGCACGCCGTGTCGACGGTGACCGCAGGGCCTTCGAGACCGAACACGTACGAGACGCGGCCGGACATGACGCTGCCCGCGTTGCCCGTGCCGACGTGGCCCTCCAGGCCGTCCTGCTCGCGGGCGACGAGCGAGAGGTAGTCCTGGCCGTTGGTGCCGACGAACACGCCGGCCCGGCTGCCGCGCAGCGTGGTCGGGTCGATCCCGGCGCGCTCGAAGGCCTCCCACGAGGTCTCCAGGAGGAGCCGCTGCTGCGGGTCCATGGCGAGGGCCTCGCGCGGGGAGATCCCGAAGAAGTCGGCGTCGAACTCCGCCGCTCCGGCGACGAAACCGCCCTTGCGGGTGTACGAGGTGCCCGGCTGGTCCGGGTCGGCGCTGTACAGGCGGTCGAGGTTCCAGCCGCGGTCCGCCGGGAAGTCGGCGACCGCGTCCGTACCGTGCGCCAGCAGCTGCCACAGGTCCTCGGGGGACGCGATGCCGCCGGGGAACCGGCAGCTCATGGCCACGATCGCGATCGGGTCACCGTCGACGGCGGTGGCGACGGGCAGCAGGGCGCCGGAGACGGGGACGCTGCCGACGAGCTCGTCACGGAGGTGGTCGGCCAGCGCGGCGGACGTCGGGTAGTCGTAGATCAGCGTGACGGGCAGCCGAAGCTCGGTGGCCGCGCCGAGGCGGTTGCGGAGCTCGACGGCGGTCAAGGAGTCGAACCCAAGCTCCTTGAAGGCGCGTTCGGCACCGACGGCGTCCGTACCCGCGTGCCCGAGGACCTCCGCCACGTGGGTACGGATCAGGTCGAGCAGCTCCCGCACCTGCTCGGCGGGGGCGAGCGCGGCGAGCCGCCCGGAGAGGGTGACCGGCCCGTCCGCGTGCGCGGTCGCCCGGGCACGCGCCTCGGTGCCCGCACGAGCGGCGCGTACCTCGCTCAGCTCGCTGAACAGTTCACTGCGGCGTACGGCCGTGTGGCCGGAGAGGTACCGCTCCCACTCGACGTCGGCCAGCGTGAGCGAGGCGTCCCCGGCGGCAACCGCCTGCCGGAGGGCACGGATCGCCGGCTGCGCGCTCATGGGGGGCACGCCGTCCCGGCGCATGCGGGCTTCAAGGGCCTCGTCGGCGGCCATGCCGCCCTCGGCCCACGGACCCCACGCGAGCGAAGTCGCGGCCAGACCGGCAGCA
>NZ_JBEORW010000159.1:0-2495 GCF_040302565.1 Streptomyces sp. NPDC097981
TTCTCGTCGGCCGCCGGTGTCTTCGGTGGCGCCGGGCAGGCCAACTACGCGGCCGGCAACGTGTTCCTGGACGCCCTGGCCGCCCACCGCCGGGCTCAGGGTCTGCCGGGTGTCTCGCTGGCCTGGGGACTGTGGACCAGCGTCGGCGGCATGGGCGGTGACCTGGCCGACGGCGACCGCGAGCGCATCAACCGCGGCGGCATCGGCGTCCTCGCACCGGAGACCGGCCTCGCCCTGTTCGACGCGGCCCGCAGCACGGACGACCCGCTGCTCGTACCCCTTCCGCTCGACCTGGCCGCCCTCCGCGCCCAGGCGCGCACCGGCCTGGTTCCCGACCTGCTGCGCGGCCTGGTCCGCGTACCGGCCCGCCGGGCGGCGGGCCAGGGTGCCACGGCCGACGGGTCCGCGCTCCGCACGAGGCTGTCTGCGCTGCCCGCCGAGGAACGGGAAGCGGCCCTGCTGGAGACGGTCCGGGCCGAGGTGGCCGCCGTGCTCGGCCACGCCTCGACCGACGAGGTGCCGGCCGACCGGGCGTTCAAGGAGCTCGGCTTCGACTCCCTGACCTCCGTCGAACTGCGCAACCGCCTCGGCGCCGCCATCGGCGAACGCCTGCCCGCCACGCTCGTCTTCGACTACCCCACGCCGAGCGCGCTCGCCGCGTACCTGAGGACCGAGGTCCTGGGCCTGTCCCTGACCGCGGACGAGGAGACGGCCGCCGCGGCCGGCGCCGCGCCCGCATCCCTCGGCGCCGCGCTCCACGACGACCCCATCGCGATCGTCGGCATGAGCTGCCGCTACCCCGGCGGGGTCGAAACCCCCGAGGACCTGTGGCGTCTGGTGGTGGGTGGCGTCGACGCCATCTCGGAGTTCCCGCAGGGCCGCGGCTGGGACCTGGAGTCCCTGTACGACCCGGACCCGGACGGCAAGGGCACGAGCTACACCCGCTCCGGCGGCTTCCTCCACGACGCGGGCCGGTTCGACCCGGCGTTCTTCGGGATCTCGCCGCGCGAGGCCGTGGCGATGGACCCGCAGCAGCGGCTCCTGCTGGAGACCTCGTGGGAGGCGTTCGAGCGGGCCGGCATCGACCCGGCCACCATGCGGGGCAGCCGGACCGGCGTCTTCGCCGGCGTGATGTACCACGACTACGCCACCCGGATCAGCTCCGTGCCCGACGGCGTCGAGGGATACCTCGGCACCGGCAACTCCGGCAGCATCGCCTCGGGCCGCGTCTCGTACGCCTTCGGCCTGGAGGGCCCGGCGGTCACAGTCGATACGGCCTGCTCCTCCTCCCTCGTCGCGCTGCACTGGGCGATCCAGGCGCTGCGGGGCGGCGAGTGCACTATGGCCCTGGCCGGCGGTGTCACCGTCATGTCGACGCCGGGCACCTTCACCGAGTTCAGCCGCCAACGCGGTCTGGCCGCCGACGGCCGCATCAAGTCCTTCGCCGCCGCCGCCGACGGCACCAGCTGGGCCGAGGGCGCGGGCATGCTGCTCGTCGAACGCCTGTCGGACGCCCGCCGCCTCGGTCACCCGGTGCTCGCCGTGGTCCGCGGCTCCGCGATCAACCAGGACGGTGCGAGCAACGGCCTGACCGCCCCGAACGGTCCGTCCCAGCAGCGCGTCATCCGGCAGGCACTGGCCTCCGGCGGACTCACCAGCGAGCAGATCGACGTGGTCGAGGCGCACGGCACGGGTACGACCCTGGGGGACCCGATCGAGGCGCAGGCACTGCTGGCCACGTACGGCCGGGAGCGCGCGGCGGACGAGCCGCTGTGGCTGGGCTCCATCAAGTCCAACATGGGTCACACGCAGGCCGCCGCCGGCGTCGCCGGGATCATCAAGATGGTCATGGCGATGCGGCACGGGGTCCTGCCCAAGACGCTGCACGTGGACGAGCCGACCCCGCACGTGGACTGGGAGGACGGCGCCGTCACGCTGCTCACCGAGAACACGCCGTGGCCGGAGACGGGCCGCCCGCGCCGGGCCGGTGTGTCGTCGTTCGGCATCAGCGGTACCAACGCGCACACGATCATCGAGCAGGCCCTGGAGGAGGCGGCTGTGACTGCCGCCGAAGGTGACGGCGGGCCGGTGCTGCCGTACGTGCTGTCCGCGAGGTCGGCGGACGCGCTGCGCGGCCAGGCGGCCCGTCTGCGGGCGCGCCTGGAGGAGTCGGCCGAGCTGCGGGCCGTCGACGTGGCCTACTCGCTGGCGACGCGACGTGCCGCCTTCGACCACCGCGCGGTGGTCGTGGCGGGCGACCGCGAGGAACTGCTGCGCGGGCTGGAGGCGCTGGGGAACGACGACCTGGCCCACGCTGGCGTGACGCGTGGCACGGTGGGCGCTGCCGGGGCCGGGAAGCTGGCCTTCCTGTTCACCGGGCAGGGGAGCCAGCGGCTGGGCATGGGCCGTGAGCTGTACGAGGCCTATCCGGTGTTCGCGGCCGCGCTGGACGCGGTGTGCGAGCGGCTGGAACTGCCGCTGAAGGACGTCCTGTT
>NZ_JBEORW010000160.1:0-2476 GCF_040302565.1 Streptomyces sp. NPDC097981
ACCGCAGACATCGCACGCGGTTAAGCGTCAAGCGGGATGGGTCTGATCAGCGGTCTGGAGTGGTGGGATGCCAGGCAAGATCGGGTGCGCCGTCGATGGTGGCGATGCTGGGTTCCTGCGAGCCGCCGAGAGCCGCGTGGCTCAGCAGCGCTGGCCTTCCGGCCTCCAGCGCGCAGACGATGTCGCGGAGCATCGAAGTCACCGAGGCCCACTGGGGAACGTCCAGGATCCAGGTCTCGTGGTCCCAGAGGAGTACCGCGCCATGGGTGTCACCGGGGCGCAGGTCGACGATCAGTCCGTCGCCGCCGGGGTTCAACGCGATCGGCATGAACTCCCGCTGGTAGCGGCTCTCGGGCTGGCCGTTCTCGTCGAACGAGTCGCCTTCCTGCTGTGCGACCAGCAGCCAGATGTCGTGGGTCTCCAGGGCCTCGTCTAGTGAGACCGGGGCGAACTCGTCCGGAATCCAGTAGCTCGCATTGACGTCGGGCAGCAGCCACCAGGCCCGCAGGTCGGCGGGCAGGGGCAGGCCGAGGTCTGCCTCGAACGCGTCGAGGCGGGCGGCATCCGGTGCTGGTCTCGCCGGGCCTCGTCGGGTGTGCGTAGTGAGCCAGGTGCCGATGCGGCTCCAGGAGTTCGGGACGTCGTGCTCAGCCGTTGTCATGGCGGGCAGTCTGCCTCACCGGGGTGTCAACGGCCGAAGCTGTGAGCAGTCTCAGCGAAGCGCGCGAAGCAGCTGGTCAAGCCGCGACTGCAGTGAGAGCTGGTGTGGGAAAGGCGGTGTTCTCGTCGAACCGTTCGTGGTGCTGGAGGCAGTGGTGCAGTTGTCCGAGCAGGCGGTTGAAGAGATGGCGTTGGGCGGCGGCGTGCCAGTCTCCGTGTTCGCGGCGGGCGCGGTAGTGGGCGCCGGCTCCGGGTGAGGCGGTGAGGGCTGAGAACGCCCAGAGATAGCCGACGTGGTTGAGGCGGTCGTTCTTGACCATGCGCCGGCCGATGTGGCTCTTCTTGCCGGAAGCGCGGGTGACCGGCGCGGCTCCGGCGTAGGCCTTGAGGCCGCGGGCGTCGGCGAAGCGGGTGCGGTCGTCGCCGACCTCGGCCAGGACGCGGGCGGACAGCTGGGTGCCCAGGCCCGGGAAGGACAGCAGGATCTCCGCGTCGGGGTGCTGGGGGAAGAGCTCCTCGACGGCCTGGGCGAGTTCCTCGGCGGCTTGGCAAGTGGCGTCCAGCTGGTGCAGGAGGGCGAGCATCTGCTTGCCGAGGGCGTCCTCGACGAGCTGGGGCTGGTGGGCGTACTCGGCGCGGAAGACCTCGCGCAGGCGGTCGGTCTCGGTGTTGAGCTTGCGGCTGCGGCCGGCGCGTCTGAGGGCGGCGGCGATCTGGCTGCGGGTCAGGCGGGCGGCGCGGGCCGGGGTGGGGGCGAGTTTGAGGAGTTCGCGGGCCTCGGGTCGGCAGAGGCCGTTCTGCCAGGGTCCGAATGCGTCGAGGGCGGCGGGGTAGTACTCGCGGAGCAAGGAGCGGAGCTGGTTGGAGATCTGCTGGCGGTTCCAAGTGGCGTCCTGCTGGGCTCGGGCCAGCACCGCGATCGCGCGGGCGAGGTCGGTGTCGGCGGGGAGCGGGCGGTGCATGGGCATGTCGGTGCGCAGGATGTTCGCCAGGATCAGGGCGTCGCCGGGGTCGGACTTCTTGCGGGAGACGCCGTGGCGGTCGCGGTAGCGGGCGGCGGCCATCGGATTGATCGCGAACACCTTGCGGCCCCCGGCGCGCAGGATGGCGACCAGCAGGCCGCGGCCGGTCTCGATGGCGACCGGGATCGGCTCCTCGGCTGTGTCGCCGTGTTCGGCGAGGAGGTCGAGCAGGAGCTGGTAGCCGGCCGCGTCGTCGGTGATGCGGCGCTTGGCCAGCAGCTGGCCGCTGTCGTTGACGAGGGCGACGTCGTGGGTCCGTTCGGCCCAGTCGATCCCACAGTAGATCATGCTTGTTCTCCCTGGTCAGGGCATGCTCGGGCACTGATCCGCGAGCGCATGTGGGGCCACTCAGCTCCCTAATTCCAGGCCTCGTCTCGGGCCGACATCGCACTAGTTGTTGCGTGGCACCAGCTCGCTCCGCGGGCCTCGGTCTGTGCCGGAGCTCAAGGCTCGGGCCTTTCGAGAGGTCACCGTGGAACGGGCTCGCACCGCCAACATCACCAACAAATGATCACCACCGCCCGCCGACGGTCAGAGGTATCAGGCGGCGCAACTCTGCGGTAGGGCGTCGAGCGCCGGGTCACAGCTATGCGTCCGCTTGGTGCCCCCGGCCGGCAGCGGGCGGCTGTGTGGTGGTGACCGTGGAGTTCCCGGGTGGCACCGATCTCACAGGAGGCCTCGGTGGCCGGGTCGTATGCAGGTGTCTCCCCGGCCCCATCACCACCACCTCTGCGGGCCTGGGTGGCGGCAACCGCTCTGCCTCTCACAGCCCGCTAATAAGGAATTAGGTCACA
>NZ_JBEORW010000161.1:0-2475 GCF_040302565.1 Streptomyces sp. NPDC097981
GACAGCGTGTTGCGTGCGAAGGCGACCTCGGCGCTCAACCTGCACGAGCTGACTGGCGAGCTCGGTATCGAGCTTTCGGCGTTCGTGTTGTTCTCCTCGATGAGCGGCACCATTGGTGCTGCCGGTCAGGCCAACTACGCCGCCGCCAACGCCTACCTCGACGCCCTCGCCGAGCAGCGTCGTGCCGCCGGGCTGGCCGCGACCTCGCTCGCCTGGGGTCCCTGGGCCGAAGGCGGCATGGCCGCCGACGAGGCCATGGATGCGCGGATGCGGCGCGAGGGTGTGCCTCCGATGGCCCCCGACGCCGCGATCGCCGTGCTGGCTGAGGCCATTGGCGCCGACGAGGTCGCCCTGACCGTCGCGGACATCGCCTGGGACCGTTTCTCCGCGATCGTGGCGGGAGTCCGCCCCAACCCGCTGGTCGGCGACTTCGTCACCGGCGGCCCGGAGGACACCGCCGCTGCCGCCGGGCAGGGGACCGTGGTCACGGGCGCCGACGTCGCCGGTGCCGCGTTCGCGAAGCTGGCCGAGCTGCCTCGCGCCGAGCAGGAGCGGGAGCTGCTCAGCCTGGTCCGCACCCACGTCGCCGCCGTCCTGGGCCACGACGGCTCGGACGCCGTCGGCGCCGAACGCGCCTTCAAGGAGCTCGGGTTCGACTCCCTGACCGCCGTCGACCTGCGCAACCGCCTCGGCGCTGCCACCGCGCTGCGGCTCCCCACCACCCTCGTCTACGACTACCCGACCTCTTCGGCCCTCGCGGAGTACCTGCGCGAGGAGCTCGTGGGCAGCGCGCCCAAGGCCGACGCCCCGCAGCGCGCCGCCGTGTCGGCCGACGGCGATCCCATCGCGATCGTGGCCATGAGCTGCCGTTTTCCCGGCGGGGTGCGTACACCGGAAGACCTATGGCAGCTGCTGGCACACGGTACGGACGCGGTCGCCGAATTCCCCGCGGACCGCGGCTGGGATCTGGACCGCCTCTACGACGCCGACCCGGACCAGCCGGGTACCTCCTACACCCGCGAGGGTGGCTTCCTCTACGACGCCGCCGAGTTCGACGCCGACTTCTTCGGGATCTCCCCGCGCGAGGCCCTCGCCATGGATCCCCAGCAGCGCCTGCTGCTGGAGACCTCGTGGGAGGCCTTCGAACGGGCCGGCATCGACCCCGCCGTACTGAAGGGCAGCCAGGCCGGCGTGTTCGTCGGCACCAACGGCCAGGACTACCTCTCCCTGGTCGCGGGTGAAGCCGGCGGCCTCGAAGGCCACGTCGGCACGGGCAACGCGGCGAGCGTCGTTTCCGGCCGCCTCTCGTACGTGTTCGGTCTCGAAGGCCCTGCGGTGACGGTCGACACCGCGTGCTCGTCGTCGCTCGTCGCCCTGCACCTGGCCGTTCAGGCGCTGCGCCAGGGCGAGTGCTCCATGGCGCTCGCCGGTGGTGTGACCGTGATGTCCACCCCCGACGCCTTCGTCGACTTCAGCCGTCAGCGTGGCCTGGCGGAGGACGGTCGCATCAAGGCGTTCGCCGCCGCTGCCGATGGAACGGGCTGGGGCGAGGGCGTCGGCATGCTGCTCGTCGAGCGGCTGTCGGACGCGCGCAGGAACGGCCACCCGGTGCTGGCCGTGGTCCGGGGTTCAGCGATCAACCAGGACGGCGCGAGCAACGGGCTCACCGCCCCGAACGGGCCCTCCCAGCAGCGCGTCATCCGCCAGGCCCTGGCGGCTGCCGGCCTCTCGGCCGCGGACGTCGACGCCGTCGAGGCGCACGGTACGGGTACCCGGCTCGGCGACCCGATCGAAGCCCAGGCGCTGCTGGCCACGTACGGCCAGGACCGCAGCGAGGGCCGGCCCCTGCTGCTCGGCTCCCTGAAGTCGAACATCGGGCACACGCAGGCCGCCGCGGGCGTTGCCGGTGTGATCAAGATGGTCATGGCGATGCGCCACGGTGTGCTGCCCAAGACCCTGCACGTGGACGAGCCCACGCCGCACGTCGACTGGACGGCGGGCGAGGTCGCGCTCCTTACCGAGCAGGTGGAATGGCCCGAGACCGGGCGCCCGCGCCGCGCCGCTGTCTCCTCCTTCGGCCTGAGCGGCACGAACGCCCACACCATCATCGAAGAGGCCCCGGCGACCGACGAGGCGACCGCACCGGGCCACGACGCCGGTACCGGCACCGGATCGGCTGCTCCGGTGCTGCCTTTCACCATCATGGGCAAGAACCCCGCCGGACTGCGCGCCCAGGCGCAGCAGCTCGCGTCGTGGCTGGCCCAGAACCCGCAGGCCGCACCCGCCGACATCGCGTACTCGCTCGCGACGGGGCGGTCCGCGTTCGAGACGCGGGCGGTCCTGGTCGCGGACCCAGCCAGCAGCGATGCGCTGGCCGCCGGCCTGACGGCCCTGGCCGCCGGCGAGCAGGTTCCGGGGCTGGTGCGGGGTGCCGTGTCGGGTGGCGGGCTCGCCTTCCTGTTCACGGGGCAGGGG
>NZ_JBEORW010000162.1:0-2300 GCF_040302565.1 Streptomyces sp. NPDC097981
CGCACGACGGCGCAGCTCAAGCGGGTACTGGGAAGGACGTGCCATGACTCGATCCTCTCAAACGATCGAGTCCCTACCGAACCCGGAACGGTTCACCTGCAGTTCAGGACGGGTCGCGAGAGTCACTCACAGCTGGACATCAATGTGGTCGACGTCCGTGAACTCGACCAGAAGTCCGCTGACACGGCGGCCGCGGTCCTTGAAGTAGATCTCCTGGAACCCCTCGGCGACGATGTCGAGGAGCTGCTGCTCGGTGGCGCCTTGCTCCTGGGCTTCGAAGAGGCGGGCGGCGTAGGTCGGGGGCAGGCCCTGGGTCAGGTGGCGCATGCGGCCGTCGTCGGTGGTGCCGGCGGCGGCGGTGTAGCCGAAGCGGACGCGGGTCTCGATGATGAGTCCGCCGCTGGTGGCGGCGGCCTTCTTCGCCTTGGCCCGGATCTGCGGCTGCCAGCGCTTGCGTACTTCTCCCGCGAGGCGGGCTGCGAGCTCCTTTGCGGGGCTGCTTGAGTTTGCCGGTGACGTACCGCTCCGCGGTGCGCTGGGAGACGCCCAGGGCTTCGGCTGCGGCCTTGGTTCCTTGAGCTGTTTGACGAGGTACTTCATCTGCGCCTGTGCCGACTTGGGGGCGGGGCGTGTGAACGCCTTCGCCACCGCCTGGCCGAGGCTGTCCCCGAGCTTGCCCATCGCGGTTCCGAAACACCGACGGTGTCACCCACGCACGGCGGCGTGTGCGGGGCGTACAGGGACCTCGCCGTCTTCAACGATGCGACCGGACCGCTGCGGGCCCGGGACGTCTGCGAAGCCCTCGACCACGAACTCCTACCGAAGAACATCGAAGGCACCCCGCGCCAAACTGAAACGCCTGGTCAAGCTCGACATCCTCACCGAGGCCGACGCCGGCAGCTTCACCAGGAAGCAGTAGCCGCCGAGCACCGCGACCAGCAGCCCGTCCGCCCATTCCCCCGCCCCTGTCTGTCGTCGGCGGGTTCGGAGACCCCGCAACCGCTTAAACGGGTGATCTACTGCCGCAAAAAGGTGATCAAAGTTGCGGTCGTCACGTCCTCGATTTCTCCTGATACTCGCATCTTCATGCGGTTTTGCATCAATACGAGAAGGAGAGCGCATTGGCACGCAGGATGACGGCACTCTTCGCCGTCGTTGGACTGGCGGCTACGGTGCTCGGTCTGGCTGCCCCAGCTCAGGCCAAGCCCCCACGACAGCTGAAGGTCACCACGTACAACATCTATCAGGGCGCCGACCTCACGCCGCTGCTGACAGCCCCCACCCCTCAGGAACTCGTCAGGCGAGCCGGCATCGCCTACGACCAGATGGTCGCCACCGACTTCCCGTCCCGTGCCCGAGCGATCTCCCGGCTGCTCCGGCGGGAACACCCAGAGGTCATCGGCCTGCAGGAAGTCGCCCTGTGGAAGAAGGGACCACTGAACGGCTCCCTCACCACCACCTACGACTTCCTCGACATCCTGATCCGGGAGCTGCGCGCGGCCGGTCTCCACTACCACGCCGCCGCGACCGACACGACCCTCAGCGCCACCCTGCCGATCAGCGCCACCGAACAGGCGAGCTTCACCGACCGTGACGTGATCCTGGTAGAGGACGGTCTCCCGGTAACGAATCCGCAGTCGCACCTCTTTGCGGCGAAGCTGGTCGTCACCACCCCGGCCGGCATCACTCTCACCATCCCGCGCGGCTGGTCGGCGGTGGACGTCAGCCTCACCCACGCTGACCGACCGGTCAGCAATCGGCCGGAAACGGTACGGGTGGCCAACACGCATCTGGAACCGGCGGCGCCGCCCATCCGAAACGCCCAGGGCAACGAGCTGTACACCGCACTGGCCCAGTCGCCGTACCCGGTCACTGCTGTCGGGGACTTCAACTCCCTGCCCACCGACGCCACGGGCCCGTACGGTACGTTCACCTCCGGCGGCTACGACGACGCGTGGCGGGCTGTGCGCGGTCCCGGGGACGGATTCACCGTCCGGCAGGACCCCGATCTGCGCAACCTGCCGTCCAAGCTGGACCACCGCGTCGATTACGTCTTCTACCAACCCCCACGGCTGTCGCCGTTCCGCGCCAGAGTGATCGGAGACCATGCGAACGATCGGACCCCCAACGGACTGTGGCCGTCCGATCACGCCGGTGTGGCGGTATCGCTGCGTGTCAGACAGAGTTGACGCGGCCCTGGCGGACATATTGAGGCGAAACTGATGGGTTTCCTGATCGTTGGTGGGGTGTGAGCGAGGATCGGGACATGCGTCGTCTGTCGCCTGCCGCGCAGGAGGATC
>NZ_JBEORW010000163.1:0-2290 GCF_040302565.1 Streptomyces sp. NPDC097981
AGGTCCGCCGCCGCGACCACCGCGCCACGCAGACCCGCCGGCACACCGCCGGGCCCGAAGGACTCGCCGACACTGAACTCGAGGTCGAACTTGGCCACCGGCACACCGGCCGATGTCCCTCCCGCCCGGACCCCGGGCAGGTCCAGGGCCGCATCCGCGTTGTTCTGCAGGGTGAGCATCACCTGGAACAGCGGGTGCCGGGCCAGGGAGCGCGTCGGGGCGAGTTCCTCGACCAGCCGCTCGAACGGCACGTCCTGGTGCGCGAAGCCCGACAGACCGGCCTCCCGTACCCGCGCCAGCAGTTCGCGGAACGTCGGGTCCCCCGACAGGTCCGCACGCAGCATCAGCGTGTTGATGAAGAAGCCGACGAGGTCGTCCAGTCCTTCGTCCGTACGTCCGGCGTTCGCCGACCCGATCGGGATGTCCGTTCCGGCGCCGAACCGCGACAGCGTGACCGCCAGCGCTGCCTGGAGCACCATGAAGACCGTCACGCCCTCGGCGTGCGCCAGCTCCACCAGCCGCGCGTGCACCTCCGCCGGGATCTCCAGGGAGATTCCGTGCCCGCGGTGGCTGGCCACCGACGGGCGCGCGTGGTCGAAGGGCAGCGCCAGTTCCTCGGGGATCCCGGTCAGCGCTTCGCGCCAGTAGGCCATCTGCTGGGAGACGACGCTGTCCGGGTCCTGGTCGTCGCCGAGCAGTTCGCGCTGCCACATCGCATAGTCCGCGTACTGCACCGGCAGCGGCTCCCACTCGGGCGCCCGCCCCTCCTGGCGCGCGGCGTACGCGGCGGAGACGTCACGGGCCAGCGGTCCCATCGACCAGGCGTCACCGGCGATGTGGTGCACGGTCACGACGAGCACGTGCTCGTCCGCGTCGGCCGAGAACAGCCAGGCCCGGATGGGCACTTCAGCCGAGAGGTCGAAGGCGTACCGCGCCGCCTCCGACACCGCGGTGTCCACGTCGGCCACCGTGGTGGAGAGGTCCACGACGTCGAGCTTCCACGGCAGGTCCGCCAGGTCCAGCACCTGCTGGTACGGCTCGCCGTCGGCGACCGCGAACACCGTGCGCAGCGCTTCGTGGCGGCCGATGACGTCCCGCAGGGCGGCGCCGAGCGCCTCGGCGTCGACCCGGCCCGCCAGGCGGAGCACCATCGGGATGTTGTAGGTCGCGCTCGGCCCCTCCAGCTGGCCGATGAACCACAGGCGGCGCTGCGCGAACGACAGCGGCACCCGCTCGGGGCGTTCCCGGGCGGCCAGCGCCAGGCGGGCCCGGTCGGCGCCGGCGATCCTGGCCGCGAGCCGGGCCACCGTCGGCGCCTCGAACAGCGCACGGAGCGGCACTTCCACGTCGAGCACGGCCCGCACGCGGCTGACCAGGCGAACGGCGAGGAGGGAGTGGCCGCCGAGGGTGAAGAAGTCGTCGTCGACGCCGACGGTGTCCACGCCCAGCACCTGGGCGAAGACGCCGCTGAGGATCTCCTCGTGGAGGGTGGAGGGGGCCCGGCCCGGGCTCACCGCGTCGCCGTAGTCGGGCGCGGGTAGGGCCTTGCGGTCCAGCTTGCCGTTCACGGTCAGGGGCAGCTCGTCCAGCACCACGACCGTGGCCGGGACCATGTACTCCGGCAGACGCTCGGCCACGAGCGCGCGCACCGACGCCGGCAGTCCGGCATCCGCGCCGTCCGCAGGCACGACGTAGGCGACGAGGCGCTTGTCGCCGGGCGTGTCCTCACGGGCGACGACGGCGGCCTGTGCCACCTCCGGGTGCCCGGCCGCCACGGACTGCACCTCGCCCAGTTCGATGCGGAACCCGCGCAGCTTGACCTGCTCGTCGGCCCGCCCGGCGAAGGTCAGCTGGCCGTCGGTCTCCCAGCGGGCGAGGTCGCCGGTCCGGTACATCCGCGCCCCGGCCCCGGCGAAGGGGCAGGCGACGAAGCGTTCGGCGGTGAGTTCGGGGCGGCCGTGGTAGCCGCGCGTAAGCTGCGCGCCCGCCACGTACAGCTCGCCCACGACACCGGCCGCGACCGGCTGGAGCGATCCGTCGAGGACGTACAGCCGGGTGTTGGCCGTCGGTGAACCGAAGGGGACCGTCCCCTCGCGTCCGGGGTCGACCGATCCGGTGGCCACGATCACGGTGGCTTCGGTGGGTCCGTAGGTGTTGACCAGGTTCCGGTCCCGCGCCCACGCGGCCGCCAGGCCCGGTTCGATCGCCTCGGCGCCGACCACCAGCGAGCCGACGCCCGCCAGGTCCCCGGGCTCCAGCACACCGAGCAGCGACGGCACCACGCTCGCGG
>NZ_JBEORW010000164.1:0-2092 GCF_040302565.1 Streptomyces sp. NPDC097981
CGGAACCTGTCAAAGTGATCAAGGCAGGTGATCGTGTCTAACTTTGGGTCGGAAACACCGGGCCTGGCGGTCAGAGCCGGAGTTCCGCGAGCACTGAGTTGGCCGCGAGACGCGGGTGCTCGCCACTGAGCTCGCTCAGTACGGTCTGTCGGAAGACCTGCCAGGCGTCCTTGAGGTCAGCGAGCTCGCAGACCGCCTCGGCCGTCGCATAGGTGCACGAGATCCGCACCTTCCCGTCTTCCGGGACGAACTCGATCAGCTCCGCGTTCTCGGTGAAGCCGATCGTCGAGTGCTCGCCCCGATCCAGGTGTTCGAGTACGCCCTTCATCGACCACAGGAAGTCGAACACGGGGGTCCACGACCACGGCGGGGCCAGCTCTTTCTCGTGGATCGTGAACGAGAGGTCGGACAGGAAGTAGTACCAACGCAGGTCAGCACGGGTGACCACGGCGAGGTCCACTTCCTCCTGGTGCTCCCGACCGCGGTCCACGTATGGCCCAGTCCGGCGGTACTCGATCTTGATCATCGGATCTCCTGCGAACGCTCGGCCGGGAACGTCGCGTCGTGGGTGGGCCTGTTGATCCAGGCCTGGTCGGGTATGGAGGGTGGTTCGGGGAACTTGCGGACGAAGCGTTCGGGGTACTGGTTGTAGGCGTCGGCGAGGACCTTGGCCCGTAGTTCGCGGACGAGAACGGCTTCGCCGTGGTGGACGTCGTAGGGCGTGTGGTAGCCGATGCCGCTGTGCCGGTGCTCGTAGTGGTACCAGTGGAAGAACTCCGCGCACCAGTGCCGGGCATGGGACAGCGAACCGAACCGGTCCGGGTAGTCGGGCCGGTACTTGATCGTCTTGTACTGGGCCTCGGAGTACGGATTGTCGTTGGAGATCTTCGGCCTGGAGTGCGACCTGGTGACGCCGAGGTCGGCCATCAGGACCGCGACTGACTTGGCGGTCTGGATCGCTCCCCGGTCGGAATGGATCGTCAACTCGCCGTCGTCGATTCCGTGTTTGGCGACGGTGTCCTCGATGAACTGCTTGGCGAGTTCCTCGCTTTCGTGGGTGGTGACCATCCAGCCGACCGTGTAGCGGCTGTAGATGTCGATCACCGTGTAGAGGCAGTAGAAGACCCGCTTGTCCGGCCCTTTCAGCCGGGTGACGTCCCAGGACCACACCCGGTTGGGCGCGTCCGCCATCAGCTCGGGTTTCTTGCGCGGCGGGTGAGTGGCCTGGCGGCGCCGTTCGCGGACCTCGCCGCGCTCGCGCAGGATCCGATACATCGTCGATTCCGAACAGAGGTAGACGCCTTCGTCCAGCAGCGTGGCGTAGACCTCGGCCGGTGCCGTATCGCGGAACCGCTCGCCGTTGAGCTTGGCCACCACCGCCTCACGCTCGGCGGGCGTCAGCGCCTTCGGATGCGGGCGGCGCTCGCGCACGGACCTCGGCGGGGGTGGTGACTGGCGATGGTGGCGATACCAGGTCGCCCGGTTCACGCCCAGCGCCACACAGGCCCGCACCCGTCCGACCACACCGGCCAGTTCCTCCAGAGCGGCCTCGCGGGCGCCCTCGAACACCGTGCCGGCCGCGCCGGTCAGGCGGTGCACGGGAGCCGCTACTACTTCGTCTCGCCGTCCTCGGTCGCGCTGCCCGTGGCGAGCTGGTCCAGCAGCGCGGAGAGTTTTCCCTGCACCTCGATCACGGTGCGGGCCTTGCCCAGCTCCTTCTCCAACCGGGCAACCTCATTCTTCAGCTTGGCGATCTCCTTGTCCCGCGGGTCCGCCTTAGGCCGGCCCGCCGGTGCGGCCAGGGCCTCGGCGGCCCCGGCGTCGCGCTGGCTCTTCCATGCCGAGATCAGCGAGGAGTACAACCCCTCGCGTCGCAGCAGCGCGCCCTTGCCCTGCTTGTCCAGGGTGTCGTACTCGGCAAGGATCCTCTGCTTGTACGCCGCCGAGAACCGGCGGTTCGTGGAACGGGGCTCCACCTGCGGATCCGGGGCCCTGTGGTCGTTGGTGCTGGCCACCTGGGACTACTCCTTCTCCGCCCTCGACTCAATGAATCATCCAGTATGGCTGACTTTTCTCACTTTGCCAGAGAGGG
>NZ_JBEORW010000165.1:0-1907 GCF_040302565.1 Streptomyces sp. NPDC097981
ACCACACCAGCGGCGGCACCCACACCGGACAACAACCCAGCCAGAGCAGCACGGTCCATACCCGGCTCGACAACAACCCGCCGAACCGCAGCGCCGCCCCCCGCCAGCGCATCCGCCACAACGGTGTCATCCACGCCACCGGCGGGGACGACCAGCAGCCACGAGCCCGACAGCCGCGCACCAGAGCCCGCCGCATCCGTCAGCGGCTTCCACGACACCCGGTAACGCCAGCGGTCCACCTCGGACTGGGTCCGCAGGCCGCGACGCCAGGCCGAGAGGGTCGGCAGCGCCGGCAGCACCTTGTCCCAGGCGTTCGCGTCGTCCATGTCCAGCGTGGCGGCGAGCGACTCCAGGTCCTCGCGCTCCACGGCCTCCCAGAAGCGGGAGTCCACCTCGTCGGCGGCGCCGCTCCGCGTCGCTCCCGCCATCGGCAGCCAGTAGCGCTGCCGATGGAAGGCGTACGTCGGGAGCTCAGCGTAGCGGGCACCCGAACCGGCATAGAAGGCCTGCCAGTTCACTTCAAGGCCTCGAGCATGAGCCTGCGTCACTGCCGCGACCACCGTCTCGGTCTCGGGACGCCCGGCGCGCAGCACCGGTACGAAGGCAACTCCGTCGGTGGTCACGCACTCCTGGCCCATGGCCGAGAGCACGCCTCCCGGACCGAGTTCGAGGTACGTGGTGACCCCCGCGGCCTCCAGGGCGCGCATGCCGTCGAGGAAGCGGACGGCGTCGCGGACGTGCCGGACCCAGAACTCGGCAGAGGCCATCTCGTCCGAGACGAGCGCGCCGGTCAGGTTGGAGACCACCGGGATGCGGGGTGCATTGAACGTCAGGCCTGCCACCACCTGGCGGAAGTCCTCCAGCATGCCGTCCATGTGCGGCGAGTGGAACGCGTGGCTCACGGTCAGCCGCTTGTGCTTCCGGTCGGCGAACGCCTCGACCACGGCCATCGCCGCGTCCTCGTCGCCAGCGACGACCACCGACTGCGGACCGTTGACGGCCGCGATGCTCACGCGCTCGGTCAGCAGCGGCAGGACCTCGTCCTCGGAGGCCTGGAGCGCGATCATCACGCCACCGGACGGCAGGGCCTGCATCAGACGGCCACGAGCAGCGACAAGCGTGCACGCGTCGTCCAGCGACAGCACCCCGGCGACGTGCGCCGCCGCGATCTCACCGATGGAGTGACCGGCCAGGAAGTCCGGCTTCACACCCCACGACTCCAGCAGCCGGAACAGCGCCACCTCGACCGCGAACAACGCCGGCTGCGCGTACTCCGTACGGTCCAGAACAGCCGCGTCCGCCCCGAACAGGACGTCCTTCAGCGGCAGTTCGAGCCGCTCGCAGACCGCGTCCAGCGCGGCCGCGAACGCCGGCTGGGCCTCGTACAGCTCACGGCCCATGCCGAGCCGCTGGCTGCCCTGCCCGGTGAAGAGGAAGGCGAGCTTCCCGCCGACCGGCGAGCCCGTCAACACGCCCGGCGTGGAGCGGCCCTCAGCCAGCGCCTCCAGTGCGGCCAGCAGGCCGTCCCGGTCCGCGGCCACCACGGCCGCGCGGTCCTCGAAGGAGGCCCTGTTGGCCGTCAGCGACCACGCGACGTCGACCGGGCGCACGTCCGGCGCCGCCAGTACGTGTGCCTGGAGCCGGCGTGCCTGCGCCCGGAGGGCGTCCTCGCCCTTCGCCGACAGCACCCAGGGCACGACCGGCAGCGGCGTGGCCTCCGCGGGCGCTTCCGCACGCTCCGGGGCGGTCGGGGGCTGCTCAATGATGGTGTGCGCGTTGGTGCCGCTGATACCGAACGACGAGATGCCCGCCCGGCGCGGGCGGCCGGTCTCCGGCCAGTCCACCGCCTCCGTCAGCAGGCTGACGTCGCCGTCCTCCCACTCCACCTGAGGCGACGGGGCGTCGAC
>NZ_JBEORW010000166.1:0-1886 GCF_040302565.1 Streptomyces sp. NPDC097981
CAAAACCCGCACCCGCTACGACGAAGCGACCGCCTGGTCCCACCACGCCCAACCCCATGCCGCTTGACACCGAACGACATGGGGTGTCTGACCTCCTGCAACACCCTTAGCCTGCGCGTTTCGGTTGGGGTTGGCTGAGCTGGGTTGATCTTCCGGGTCGGTCGTGATGAGGCTGCTGTCGAGGAACGGGCATGCCGAGGGCCCGGCGCGCGGGTCGGGTGCTCCTGTGGTCCTCGGGTCGTGGGTGGTCAGTGGCGGTTTCGTCGGTCAGGTGGCCGGTCGGGGCAGTGCGATCAGGCGGCTGAACGCGGCGGTCAGTTCGTGGCGCCAGGGCCAGCCGGCGGCGATCCGCAGGCGTAGGCGGCGGGCTCCGCGGGTGATGCGGGCGGCAGTGTGCAGGAGGCGGTAGCGGAGTTTCTTGGGCTCGGCGGTGGCCAACTCGCCGTCCAGCAGCAGGGTTCGGGTCCAGGCGAGCAGGTCGATGGCGGTCAGGGACAGCTCCAGCCAGACCTGGTTGATCGCGAAGTGGCGGGAGGGGAAGCGGCCGAAGCCGGAGCTCTTGCCGCAGCGGATGTGGTCCTCGACCCTGGCGTGGGCGCGGTGGCGGACCTCCAGGTGCTGCAGTGAACCTTCGCCGGCGGGCGTGTCGGTGAGGAAGACCTGGTGGCGCATGCCTTCGTCCTGATCGAACAGGGACAGCTGGGCCCCGGGGTGGGGCCGCTCACGGCGGACGATGATGCGGGTGCCGTCCGGGTGTCCGGTGAGGTCGACCAGGCCGGTCAGCTCGGCGACCTCGGCCCCGGCACGGAGGGAGCCGTCCTGTTCCAGGGCGGGGTGCCAGACCTGTTCGGGCAGTGCGCGAATGGCTCTGCGGACCTGGTCGGTGACGGCGTACCCGACCGAGAACGTGGTCCGGATCCCGCTTTGCCGCAGGGCTCGCAGGTGGGCGAGGAAGGTCTTGGCGCCGCCCGCGCTGTCGGCGCGGACGAGGACAGGGGTGCCGTGGCGGAGGGCGTCGGGGATCTGGGCGAGGGCCTGGTCGAGGACGGTGATGTGGTCGGCGGCGGTGTTCGCGCCGGCGTTGCCCGGTCGCAGGAGACCTGCCAGGGCCTCGCCGGTGTTGTCCAGGAAGCACAGCATCGGGTGGTAACCGAAGCCGCGTTTGTAGGTGGCGGCGGCCCCTTCCTTCTCGGAGTGGCAGGTGACCAGGGTGGCGTCGATGTCCAGTACCAGACCTGGCAGTTCACGTCCTCCGGCATGCGATGCGGGTATCGGGCGTCCGGTCTCGCCGGCCTGCAGCCAGGCGACCTCGCGGGCGGTGGCCCGCGCTGCCCGTAGGGCGTTCAGGGCTGCCGCGTCGATGCCGGCCAGCACTCGCCAGGCGGTCGGGGCGGAGGCGACGGGGTCGAACACGTCGCGCTGGTCGCGGAGCACTGCCAGGTCGGCGATTGCCTCGCCGCCGTCGGCGAGCATCACCGCCAGGTCCACCGCGACACGGCCGGGATCGTGCCCGGTCCCGCGCGGCCGCAGCCGGTGCAGGGCATCGGAGAAGGCACTGGTCAGCGTGGTGGCGTCGGCCAGATCCGCGAGCAGACGCGAGCCGGCGTGGCTGACCACCCCGTGCCCGTCGGCGCTGACGACAAGCTTGGGACGTGAGCGGGTAGGGTGCACGCAGAAAGTGCCTTCCTGCTGGAACGACTGGGACCTTAGACAAGCCTCATCGTTGCAGCGCAGAAGGCATTTTCGCTTTTTCGATCATGATTCGGACGCGACCCCAGATGAAACGCGCAGGCTAGCCTCCCTGTTTCGCTTCGAGTGGCTGAGCTGGTGTGCAGTGGTGGTTCGGTTGCTTCTCGTCGGCGGGCATGGCCGAGGCCCGACGCGCG
>NZ_JBEORW010000167.1:0-1841 GCF_040302565.1 Streptomyces sp. NPDC097981
ATCAACGGCCCCCGGGCGGTGGTCGTCGCCGGGGACGAGGACGCGGCGGTCGCGGTCGCGGAGGCCTTCCCGGACCGCAAGTCCAAGCGGCTGACCGTCAGCCACGCGTTCCACTCGCCGCACATGGACGGCATGCTCGACGCCTTCCGTAAGATCGCCGAGGAACTGTCGTACGGCGCCCCGCGCATCCCGGTCGTCTCCAACCTGACCGGCGCCCTCGTCACCGACGAGATGGGCTCCGCCGACTTCTGGGTCCGCCACGTCCGCGAGGCGGTCCGCTTCCTCGACGGCATCCGCGTCCTGGAAGCCGCCGGAGTCACGACCTACGTCGAACTCGGCCCCGACGGCGTGCTCTCCGCGATGGCCCAGGACTGCCTGGAGGACGGGGCCCGGTTCGCGCCCGCCCTCCGCACCGGCCGCCCCGAGCCCGAGACCCAGAGCAACGCCCTCGCCCTTGCCCACACCCACGGTGCGGTGGTGGACTGGGAGGCGTACTTCGCGCCGACCGGTGCGCGCAAGGTGGAACTGCCCACGTACGCCTTCCAGCGTGACTGGTACTGGCTCGACTCGGCACCCACCGCGCAGAACACCCCGGGCGACGCAGCCGGCTTCGGCCTCGGTGCGACGGACCACCCGCTGCTCGGCGCGGCCGTCGAACTGCCCGACTCGGACGGGTACCTCTTCACCGGCCGGCTCTCGTCGGCCGTCCAGCCCTGGCTCGCGGACCACGCCGTCCTCGGCTCGGTCCTCCTGCCCGGCACGGCCTTCGTCGAGCTGGCGGTCCGCGCCGGCGACCAGGTCGGCTGCGACGTCCTGGAGGAGCTGACCCTGGAGACCCCGCTCGTCCTCCCCGAGCGTGGCGGAGTCCAGCTGCGGCTGTCCGTCGCCGGTGCCGACGAGTCCGGCCGACGCTCCCTGTCGCTGTACTCCCGTGACGAGGACGTCCCCGCCGACGAGCCGTGGACGCGGCACGCCACCGGCGTCCTCACCACAGGCGACGCCGCGACCCCCGCGGCTGACCTCACGGCCTGGCCGCCGGCCGGAGCAGAACCGGTGGACATCGACGGCCTCTACGAAGGCCTGGCCGCGGCCGGATTCGACTACGGCCCCGCCTTCCAGGGCCTGCGCTCGGCCTGGCTCCACGGCGACGCCGTGTACGCCGAGGTGAGCCTGGACGAGGAGACGGCGGAGGCGGCCGACTGGTTCGGGCTCCACCCGGCGCTCCTGGACGCGACCCTCCACGCGGCCGGACTCGGCGCGCTCGTCGAGAAGACCGGCCAGGGACGACTCCCGTTCGCCTGGAGCGGTGTCCGGCTGCACGCGGCCGGTGCCTCGGCGGTACGGGTCCGTCTGGCTCCGGCCGGACCCGGCGCGGTGTCGCTGGAACTCGCAGACTCCACCGGTCAGCCGGTCGCCTCGGTCGAGTCGCTCGTGCTGCGGGCGGTTTCGCCCGAGCAGATCGGTGCGGCGCGCGGTGGTCGTGTGGAGTCGCTGTTCGAGGTGGAGTGGACGGCTGTGCCGATGTCCCCGGTGTCGGCGTCGGAGCAGCGACCCTGGGTGCTGCTCGGGGAGGGTCACTCCGGTCTGGACGCGGTGGGCGTGCGCTACGAGGTGCACAGTGGTGGGCTCGCGACTCTCGTGGACCGGGCGCTGGTGTGTGTCCCGCTGTTCCCGGTGGCTGATCCGGAGGACCTGTCGGGTGCGGTGCATGCGGTGACTGGCCGGGTGCTGGCGCTGGTGAAGGAGTGGCTGGCCGACGAGCGGTCGGCTGATGCGCGTCTGGTGTTCCTGACGCGGGGTGCGGTGGAGGCCGTACCGGGCGAGGGTGTGTCGGATCTGGT
>NZ_JBEORW010000168.1:0-1821 GCF_040302565.1 Streptomyces sp. NPDC097981
AGTTCTCAAGGAACGGACGCTTCCTTTGTACTCACCCTCTCGGGCTTTCCTCCGGGCTTTCGTTCTTGCGTTTCCGACTCTATCAGACTCTTTCGTGTCCGATTCCCGGTCGAAGCGGGGTTCGCTTTCCAGGTCCTCGCTTTCGCGTTTCCCTTTCCGGCGAGTCCGACTCTATCAGAAGTTTTCCACCGGATTTCCCGGCTTCGGATTCCTGGATGAGGAGTCGGAGTGCCCCCGACCGAATTGCATTCTTGGAGGGCGCGTGCCGAGCCTCTCAGCTCCAGGCAACCCGTCTACTCTACCTGAGCTCCGTGGCGTACGTCAAAGCCGACCCGCCACGGCCACCTCCACCACCGGGCCCGGCAGCATCCCGGCCCATGACGACCGCACGCCCCGCCGCCGACTGGGCACAGCTCAGGCACGCCTACGGGCCTGCCGACGACATACCCGGCCGGCTACGCCGCCCTGCCACTCCTCGCGGACATCGCCGCCGGCCGCACACCCGGCGCAGCACAAGAGGCAGTGCTCATGGCTGGCCTCAGCCTCGCCGAAGCCGACCCGGAACAGCGTGCCTCCCGTGCGGCAGAGTCCACCGAGCTCCTCACCGCCGCCCACACCGCGGGAGCGATCGACGGCCACACCTGCGAGGCGTGCCCTCCAGCCTGACTGCCGGTGCAGGCCCTGGCTCTCCTCGCGCAACGCACAACGGCAGTCCGAGACGGCGGTGGCTAGTAGCCCGTCGTGCCGAGCCACCGCAGCGTGGCAGCCAGTTCCCGGCCGAGGTCCTCGCGAGGGCCTGGAGGCAGGCGTCCTCGGCGGTGAGATTGAGCGAGGCCAGGTACGTCAGGCCCTGGCTCCGACCGGGCTCGGCCAGGGTGGTGAGGTACTCGCGATGGGCGTCTTCCGCCCGGGTGGGGGTGGACAGCGGCGCACGCAAGCGCCACAGCGCCAGCGTCGCCGCATGGCGACGGTGCAGGGGTGTCAGACCCGCGGACCGCTCGGTCACCGCCACGTCCACACGCCGTTCTGTCAGAGGTTCACGCGCTTGAGGTACACCCGGCTCCGGTGCGGGACGGTCTGGTACCAGAGCAGCAGGTGCTCGTCCTCGTACGTCCGCAGCCGCATGGGGTGGGGGTCCTCGTAGAGGCTGCCGCCCTTCGGGTCGATCGCCATCGCGGCCAGGTCGACCAGGCCGTCCATGACGGCCCCGACGAGGCTCTGCTGCTCCGCGGACATCTCACCGAGCACCCACACCCGGCTGGGGTCGCACTCCCAGGCCCAGCCGCTGTCGTTCTCGACGCCCTCCCCCCGGAAGGTCACTGACCGATCTCCCGCTGGGCCTCGGCGAGGATCCTGCTGCTGATCTCCATGGCGGCCCGGAACTGCTCTTCCGTCGCCCCGGGGTCTCCTGCGACCCGCTCCGCTTCCTGCAGCGCCGCCGACCTCGCCGGCCACCGGTGGATCGCCACGTGCGTGGCCCACTTGATCAGGAAGAACCGCAGGGGGTTGATGGCCCCCGTCTCGGCGGCGCGATCGAACGCTTCGTTGCATTCCTTGTCGAGCACGGCCAGGTTCGCCATGTCGATCCGGCGCACGGCGTCACGCAACGCTTCGCGGGTCATGGCCGGCTGGGGGATGAGCGGGCCGCCGGCGTCCAGCTGCTGTGCTGTCATCAGGTCCTCCAGGGGAACGCGGCCAGGATACCCAGCCTCGTCCTGCAACCTGGTCCTGAACGCAGGAAAGCCCCGCACCATAAGGTGCGGGGCTTTCCCACAATGATTGTTCGGCGGCGTCCTACTCTCCCACAGGGTCCCCCCTGCA
>NZ_JBEORW010000169.1:0-1796 GCF_040302565.1 Streptomyces sp. NPDC097981
GCTTCAGAGTCCTGCCACGACAGAACTAAGGTGGTGGTCTTTCACCTCCACTCGAATAGTCAGCGCTTTTCACGGCGCACCTCGTCGTCGACCCACACGAAGTCCCGCCCTGCCGCGTACGCCACGATCCCGCCCGTCTTTCAAGCTAGTTGCGTGCCCACGCCAGGACCTGAAAATCGAACTGCGATGGCTCGGGGTGCTGTCGGAAGTGCTGAACAACTGCTGCTCAATCTCGGTTCTGGCACAGATCTTGGGGAGCCGTCGCGGAGCGTGACATCGTTGTTCGATTGCGAGGGCCTGGCTCGTGCGAGACGGCGCATGCCTTGTCGACTGACGGCCGGAGGTGACGCCCCCTCAGGTGTATTCCGTTCGCTGCTGTGGTGGGCGGTGGGCGGTGATGGTGATGGTGCTGGTCATGCAGACCGACACACTGTTCTGCGACTTGCTGGTGTTCGAGGGGATCGACGAGGTGGAGGTCGAGGCGGTTACGGCCGCGTCCGGCACGGTCGAGGTGGTGGCGAGAGGTCGCGCGGTCGCGGCGGCTGTCCGGACTGCGGCCTCTTCTCGGATCGAGTCCACGATCGTTACCAGCGCAGGCTGAAGGACCTCCCGCTCGCTGATCAGAGCTTTGTAATCCGGCTGACGGTCAAGCGTTTCATCTGTGGGTCGGCGGGCTGCCCGCGCCGGACGTTTGCCGAGCCGTTCTCCCGGCTGACTGTCCCGCACTCGCGGTTCACCACGCGGCTCAACCGTGCCCTGGAACGGGTGGGGCTCGCCCTGGCGGGGCGGGCCGGCGCTCGGCTGGCGGCCCAGCTGGGCTTCGGTGCAGGGCGGATGACCTTGTTACGCAGGGTCATGGCACTGCCGATCCGCGATTCAGTACGCCGCGGATGCTGGGCGTGGACGACTTCGCGATCCGTCGCGGCCAGACCTACTCCACGGTCTTGACCAGTGTCGAAGACCATCGCGTGGTCGATGTGCTCCCGACCCGCGAGGCCGGGCCGCTGGCCGCGTGGCTGATCCGCCATCCCGGCGTGGAGATCATCTGCAGGGACCGGGCGGGCGCCTACGTCGAGGGCGCCCGGCGCGGCGCCCCCGATGCTCTGCAAGTCGCCGACCGGTTCCATCTGTGGCAGGGCCTCGGCCGGGCCGTGGAGACCTGCGTCGCCGCCCATCGGGCCTGCCTGCGCAACCCGATGCCCATCAGGGGGCTGCCGCAGGACACCCGACCGACTTCCGGTCGCTCGCAGGACGACGCGGAGCCCGTCGGCCGGCGGGCCGAGCGGAAGAAGGCCGCACATACCCTGGTCCACGAGATGCTCGCCCAGGGCCACTCACGCCGGGCGATTGCCCGGCACCTGGGCTGGGGCCTCAACACCGTGCTCCGGTACGCGAACGCCGCACGCTGGCAGGACACCATCCGCGAGAACCGGCCCCGGCCCAGCAAGCTGGACCCCTACAAGCCCTACCTGGAACGGCGATTCGCCGAGGGATGCACCAGCGTCACCCGACTCCACGGCGAGCTGGTCGCCGAGCAAGCTCCCGTCACCTACGGCATGGTCCGAGCCCGCATCGCCACCTTGCGCGGGGCTCCGTCCGCCGCACCGCCACGGCCGCCGACGGTACGGCAGGTGACCGGCTGGCTCACCCGCCACCCCACGGCCCTGACCGAGGACGACCGGGCCGGCCTGAAGGACACCTCGGAACCTGTCAAAGTGATCAAGGCAGGTGATCGTGTCTAACTTTGGGTCGGAAACACCGGGCCTGGCGGTCAGAGCCGGAGTTCCGCGAGCACT
>NZ_JBEORW010000170.1:0-1789 GCF_040302565.1 Streptomyces sp. NPDC097981
GTGTGGGAGGGCCTGCGCGAGCCCGTGCAGGTCGTGTGGCGACACGCCGTCCTGCCGGTCGAAGAAGTCCTGCTGGACCCGAACGGCACCGACCCCATGGACCAGTTGCTGGCGGCCGGCGGCCTGTCCATGGACCTGGGCGCTGCGCCGCTGGTCGGGCTGCACGTGGCGGGCATCGCCGACGGCCGCTGGCTGCTGCTGGTCCGCGTCCACCACATGGTGCAGGACCACACCGGTCTGGAGATGCTGCTCGGCGAGGTACGGGCGACGCTCGCCGGACGCGGCGCCGAGCTGTCCGAGCCGCTGCCGTTCCGGAACTTCGTGGCCCAGGCGCGTGCCGGGGTCGAACGGTCCGAGCACGAGCGGTTCTTCGCCGAGCTGCTGGGCGACGTCGACGAGCCCACCGCCCCGTACGGTGTGGTGGACGTGCGGGACGTCGGTGCCGAGGTGGCACGGGCGGGCTCCCGTTTCGACGACGAGCTGGCCGAACGGCTGCGCGCGGTCGCCCGGCGGCTCGGTGCCAGCCCGGCGACGGTGATGCACGTGGCGTGGGCGCGGGTGCTGGCCGCGGTCAGCGGCCGCGAGGACGTGGTCTTCGGCACCGTCCTCTTCGGCCGGATGAACGCCGGATCCGGCAACGACCGCGTGGCGGGTCCGTTCATCAACACGCTGCCCGTCCGGGTGCGCGTGAACGAGCTGGGCGCGCTGGCGGCGGTGTCCGCGATGCGCGGTCAGCTGGCCGGCCTGGTGGAGCACGAACACGCGCCGCTCGCGGTGGCGCAGCAGGCCAGCGGCGTCCCCGGTGACACCCCCCTGTTCTCCTCGCTCTTCAACTACCGGCACAACACCGCCCCTTCAGTCGACCTGATCGCCCAGGCCGACGAGGACATGCAGGGCATCCAGACCCTGCTCCAGCGGGAGCGCACCAACTACCCGCTCTCGGTCGCGGTCAACGACGGCGGCAACGGGATGGGCCTGGCCATCGACGCGGTCGCCCCGATCGACCCTGAGGCGGTCGCCACGCTGATGACCGCTGCCACGCGGAACCTGGTGGCGGCGCTCGAACAGGCGCTGGACGGCGGCCCCGACCTGCCGCTGACCACGGTCACCGTGCTCGACGAGGCCGAGCGGCAGCGCGTACTCACCGCATGGAACGACACCGCGGCCGAGGTGCCGCGGGCGTCCGTTCCGCAGCTGTTCGAGACCTGGGCGGCGCGCACTCCGGACGCGGTCGCCGTCGTCTTCGAGGGCACCGAGGTGTCGTACGGGGAGCTGGACGCGCGGGCCAACCGGCTGGCGCACCACCTCGTCGGCCGGGGCGTGGGTCCCGAGTCGGTGGTGGGCCTGTGCCTGCCGCGCGGCGTGGACATGGTCGTCGCGATCCTGGCCTCCTGGAAGGCCGGGGCCGCCTACGTCCCGCTGGACCCGGAGTACCCGGTCGAGCGCCTCGCGTTCATGCTCGCCGACAGCGGGGCACGCGCGGTCGTCCTGCACCAGGACGTCGCGGGCGACTTGGCCGACGGGCTCGACGCGGACCGGGTGGTCCGGCTCGACGACCCACGGGTGGCCGCCGAACTGGCGGCGCTGCCGGACACCGCGCCCGACGCCACCGTGGCGGCGGCCGCTCTGGCCTACGTCATCTACACCTCGGGATCCACCGGCCGCCCGAAGGGCGTCGCGGCCACCCATGACGGGCTGGTGAACCTGGTGTCGGTGTTCGGTCCGCTGATGGAGGTCGGGCCGGGTGTCGGGGTGCTGCAGTTCGCCTCGTTCAGCTTCGACGCGTCGG
>NZ_JBEORW010000171.1:0-1780 GCF_040302565.1 Streptomyces sp. NPDC097981
GCTCGGCGCCGTTCTCCGCCAGCCAGCGGGCCACGTGCGCGCCGAGCGCACCCGTACCACCGGTGACCAGCGTCGTCCCGGCCGGACGCCACTCGGGCGCGGTCGGGGCGTCGGCGAGCGGGGCGTGGGCCAGCCGGCGGCCGAACCGCCCGGAGGCGCGGAGCGCCACCTGGTCCTCGGAGCCGTCACCGGCCAGGACGCCCACGAGCCGTTCGAGCGTCCGGTCGTCGGCCTGCGCGGGCAGGTCGAGCAGGCCGCCCCAGCGGTCGGGGAACTCCAGCGCGGCGGTGCGGCCGAAGCCCCACAGCAGGGCCTGCGCCGGGTCCTGGAGCCGCTCGGAGCGGGAGACGGACACGGCGCCGCGGGTGACGCACCACAGGGGCGCGGCGACGTCGGTGTCTCCGAGGGCCTGGACCAGCGCGGCGGTGCCGAGGAGCCCGGCGTGCGCGCGCAGTGCGGCCCCGGCGTCTCCGAGGGCGAGGAGGGACAGTACCCCGGCGGGGGCGGGCGCCCCGTCCGTGGCGGCCTTCAGCACGGCGGCCAGCGCGTCCCGGTCGGCGGCGTCGGCGGCCACGGGGACGGTACGGACCTCGGCGCCCCGGTCGGCGAGCGTACGGAGAACAGCGGCGACCGTGTCACCGGCCGGCCCGGAGGCCGCCTCGGGCACGACGACCAGCCAGGAGCCGGAGAGCCGGGTGCTGGTGGCTTCGGCCAGGGGCGTCCAGGTGACCCGGTAGCGCCAGCCGTCGACGGTGGACTGCTCACGGCTCTGTCGCCGCCACGAGGACAGCGCGGGGAGCAGGGCGGTCAGGGGCTGGTCGCCCTCGATCTGCAGTTCGGCTGTGAGCGCGGCGAGGTCCTCGCGCTCGACGGCGTCCCAGAACCGGGCGTCGATCACGCTCTCGCCCGTCACCTCGACGGCTTCGACCGGCGCGGCCTCGGGCCAGAACCGCTGCGACTGGAAGGCGTAGGTGGGCAGGTCCACGCGCTGGGCACCACTACCGGCGAACACCGCGTCCCAGTCGACCGCCACACCACGGACCCAAGCCTCACCGAGGGAGAGCCAGAACCGCTCCAGACCACCCTCGTTACGGCGAAGAGAACCCAGCACCGCCGCCTCCCGGCCGGCGTCCTCGACGGTCTCCTGCATGCCCACGGTCAGCACCGGATGCGGGCTCGACTCGACGAACACACCAAAGCCCTGATCCAGCAGCGTGCGGGTCACCTGCTCCAGCTCCACCGTCTGACGCAGATTGCGGAACCAGTAACCGGCATCCAGCTCGGTACCGCTGACCCACTCCCCCGTCACCGTCGACAAGAACGGAACCTCGGCGACACGGGGGACGATCGGCGCAAGGAGCTCGGCCAGCTCCTCACGCAGCAACTCCACCTGAGCGGAGTGCGAGGCGTAATCCACCGCGATCCGCCTGGCACGGACACCATCCGCCTCACACGCGGCGAGCAGTTCCTCCAGCGCCTGGACCTCACCGGAAACGACCACCGACGACGGACCGTTGACGGCGGCGACCGAGATCCGCTCCTCACCCCACGGCGCGATCCGCTCACGCACCTCGCTCGCCGGCAGCGGCACGGACACCATGCCGCCCAGCCCCGCCAGCACACGCCCGATCGCCTGACTCCGCAAGGCCACCACACGGGCCGCGTCCTCCAGGGACAAGATCCCCGCCACGCACGCGGCCGCGATCTCACCCTGCGAATGCCCGATCACCGCACCCGGCCGCACACCCGCCCCACGCCACACCTCAGCCAACGACACCAT
>NZ_JBEORW010000172.1:0-1757 GCF_040302565.1 Streptomyces sp. NPDC097981
CCGTCCGGGACCCAGCGGATCAACCATGGCGGGAAGCTAGCAGAAACTGCTCCTGACCTGCCAAAACACAGGAGTTAGTTCAGTCAACGGGCCCCGAACACGGGCGACGTTCTCGTGGATGATCACGCGTTCGTCCTCGCTCAGATGCCGGTCCCGCAGGCCGGGGACGACCCGGCCGGAAGCGGCGACGAATGCGTGGCAGGCGGTGATCAGGTCGAGAACTCCACCGTCCGGTCGATCCTTTTCACCGCCGGGGCAATGGGGCTGGTCTGCTCGAAGTGCTCGCGGGCCTGCCGGCCGCGTTCGACCTGGGCGTGATTGACCTGGTGGCGGGCGGTGTCATCCGACATCGCCTTGAACGCGACGGCCGGCCTGCGCAGCAGGCCGGTGGTGACCGTGGCCGCGACCTGCTCGTCCCGGGTCAATTCCTCGACGGCCCGCACCCGGTCCTCCTGACGAACTTGGGCGACGACCGTCGGACGCTTCAGCAGGTCACCGGTGACGGCCGCGGCGACTTTCTCGTCCTCGACCAGGGTGTGGACCGCGCTTACCCTGTCCTCGGCCCGGACCTGGGCGACCACCGTCGGCCGCCGCAGCAGGTCACCGGTCACGACCGCGGCCACCTCCTCGTCCTTCGCGAGAGTGTGGATCGCGCTGACCTTCTCCTGCGGCGTGATGGGCCGCTGGACCTGCCGCCCGACCCTGCGGTTCGCCTCGTCCGGGGTCCACCGGCCCCTCTTCTCCGGTGGGTTCAGGACCGCGGTGAACCGCTCCTTCTCGTCGTCGATCGACGCCAGGATCCGGTGGACCGTGAAAGACACCGAGGCTTGCCGGTGTTCGACCGGCCACCGCGAAGAGACCCACCTCGCGTTCCTCACCGAGGAGTAGGCCAGGCCGATGTCCTCGGCCAGACGGAACAGCGAGGCCTTGACCGTGAACATTCCTCTCCCCGTTCCTGAGCCCCGTACGCACGCGCGGGCTCGATCTCCAGGGCGTAGTCACCGACCATGAACTGGCCACGGCTCTGGGCCTCAACGATATTGCGCAGCTCCGCCACGATCTGCTCGTAGCGGTGGATACTGACGCTGCCGACCTTGTCGGCGCTCTCGGTCATCTCGGGCATGGTCATGTTGCTCACCACCCTGAGCGGGCCGGGGGACGGCCCCTCGGCCGAGACAAGACGCGGCCCGCTTCAAGGCCGAGAGTCGGGCCCGGCTCACGAAGATCACAATGAATGACAGGAAAGGACCCGAGTCTGACTGAATGTCCGATTGGGATATGTTCGCGAAGCGGTCACTGTGACCGTTCGCCGAACGATTCCTTCCGAGCCCGCCAGGCCCTCATCACGCACCGCCGCGAGCAGAAGACGGCATCCGAGCGCCGGTCCACCCCGGCCACCCAGTCCGTCCCGCACTCGGGACACACCACCCGGCCGGCCCCGCTCAACTCCGCGGCGACCCGCCGCCTCAACCGGCGCGTCCGACGCCACTGCCTGGCACGACACGCCGTCCAGCAGAACCTCGCGTCCGGCCGCGACCCCGGCCCCAGCCGGTCGCCACAACCCCCACAGACCCGCTCTCCGAGCCGTCCCGAGCCATCGGACACCACCCCAGCCTAGAGCTCGGAACTTCTCCACGACCCGGATATGGAACAGCCTCTGAACTTGACTCTGTCGGGGATCTTGGAGTTTCCCGGTGCGCCGGGGTGATCGGTGGGCATGCTCGGGGTGTTCCGAGAGCCCATGCAGTTGTCGAGGT
>NZ_JBEORW010000173.1:0-1705 GCF_040302565.1 Streptomyces sp. NPDC097981
CACTCACCACACCCGCACGAACCGCCAACTCCGGCTCACCCGTCGCCAGCGCAGCAGCAATCACCGACACCGACACCGCACCCAGACCCGCACCCAGACCCGCACCCGAATCCGAATCCGCATCCGCATCCAGATCCAGATCCAGATCCAGATCCAGATCCAGCATCACCAGCTGACCCGGATTCTCCGACTGCGCGGAACGCAACAGACCCCGCACCGCACTACCCGGAAGATCCCGGACACCCGAACCGGCCCCAACCGCCACCGCACCCGACGTCAGCCACACCAACCGCGTCCCGGCGAAACGCTCATCCGCCAGCCACTCCCGCACGAACGCCAGCGCGGCATTCACCGCCGTGTGAACGGCGCCCGCCGTGTCTTCGTCACCCCGCACCTCGGCGAACGGCAGCACGAAGACGGCGTCCGGTACCGGCTCACCCGCCGCCAGCGCCGTGGCGAAGGCGGCCACGTCGGCGTACTCCGAGACCTCGGCACCCGCGCCGCGCAGGCCGATCTCATCCCGGCCCAGCACCGCCCACCGCAGCTCCGCGGGAGCGACCGGCACGGTCGTCGCCGGTACCCATTCGACGCGGAACAGCGACTCCAGGTGCGCGCCGTCGGCCGCGTTGACCTGGTCCGCCGAGGCGGGACGCAGGGTCAGCGACTCCACGGACGCCACCGGACGCCCGGTCTCATCCGCGACCAGCAGCGCCAGGGTGTGCCGGTCGTTCGCGGAGTGCGGCGTCAGGCGCATGCGCAGCGAAGCGGCGCCCACGGCGTAGAGGGAAACGCCGGCCCACGAGAACGGCAGCAGCGCACCGGAAGCGTCCTGCTCGGCGGTGTCGCCGTGGCCGATCGCGTGCAGGCCCGCGTCGAGCAGCGCCGGGTGCAGCCCGAACCTGGCCGCTTCCCGCTGCTCGCCCTCGGGCAGCGTCACCTCGGTGAACAGCTCGTCACCGCGTCGCCAGGCCGCCTTCAGGCCCTGGAACAGCGGCCCGTACGAGACTCCGCCCTGGGCCAGGTCCCCGTACAGCCCGTCGATGGCGACGGGTACGGCGCCGGACGGCGGCCACTCGGCCAGCTCACCGAACCCCTGCGCGGCCTCCGGCCGGGCGCCGGCCGCCAGCACACCGGATCCGTGACGCGTCCAGGACTCCTCGGCGAGGGCGTCGCGGCGACGCGAGTACACGGCGAACGGGCGACGGCCGGGCTCCGTGGGCGCCTCGACGACCAGCTGGAGCTGGACCGCACCGCGCTCGGGCAGGACGAGCGGCGCCTCCAGCGTCAGCTCCTCCACCACATCGCAGCCGACCTCGTCGCCGGCACGGATCGCCAGGTCGACGAAGGCCGTACCGGGCAGCAGCACGCTGCCGTGGATCGTGTGATCGGCGATCCAGGGGTGGGTGTCGAGAGACAGCCGGCCGGCGAGGAGGACCCCATCCGAGTCGGCGAGCGTCACCGCCGCACCCAGCAGCGGGTGCCCGGCGTCACCGAGCCCGATCGACTCCGGGTCCCCGGCGGCGAACGCAGCCGCGTTGGGCCAGAACCGACGGCGCTGGAAGGCGTACGTCGGGAGGTCGACGCGCCGGGCGCCGGTGCCTTCGAAGCAAGCGGTCCAGTCGACGGTGACGCCGTGGGCGTGTGCCTGTGCGAGGGCGGTGACGAGGCTCTCGGCCTCGGGTCGGCCGCTCCGCAGGACGGGGGC
>NZ_JBEORW010000174.1:0-1704 GCF_040302565.1 Streptomyces sp. NPDC097981
CATCACCCGCAGCCGCCTCGGACGCCTCACCCGCCAAGGCTTCCTCACCCAACCCGAACGAGGCCGCTACCAGAAACGGACTTAACGTCCACTCAAATGATCGAGTCCCCACCGAACCCGGAACGGTTCACGTAGGCGATCCCGAGGGGGACGAGGGGCCTTCGTCTGATCGTGTGTTCCCACCGGGGAAAACACCTGCTCCAGGCAACGGGTGACGCGTGTCGAGTGGCGTGCGCATGTGCGCTCCTCTGTGATGACTCCGACAGTACGTGCGCACCGGACACCGACGCTGGAAGAGGACCATCACCATGACACCGCAGGCACCGGCCCACCGACCCCGCCCCTTCCGGAAGCGGCTGATGGTAGCCGCACTGACCCTGGGCACAGTCGGCGCCCTCGCCGCCGCGTCGCCACCCCCGTCCTGGGAGCCAGGAGAGGCGCCGCAGCAGCATCACGGCTTCCGGGAAACCGATCTCGTATCCGACATCCCGGGCAGGGCAGAGGCGACCGATCCCAATCTGGCCAACCCTTGGGGCCTGGTGACCACCCGGTCCGGAAAGCTCTTGGTCGCGGACAACCACACCGACAAGGCCACGGCCTACTCGGGCGGCCAGAAGGGGCAGCCGGTCGAGATCCTGTCCCAGGTCGTGTCGTTCCCGACGGATGGCGCACCGACCGGGGTCGTGCGCAATGACAGCGACGACTTCGAGTTCAGCGGCTTCGGGAAGACCGGTCCCGCCCGCTTCCTCTTCGCGGGGGAGCACGGCGACCTGTTCGCGTACAACCCGGACGTGTCCCGGAGGACCGCTGTCCTGGTCGCCCACGAGGACAGCGGCGACGAGACCGCCATCTTCAAGGGGCTGGCACTGCTCGGCGGCAGGCACGGGGCTGAGGAGCCCGGGAAGGAGCACGAGCACGGGGAGCCAAGGGTGCTCGTCGCAAACTTTCGTGACTCACGTATCGACATCTTCAACGAGGACTTCGAGCTCGTGCCGTCCAATGGCGCGTTCCAGGACCCCAACCTTCCCGCCGGCTTCGCGCCCTTCGACGTCAAGGAAATCGGCTCGAAGGTGTTCGTGACCTACGCCTTGCAGGACGATGAGAAGGAGGACGACACCCCCGGTCCGGGCAACGGCTTCATTGACGTGTTCAGCCATGACGGGAAGCTCCTGAAGCGCTTCGCGAGCGGGGGCGTGCTCAACTCACCCTGGGGCCTCGAAGTCGCTCCCAAGGGGTTCGGGAAGTTCTCCGGCGACCTGCTCGTCGGCAACTTCGGAGACGGCCGCATTAACGTCTTCGACCTGCACACCGGCGAGTTCAAGGCGACCGTGAAGGACCGCGACGGGCACCCGATCGCGATCCCCGGGCTGTGGGGGCTGCAGCGCGGCACCGACAAGTCCGGTGGCACGGAAGCCGTCTGGTTCGCCGCGGGAATCAACGAGGAGAACAACGGCCTACTCGGAGTCCTGCGTGCCGAACACTGACCAGAATCGGAACGAGGCATGTTGCCTGTCCAGGGCGAACAGCCTGCCCTGCGGCGGAACGCAGGCCGTCAGTCCTCGCTCGATCACCTCGACCAGTCGGTCGAGGTGATCGCGGCCGAGGTTGGGTCTGGTCCGAAAATAAACGTCTGACTGGCCTCCGGGCGGTCAGTGTCATGCTGCTTCGATGGGTTCGAAGCGGACGGTGAGGCCGAGGGCGTTG
>NZ_JBEORW010000175.1:0-1667 GCF_040302565.1 Streptomyces sp. NPDC097981
CGTCAACGACACGCTGCTGGAGGGCATGAAGGTCGTCGGTGAGCTGTTCGGCTCCGGTCAGATGCAGCTGCCGTTCGTGCTGCAGTCGGCCGAGGACCGCGGACCCGGGACTCCCGTGCTGCGCACGGGAGGTGACCTCGTTTCACGAGGTCCGGGCCTGCGGCCCGTTGGGCAGGGTCCGCTGCGCTCCCCTGCCCTGGTCCTTCCGGCTCCGCCTCCAGGACTTGAGGCCCGCTTCGCGGGCCTGGCCGGCAGCGGGGTGGCGGGTGGGGTCTGTTGTGGGCTGCCAGCGGCGCCCGGTCAGGGTGCGAAGTACCAGCAGTAAAGAGGCTGACGAAGGCCCTCCGCCGTGCGGGCCAAACCCGCCAACTCCGTCAGGATCTCGACCGCTGTCTCGGCTGGCACACCCTCGTCCTTGACTGCGGCAAGCTCAGCCCATGCACCCGCAACCTCAACGAGCTGGCCACTGCTCGCCCGCACCAGAGCGGAGCACAGTCCGGAAGAAAGCTGGAACAACGTGAAGCCGTCATTCTTCATCGGCACCACATCACGCGAACCAGTAGCTACGCTCCCTGCCAGCAGGGCCTCTCAGTCCGCCACCGCATCATCGGGAAAGAAGTCCGAGCACGCCAACGCGGGAAAGCCATGACCGCGCTGCCTCGGCCCGACCCGCGCGGCCACCTCATCGTCCGGTGCCACGAAGAACTCGACAGTGATAGGCATGACCCGATCATGCCAGCCCACCCCGCGCTGGGGTGATTCATTCTGATCCTCAGATTGAAACTGGCCTAGGGGGTATGCCGCGCTGAGACCCAGCTCGCAGAGCAGCACGCTGTGGTGACTTCGTCAGAACGGAGGCTCGTCACTGTAGCTACCGGGCGTAGGTGTTGAAGGTTTCGAAGCTCCCCAGCCACCACCGGAGGGCTGACTGCTTGCCCACGGATCGTCTTGGGACGGTGGCGGGATTGGAGCGGCACGCGGAGCAGGAGGGGGCTGCGAGGGCGGCGATTCTGGAAATTCCTCGGTCGCGTCCTCTTCGACCGCACGGTCCCAGACAAGGCGAAGATGCTCTCGGCAGGTTGGAATAACAGTCCACCTGTCTTCGCTCTCGGACCAGCGCGGTCGGTCCGGATCCTGGTTCCCCAGCTGACACAGGGCATGCAGGAGGGAGTCCAGGGTGGGCCAATTTGCGAGCGTCTTCCCAACGAACAGCCGGCGTACCGTCTCCCGGCTCACGGGCTTGACGCCGTCTAGAAGGCTGATGAAGATGTTGGGTTCTGGCCCCGCCGCGTGAGCGGCGGGGCCAGACTCGTTCTTGTGGTGCAAGGGGAGTGGGTCGGGGAGTCTGTCGGGCCGGATGTGTGGGTCACCTGCCGGGGGTTGATTCCGACTGGGAGTGTGTTTGCGTTCCTGGCCGAGCATCGGGAGGCGTTGTTCCCGGCGGTCATGTTCGCGGACATGTATCCGTCGGCGAACGGGCAGCCGAGTATGCCGCCGCAGGTCCTGGCCGCGGCGATCACGCTGCAGTCCCTGCACGGGTTGTCGGACTTCGAGACAGTCCAGGAACTGCGGTGTGACCTAATTCCTTATTAGCGGGCTGTGAGAGGCAGAGCGGTTGCCGCCACCCAGGCCCGCAGAGGTGGTGGTGATGGGGCCGGGGAGACACC
>NZ_JBEORW010000176.1:0-1635 GCF_040302565.1 Streptomyces sp. NPDC097981
CGCGCGTCGGGCCTCGGCCATGCCCGCCGACGAGAAGCAACCGAACCACCACTGCACACCAGCTCAGCCACTCGAAGCGAAACAGGGAGGCTAGCACGAGTACTCCGAGAGCCGGTCACACCAGCCCTTTGACCTGCTACTTCAAGTTGGCGGCAGCTCCGTGGAGTGGTGTAGCAGGAATCTTGGAGTAACCCCTGGTCACGGGGAGGCCATCCGCCGCAGTGGGGTGTCCGCAACCCACACACGAACAGCTGGCATGCGCCCGCCCGGGCGGTCTGCACATCTCCGGGTTGACCGGACGGTAATTG
Source organism: Streptomyces sp. NPDC097981 (assembly GCF_040302565.1). NCBI lineage: Bacteria > Bacillati > Actinomycetota > Actinomycetes > Kitasatosporales > Streptomycetaceae > Streptomyces > Streptomyces sp. NPDC097981. Next base: position 309 of record NZ_JBEORW010000176.1, read on the forward strand.
CTTCCCGCCGCCCAGGGGGGCAGGTCGCCGGCGCTCCGCGCCGCCCGAGCGTAGGCGTCCCGACCCGCGCTTGGCAGCAGGTCGGGCCCCACGCTTTCGTCCGCGCCGAGACGCCCGCCCGCTTGTGGCAGCTCGGGGCTGCACGCTGCTCAGGCGGCCCGGACGCGGGTCGGATGCAGGTGCAGCTCGCAGGCCGTCCAGCAGTCGGCCAGGAGCGTGCCCACCTCGGCCCCGCAGGGGCAGATGCGGTTGATGCCGAACAGGCCCTCCGGGCCGCAACAGCCTTCCGACCGGCGCTCGTCCGGGTGCTCCAGTAGCCCCACTGCGTCCTCAGGGTGAAGCACGACCTCGTCGTGCTCGTCCGGGTCCAGCACGATCCCGGCAAGCTGCCCGGGGGTGAGCCGGCCGCCGTCGAACACCCACCCGACGGTGGCCAGCGGCCAGTCCTTGCCCGGCAGCCCGAATACCGTGGCCAGGAGCTTCGGCGGTCCCTCCACGCGGAGGCCGGTCTCCTCCAGGCACTCCCGCACAGCCGTCTCCCAGGGGCGCTCGCCCGGTTCGGCGACACCGCCCGGCCACTGCCAGGGGTGCGTAATGGAGTACGTGGCCCGCAGCTGGACGGGCCGGTCGTCCTCGTCGGTGAAGAACACGGCCCCGAACATGGTGGCCTTCGGCAGCGTCGCAGCGAACTCCTCCGGAGGCAGCCACTTCCGATTGCTCACGACGCGTTCCCTTCGGCGGCGGGGAAACGCGTCATCCGCATGAGTGCCGGGTCGGCAGCGAAGCCGAGCTGCTCGTACAGCGGGGCGGAGCCGTCGCTGGCGTACAGCTCGTACAGGGTGACACCGTCGTGCTCCAGGTGGTCGAGGAGGGCTGCGAGCGCGGCCTTGGCGTAGCCGCGGCGGCGGTGTGCGGGGTCGGTGGCGACCGCGTGGATGCGTACGGCCAGGCCCTTGGGGTACTTCGGGGCGGGCAGGACGGCGTGGACCAGGCCGAGGGCGCAGGTGGCGAGCCCGCCGGCGTGGGAGTCGACGACGTACGCGCGGGCGTCACCGCCGTCCTGGAGGCGTAAGGCGAGCTGGTCGGCGCACGTGGTGAGCCAGGCTTCATCGAGGGGTTCGCTCAGGATATTCTCCGACCGCAGGCGGGCGATCTCGGCAGCATCGGCAGGGGTGGCGAGGCGGGGTTCGGGCACGGGGGTCCTTCCTCGAACGAGTAGAAGATGCAGACGGGCTAAGGGTTGTCCCGTAAATGATCTTCGAGTGGCCTCGGGCATGGCGGGCTGCCGTGCGGCCTGCTCGCTTATCCGGCGAGGGTGAGGTTGTGC
>NZ_JBEORW010000177.1:0-1616 GCF_040302565.1 Streptomyces sp. NPDC097981
GACTACCAGCGCCATTCCTGCTGGCGGTAGAGGTGACCGGCCTTGATGTCCCGGTCCTTGCACCAGGTCATGAATTCTTCGATCTGCTTGATCTGGTACGTGTCCTCGGTGTAAGTCGTCGCCATCACGTGTCCCAGCCAGGGCTCTTCACCCATCGCGTACACGTACGCCTCGTGCGCACCGAGTTCCGTCATGATCGCCGCAGCCTGCTCCGCGTTCGACCCCGACAGCTTCCGCGAATTACTCAGCTTCTTCGACACCGGGATCGTCAGCAGCGCCTGGTACAGCCACGTCAGCGGCGCACCATCACACTCCATTCCCAGGAACGCGATGTCAGCCGTCCCCAGATGACCCTTGATCCGCCGGTACAGCATCGGGTCGATACCCGAGGAATCCGCACCGACGAACACCTTCTTGCCCGCGAGCTCCACCCAGAAAGTGGACTTCGCCCGGATGTCCAGGTCACAGTGCTCACCGAGGAACGGCGTCGCCGTGACCTTCCCGCCCGGGAACTCCACCTCGTCGAAATCATCGACCTCGACGACCGGGAAACCCTGCTGCCGCAGCATCAGGGCCATCGACGGGTCCGCCAGGTTCCCGCGCGAAGAACGCGGCACCACGATCGCACCGACCCGACCGCGCAGCTGCAGCAGCGTCTCGAGCACGATGTGGTCCTGATGCCCGTGCGTGATCAGCACCAGATCGATGAAATCAGGAAGATCATCCAGCGTGTACCGGTCACCAGCGGAACTGTCCGCACTGATGAACGGGTCCGTCACGATCGCCGCCTCGGGCGTCTGCATCACCAGACACGCGTGCCCGAAGTACCGGATCCGCCCGCCCCCCTCGATGTGCCGGTCCGGCGCACCGCTGGGACGGTCCGTCAGCAGCCCCGACAACTGCTTGGCCTGCACATCGTCCAGCTCCAGCGCCTCCCGCAGATGCGACAGCGTCGCCGGACTCACCCGCGCCTTGAACAGCTCCTCCAGACCCGCGTGACGGAACGGCACCGCCAGCTCCAGCACATCCGGCGACGGCAGCCGCGGCGTACTCAGAATGAACGGACGCTCATACCCCGGCTCCAACGACAGCTGCACCGACTGCCGCGCCTCGGAATACACACTGCTCTTGTAGACCAGCGGCTCCATGAACCGCATCTGCGCCTGGTTGTCCGTGTCGTACGCCAGCTCCACCAGACCGTTCAGCTCCGCCGGCATCTTCGGATACAACGGCGTCAGATCGAACCCCGTCGCGTTCGCCCGCAGGATCTCCTGACCAGCGGCGATCGCCTCCGCGAACCGCAGCATGTCCGCCCGGTCCCGCTTGATCCCCTCCAGAAGATCACGCACCTCATCGGCACGCTCCTCCGGAATGTTGATGAAATACCCACCCCGCAGCTCAGGATTGTTACTCGCCGCGACATGCACCTTCGGGGACTGCAGATACGACTCCAGCATCGGCACCTGCAAAAACGCCAGATTCATCGCCGCCTGCACCGGCGCCAGCGTATGCGGCCACGCGAAGAACCGGTCAACCAACGGCTCCACAATGGCCTTCGAACGCAGAAACAACGGCTCCTCAGCCATCTGCTCCCCACCTCTCTTCGAGATCCAACG
>NZ_JBEORW010000178.1:0-1591 GCF_040302565.1 Streptomyces sp. NPDC097981
AGATCCTCCTGCGCGGCAGGCGACAGACGACGCATGTCCCGATCCTCGCTCACACCCCACCAACGATCAGGAAACCCATCAGTTTCGCCTCAATAACAGAAAGCGATGTTCGAAACTCCGGGACGGAAATACGCGCACCATCCGCGCAACACCGAGTTCAGTCGGTGGAGTAAGGAATCCAGCGACAAGCCGACGTTCTGCCGTCCGGTCAGCTCCTTCACCTTGCCCATGACGGAACGCACTGATGTCCGTGCCGGGTAGGTGTAGATGTACTGCCGACCAGTGCCAAGTTTCCGGTGACGCTGGATGCGCCATCCGAGAAAATCAGGGCCCTCGTCAATGTGCGTGATCTTTGTCTTCTCCACCGACAGGCGAAGGCCCATTGGCTTCAATGCCGCTGCGACCTCGTCGCGTAGTTCCTCGGCATGTTCACGGCGCCCGAAGACGAGTACGAGGAAGTCGTCCGCATACCGGACCAGCCGGTAGTTGGGCAATCCTCGACGCCGTCTCCTGCGCCGATCCTCGGAGGTGCCATCTGGTCCTCCGAGGCCCCGGGCGATGTACTCGTCCAGGACCGAGAGTGCGATGTTGGCCAGCAGCGGCGACAGGATCCCGCCCTGCGGGGTCCCGGTGCGTGTGCCCGTGAAGGCTCCGTCACGGGACAGGATCCCGGACTTCAAGAACGCCTTCACCAAAGACAACACCCGCTTGTCCCCGATTCGATTCCGCACCCGCTCCATGAGGGCCGGGTGCGCGATCTCGTCGAAGCACGCCGTGATGTCGCCCTCCACCACCCACTCATATCCGTGGCTGGCGAGGTAGCGAGTCTCGGCGATCGCATCGTGAGCTCGGCGGTTCGGGCGGAACCCATAGGAACACGGGAGGAAATCCGCTTCGAATACCGGCTCCAGCACCAGTTTCAAGGACGCCTGGACCACTCGGTCCGCCACGGTCGGAATCCCGAGACGACGAAGCTTGCCATTCGCCTTGGGAATCATCCGCTCGCGGACAGGAACCGGATGGAAGCTGCGGTCTCTGACCTGGGTCCGCAGCTTGTCGAGAAATGCCTCGACTCCCTGCCCGGCTTCGATGGAGCGGGCGGTCTTCCCGTCCACTCCGGCCGTGCGGGCACCCTTGTTTCCCCGGACACGGTCCCACGCCACCAACAGGAAGGCGGGATCGGCCACGAGGTTGAACAGGTCGTCGAACCTGCGATGAGAATCATCGGCAGCCCAACGGTGCAGCTTGGTCTGGATCTCCAGTACCCGGCGTTCGGCCTTCATCAAGGCCCATTCCAGCTCGTCGGTATTCACCGGCGACAGCCTCCTGGCATTCCAGTCTCCTTACTGCTGACTTGCTGGCCCCCTTCCCCATGTGACCGGCTTTCCCGGCCTCGGAGTACTACGGAGCCTCCGTCCTGCCCGACGGCCATCAGCCGGCGATGGGCCTGCCCCCGATCGGACCGGATGTCCGATACAAGGGCGACCGCGGACAGTTCCCACGTTCACCACGAAATCGATCGACAGGTGAGGTGCCCAGCTCTACCCCGGCAGCATCGCCACGCTTACGCCGCAGACTTTCGGCGTGGCCT
>NZ_JBEORW010000179.1:0-1566 GCF_040302565.1 Streptomyces sp. NPDC097981
CCGGTCTCCGTCACGATCCGTACAGCCCCCTCACGGAACTCCGGCTCGAACTTCCGTCGCTTCTCGGCCATGACTCTCAACATCCCCTGCAGTCAGGGTCTCCACGCTACGAGGGGAGAGACAGGTTGGCCTCGTGCACGGCCGTGGTCAGCCGCTCGGCAAGGGCCCGGTGCCACACGGCGAGCCCGGAGGTCTCGGCCGTGAGGGCGACAGCGTTGATCTCTCGGATCAGGGGATGCAGCACCACCTGCGCCCCCTCACTGCTGCCCGACGCCGGGCCGGTGCTGCCGGGAGAGTGGGGCAGGCCGAGGAGACCGTAGCGGTGCAGGCCGGCGAACGCGGCCTCCAGGGCCACCGCGGTGACGTCGTGTCCGGTGACGACGGATAGCAGGTCCGGGGTGATCAGGGACAGTGGGACGGGGGCCTGAGCCAGCAGGGCCAGCAGTCGCAACAGGGGTCGGGCCAAAGCGTTGCCCTCCCCGGCGAGCTGGTCCAAGGACACCTCCCAGGTGTGCCGCACCACGGCGCGGGCGACCTGCGGATGGGAGGCATTCGGGTGCGCCGCTCCCAACAAGAACCGCAGTTCCTGTTCCAGGGCCTGGCGGTAGGCGGCAAAGGTGCGGTAGCGGCTGGTGGGTCCGGCCAGATAGGTGCCAGCCGCGTGCAACGCCAGTGGCAGCCCGCCCAGTCGCGCCGCCAGATCCCGGGCCTGCTCGGCGGTGCCGGCCACGGGAGCAGCGTCCAGCAGGACCTGCCCCGCGGGTCGCACCGGCAGCGGCTCCAGTGGCAGCAGCTGTGCGCACGGACCCCAGGTCTGCTCGCTGCCATCCCGGCTGGTCACCACCAGCAGGCCCCGGCCGTGAGGACGGATCCAGCCGCGATAGTCGGCCACCGGCTCCCCTGCCGGGCCGATCTCGTGCGGCTCTGCTGCGCCAGCTCGGCACCGTCGCGCTAGCGCACCCAAAACACTCGCCAGCCCGCCGCCTCGGCCTGGGTGGCCAGTTGCGCGGCCACCGTTGTCTTGCCCATCCCGCCGACCGCGCACAGCACCGCGAACCGGCCTTGTGGCCGCCGAAGCATGCCTGCCAGCACGGCGAGTTCTCCCTCACGCCCCCGCACGCGCTGAACATGCGGTGGGCGTAACGAAGCCTGCTGGCCTCGGGCCGGTCGGCTCACCGGTGCCAGCCGCGCCGGGGGCCTTGCTGCGGCATCCAGATGCCGGCCCCACAGCAACAGCCCGATGCTGACCACCACCAGCACGGCGAACACCGGCCAGATCACCCACGCCTGCGCCGCCCAGCCAGGCACCGCGGCACTGGCGTAGTTGGTCACCGGCCCCAGCACAGCCGCCACCAATGCGGCCCCTCCCGCTACCGCCGACCCGGCCCACGCACCCCGTCTACGCCCCATGGTCTGCCACCCCCGTCCACCGTCACCAGGATGCTCCCGCCTGGATCACGTCCATGGAAGGCCCTCTCTGGCAAAGTGAGAAAAGTCAGCCATACTGGATGATTCATTGAGTCGAGGGCGGAGAAGGAGTAGTCCCAGGTGGCCAGCACCAACGAC
>NZ_JBEORW010000180.1:0-1554 GCF_040302565.1 Streptomyces sp. NPDC097981
CCACCTCAGCCGCGTCCGCCTCCGGCGCCTCCTCCACGATCACATGCGCATTCGTCCCACTGAACCCGAACGACGACACACCCGCACGACGCGGGGCGCCGGTCCGCGGCCAGGGGAGGTTCTCGGCGATCAGGGAGACGGCGCCCGCCTCCCAGTCCACGTGCGGGGTCGGCTCGTCAAGGTGGAGGGTCTTCGGTATAACGCCGTGCCGTATCGCCTCGACCATCTTGATGATGCTCGCGACACCCGCGGCGGCCTGCGTGTGGCCGATGTTGGACTTGACGGAGCCGAGCAGCAGCGGCCGGTCCGCCGGCCGGTCCTGCCCGTACGTGGCCAGGAGGGCCTGCGCCTCGATCGGGTCGCCCAGGGTCGTGCCCGTGCCGTGCGCCTCCACGACGTCCACCTCGGCGGTCGTCAGACGGGCGTTGGTGAGCGCCTGGCGGATGACGCGCTGCTGCGAGGGGCCGTTGGGGGCGGTCAGGCCGTTGCTCGCACCGTCCTGGTTGATCGCGGACCCGCGGATCACGGCGAGCACCGGATGCCCGTTGCGCCGGGCGTCCGACAGCCGCTCCACCAGGAGCATGCCGACGCCCTCGCCCCAGCCGGTGCCGTCGGCGGCGGCCGCGAAGGGCTTGCAGCGGCCGTCGGCGGCCAGTCCGCGCTGGCGGCTGAACTCGGTGAAGGTGGCCGGGGTCGCCATCACGGTGACACCGCCGGCGAGGGCCATGGTGCACTCCCCCGCCCGCAGGGCCTGCACCGCCAGGTGCAGGGTGACCAGGGAGGACGAGCAGGCCGTGTCGACGGTGACGGCCGGGCCCTCCAGCCCGAAGGTGTACGCGACGCGGCCGGAGGCGATGCTGCCGGAGCTGCCGGTGCCGAGGAAGCCCTCGACGCCTTCGGGGACGGAGTCGAGGCGGGCGGTGTAGTCGTGGTACATGACCCCGGCGAAGACGGCCGTCCGGCTTCCGCGCAGGGACGTCGGGTCGATGCCGGCGCGCTCGAACGCCTCCCAGGAGGTCTCCAGCAGCAGCCGCTGGTGCGGGTCCATCGCCAGGGCCTCGCGCGGGGAGATCCCGAAGGGGGCGGGGTCGAAGCGGGCGGCGTCGTAGAGGAAGCCGCCCTCGCTGACGTAGCTGGATCCGGCGCTGTCCGGGTCGGCGTCGTACAGCGATTCCACGTCCCAGCCGCGGTCGGCCGGGAACCCGGAGATGGCGTCGTCGCCGTCGGCGACGAGCCGCCACAGGTCCTCGGGGGTGCGGACGCCGCCCGGGTAGCGGCAGCTCATCGCGACGATCGCGATGGGTTCCTGGTTCTGCTCCTCGACCTCGCGCAACCGCCTGCGGGCCTGGCGCAGATCGGCGGTCGCCCGCTTGAGGTAGTCGCGAAGCTTGTCCTCGTTCACCATGTGCGTGGGCTCCATGCCAGAGAGGCGGTCGTACGGGTCTGTCCGTGGGGTGTTCGGGGTGCCGGGCGGGGCCGGGGATTGCCGCGCTGCTGGCCGCTACGGACGTCTTCGTGTCCCCGTCGCGGGAGGAGGCGTTCGGCCTCGCCGTC
>NZ_JBEORW010000181.1:0-1537 GCF_040302565.1 Streptomyces sp. NPDC097981
GGTGCTCCAGGGTTCCTCGGGTCGTGGGCGGGCAGGGGCGCTGTCATGCTTCAGGTGGCCGGCCGGGGCAGGGTCGTGAGGCGTACGAATGCGCTGGTCAGCTCGTTTCTCCAGGGCCAGGTTGCGGAGATGCGCAGGTGGAGGCGGCGACCGCCCCGGGTGATGCGAGCGGCTGTGTGCAGCATCCGGTAGCGGAGCTTCTTCGGTTCGGCGGTGGCCAACTCGCCTTCCAGCAGCAGCGTTTGAGTCCAGGTGAGCAGGTCGGCGCCGGTCAGTGCCAGTTCGAGCCAGGCGGCGTTGATCTGGAAGTGGCGGGAGGGGAAGCGGCCGAGGCCGGTGGTCTTGCCGTTGCGTATGCGGTCCTCGACGCGGGCGTGTGCGCGATGGCGGACCTCCAGGTGCTGCAAGGAGCCCTCGCCGTAGGAGGCGTCGGTGAGGAAGACCTGGTGGCGCATGCCCTCATCCAGGTCGAACAGGGACAGCTGGGCACCTGGGTGCGGACGCTCTCGCCGCACGATGACCCGTGTCCCGTCCGGGTAGCCGGCCAGGTCGATCATGCCGGTCAGCTCGGCGACTTCCGCGCCCTGGCGCAGGGTGCCGTCCTGTTCGAGTGCGGGATGCCAGACCTGCTCGGGCAGGGCTCGGATCGCCTGGCGGACCGGCTCGGTGACGGCGTATCCGACGGAGAAGTGGGTGAGGACTCCGCGTGAGCGCATGGCCCGCACGTGTTCCAGGAATGCTTTCGCTCCTCCGGCGCTGTCCGCGCGGATGAGGATGGGTGTGCCGTGGCGGTGGGCGTCGGGGATCTGGGCGAGTGCCTGGTCGAGGACGGTGATGTGGTCGGCGGCGGTGTTGGCACCGGCGTTGCCGGGCCTCAGCAGGCCGGCCAGGGCTTCGCCGGTGTTGTCCAGGAAGCACAGCAGCGGGTGGTAGCCGAAGCCGCGCTTGTAGGTCGCCGCTGCCTGCTCCTTCTCGGAGTGGCAGGTGACCAGGGTGGCGTCGAGGTCCAGGACAAGACCGGGCAGGTCGCGTCCGCCCGCGCGGGCTGCGGGTATCCCTGCCCTGGTCTCGGCAGCTTGCAGCCAGGCGGCCTCCCGGGCGGTGGCCCTGGCCGATCGCAGGCGGGCGAGTGCGGCCGAGTCGATGCCGGCCAGCAGGCGCCAGGCGGTCGGCGTGGAGGCGACGGGGCCGAACACCTCAGCCTGGTCGCGCAGCACGGCCAGGTCCGCTATCGCCTCGCCGCCGTCGGCGAGCATGACCGCGAGATCGACCGCGATCCGGCCGGGATCGTGCCCGGTGCCACGCGGTCGCAGCCGACGCAGTGCGTCCGTGAAGGCGCTGGTCAGGCCGGTGACATCGGCGAGATCGGCCAGCAAGCGGGATCCGGCGTGGCTGACCACCCCGTGCCCGTCGGCCGACACGACGAGCTTGGGACGCGACCGGGTAGGCTGCACGCAGAAAGTGCCTTCCTGCTGTGATGACAGAGACCTTCGACAAGCCTCATCTTCCCAGCTCAGAAGGCACTTTCGCTTTTCCG
>NZ_JBEORW010000182.1:0-1524 GCF_040302565.1 Streptomyces sp. NPDC097981
AAGCACCCGACGAACGTCGTGATCCTCGATCACGACCTGGACATAGCCCCGGGCCTGGGCGACGACCTGATGGTCGTCGCGTCCGCGCGTTCACGCGTGCCTTCCAGACCTTTCGCGGCAAAGGTACGCGTGCCAGGATGACGAGATCTCTACCCCCGTCGAGGGGTTTACCGAAAGCCGTCGCTCCGGCATTTCCGCCGTCGCTCGAAAACGGCACACGGCATCGAATGCGTGGCGCTTCACAGGAAATTCATGACCGCCGCGAATTCACGTGACCACGTACCCGCAGACAGCGGAACGAGCTGTCCGATCAGGAGGGAGACGGGCGCTGTGCGCGAGCCCGTAGGCAGCGTGGCTGCCACCGACACCAGGTCACCGAGGCTGGACCGCGGTGACATCGACGAAGCAGCGCGCCGGCTGACCGGCCGGGTGTGGAAGACCCCTGTCCTTCGCTCCGACCAACTGGACGCGCTCTGCGGCGCGCGGCTGTGGCTCAAGGCGGAGAACCTGCAGCGCGGCGGGTCCTTCAAGGTCCGGGGTGCCCTGCTGGCCCTGGAGCGGCTGGCCGCCTCGGGAAGCCGGGGCGTGATCGCGCAGAGCACCGGCAACCACGCCATCGCGGTCGCGCTCGCCGCCCGCGAGTACGCGCTGCCCACGGTCGTGGTGCTCCCCTCCGACGCCGCACCGGCCAAGATCCGCCGGATCCGGGAGGCCGGTGCCGACGTGGTGACGGCCGGGACGGTGCTCGCCGAGCGGGTCGCCGTGGTGGAGGAACTGCGCGAGCTGCACGGTTACGACGTCATCGATCCGTACGAGAACCCCCATGTGGTCGCGGGACAGGGAACCGCCACGGCCGAGCTGATCGGCCAGGTCGCCGCGCAAGGCGGGAAGCTGGACGCAGTGATCGTGCCCATCGGCGGCGGCAGCGCCGTCGCCGGCGCCGCTCTGGCGGCCACGGGGCAGGACGTCGCGGTGATCGGGGCCGAGCCGCGGGCCGTACCCGCCTTCACCGAGGCCCTGCGCGCCGGTCGGCCGGTGACCGTGCCCGCCGGCCCGACCATCGCCGACGGGCTGCGCCCCGACCGGATCGGCGCTCTGCCCTTCGACCTCGCGCACCGGGCGGTCAGCGGCGTCGTGACGGTGTCGGAGACCGCCATCGCCGACGCGCTGCGCGCCGCGTTCCTGCACGCGCGGCTGGTCATCGAGCCGGCCGCGGCGACCGCGCTCGCCGCGGCCCTGGAGCATGCGTCCGGACACGGCACCGACGTCGGGGTCCTGCTCAGCGGCGGCAACGTCGAACCGAGCCTGGTGACGTCACTGCTGGCCGACCACGAAGTCCCGGCCCTGCACACCGCGGCGCGCTGAAGCCCGCAGCCCGTACACCAAGAGATCGAGGGTGGACCGAACGCCCCGACGAAATCCTCGTCGGCCGTCGCGCGGGCGCGTTGCAGGCCGATGGCCGTCTTCATCAGCGCGTGGAAGTCCGAGCTGTCGTTGGTGCCGCCGTCCAGCCCCAGCCCGACC
>NZ_JBEORW010000183.1:0-1523 GCF_040302565.1 Streptomyces sp. NPDC097981
TCAGTAACCCAGACCGGCTGCGCCGGCCGCCGTGAGGCCGGGAAAATCGGGGTGTGTCCGTCCGGGACGCCGGTGAATCTGTGATGCCTGTGAGCTCGCGTGTCAGTATGGCGTCGGGAGCCGCTTGCAGGAACCGTCAATTGTTGCGGCAGCACGCGGACCAGACTCTTCAGCCCTGTGGCTCCTCCGGACGGCACACCCTTGAGACCGGTCGCGGGTGGGAGGGGCTGTCATGGATGTACTGCACGAGCGATGCGCCGCCTTGGACATCGGCAAGAAGGACCTCAAAGCGTGCGTACGCACCCCGAGCCCGAGCGGCAGGCGATCCCGCAAGCAGGAGGTCCGGACCTTCGCGACGACGACCAACTCCCTTCTTGAGCTGCGGGACTGGCTGATCGCAGAGAAGGTCACCCTGGTGGTGATGGAGGCAACCGGCGACTACTGGCGCGGGGCGTTCTACCTGCTCGAGGACTGCCTGAACGTGATCCTCGTCAACGCGGCCCACGCCAAGGGCCTGCCAGGCCGCAAGACGGATGTCGCCGACTCCGCGTGGCTGTGCCAGTTGGGCGAGTGCGGACTGCTCAAGGCATCCTTCGTGCCGCCCGAGCCGATCCGGCACCTGCGCGATTTGACCCGCTACCGCTCCACCCTCGCCGGCGAGCTCTCCCGGGAAGCTCAACGGCTGGAGAAGGAGCTCGAGGACGCCGGCATCAAGCTCTCCACCGTGGCCACCGACATCCTCGGAGTGTCGGGGCGTGCCATGCTGGACGCGCTCATCGACGGGGAGCGCGACGTCCATGCGCTCGCACAGATGGCCAAGGCCCGCATGCGGCCGAAGATCCCCGACCTTGTGGAGGCGCTGACCGGGAACTTCGGCGACCACCACGCCTTCCTGTGCCGGCTCCATCTGGTGCGGATCGACCAGATCAAGACCGCGATCGCGGAGCTGTCGATGCGGATCGAGGAGGAGATGCGCCCTTTCGCCCGGCAGCTTGAACTACTGCAGACGATCCCTGGCGTCGGGCAGGGCGTCGCTGAGGTCCTGATCGCGGAGACCGGCGCTGACATGGCCCGCTTCACCACCGCCGGCCACCTCGCGTCCTGGGCGGGCGTCTGCCCCGGCCACCACGAGTCCGCGGGCAAGCACAAGTCCGGCCGCAGACGCCACGGCAACCGCTGGCTCGGCGCCGCCCTCGGCACCGCGGCCATGGCCGCCTCCCGGACCCGCGACCGCACCTACCTCGGCGCCCGCTACATGCGACTCATGCCCCGTCTCGGCAAGAAGAAAGCCCTGGTCGCCCTCGAGCACTCGATCCTCACCGCGGTCTGGCACATGCTCACCCAGAACACCGGCTTCCACGACCTCGGCGGCGACTACTACACCAAGCACGACCCCGAACGCGCCCTCCGCCGGATCACCCGCCAGGCCAACGCCCTCGGCCTCACCGTCCGCTTCGAACCCATCGAAGCAGCATGACACTGACCGCCCGGAGGCCAGTCAGACGTTTATTTTCGGACCAGAC
>NZ_JBEORW010000184.1:0-1496 GCF_040302565.1 Streptomyces sp. NPDC097981
GCGATCCCCGAGGGCACCACGACCATCACGCCGGAGATGCTGCCGCTGGTGGACCTGACCGCCGCCGAGGTGGAGCGGATCGTCGCGACCGTCGAGGGCGGCGCGGCGAACGTGGCGGACATCTACCCGTTGACGCCGCTCCAGGAGGGTCTGCTCTTCCACCACCTCCTCGCCGACGGCGGCGAGGACACCTACGTGACGCCCACCGTGCTGGGGTTCGATTCACGGGACCGGCTGGACGCGTTCATCGACGCACTCCAGCAGGTGCTGAACAGGCACGACATCTTCCGTACTGCCATCGTGTGGGAGGGGCTGCGGGAGCCGGTCCAGGTGGTGTGGCGCGAGGCCGCCCTCCCCGTCGAGGAAGTGCGGCTGGACCCGAACAGCACCGAGCCGATCCGGCAGTTGCTCGCTGAGGTCGGACTGTCCATGGACCTGCGCGAGGCCCCGCTCGCCCGGCTGCACGCTGCGGCGGCGCCGCAGGGTGGCCGTTGGCTGGCGCTACTGCGCCTGCACCACATCGTTGAGGACCACACCGCGCTCGAGATCCTCCTCGGTGAAGTGGAGTCGATCCTCGTCGGCCGGGGTGCGGAGCTGCCCGACCCGCTTCCGTTCCGCAACTTCGTCGTACAGGCCCGTGCCGGGCTGGACAGTGGGAAGCACGAGCGGTTCTTCGCCGAGCTGCTGGGCGACGTCGACGAGCCGACGGCGCCGTACGGCCTCGTGGACGCACGCGGTGACGGCATGGACTCCGTCGAAGCGCTGATGGGTCTCGCACCGGAACTGTCCGAACGAGTCCGCGAGGTCGCCCGTCGCCTGGGTGCCAGTGCGGCGACGGTGATGCACGTGGCGTGGGCGCGGGTGCTGGCCGCGGTCAGCGGCCGTGACGACGTGGTCTTCGGCACCGTCCTCTTCGGACGGATGAACGCCGGCCCCGGGGCGGACCGGGTGCCGGGCCCGTTCATCAACACGCTTCCGGTCCGGGTGCGCGTCGACGAACTGGGCGTGGTCGAGGCGGTGACCGCGATGCGTGGTCAGCTCGCGGCCCTGCTGGAGCACGAGCACGCGCCGCTCTCGCTGGCGCAGCAGGTCAGCGGCGTGTCGGGGGACAGTCCGCTGTTCACCTCGATGCTCAACTACCGCCCCAACAACGGACTCAATCGGGAAACCACCACGATCCTCGACGGCGTCGAGCTGGAGTACTTCCGCGAGCGCACCAACTACCCGCTGTCGATCGCCGTTGATGACGACGGCACCAGGATCGTCCTGGTCGTTGACGCGGTTGCCCCGGTTGATCCCCGAGCGGTTGCGGCGTTGGTCGTGGCGGCGGCGGAGAGTCTGGTCTCGCTGCTGGAGGGGGCGCTGGAGGGTGGCTCTGACCTGCCGTTGAGAGAGGTCGGGGTGCTCAGTGCTGCTGAGCGGCATGAGCTGGTGTCGGGGTGGAATGACACGGCGGTTGAGTTGCCGGTGGGGTCGCTGGGTGGGTTGTTCGAGGC
>NZ_JBEORW010000185.1:0-1469 GCF_040302565.1 Streptomyces sp. NPDC097981
CGCGCGACCTCAGCCGACGACCTCGCCCGCGAGACCCGGCGCTTCCTGCACCGCAGACAACGCCAACCCCACATCGTCTGCGGCTACTTCGCGGCACGCCACGTCCGCTACACGATCCAATAGGAAACCCATCAGTTTCGCCTCAATAGAGCGTGAACTCCGGCCAGGCCGACCGCCAGGTCCGGACGATCACCGGGTAGCGTTTGCCCAGGCCAGAGGCATCGAACTCGTCAAGGGCCTGTTCGGCTGCTTGCTCGGTTGGCGCCGTGCAGATGGTCTTCAGGGCCGGAATGAGCTTGGGGTGGTCCCGGACCGAGGAGAGTCTGAGCGAGGCTCTGGTCAGGTGGATCACGCAGGTCTGGACGGTGGCCTGGGCCAGGTCCCGGTGACTGCGTCGGGCAGGCCCCTCAACCCGTCGCAGATGACGATGCAGACGTCCTCAATGCCCCGGTTCCGCAGTTCGGAAAGGACCGCGATCCAGGTGGTGGCGCCCTCGCCTTCGGCTCCCACCCACAAACCGAGGACGTCTTTGCGGCCGTCCATGTCGACGCCGACGGCCAGGCAGACCGGCTTGGAGACCACTGATCCCGACTGGATTTCACCCACAACGCGTCGATGCAGATGATCGGCCAGATCGCGTCGAGGGGCCGGTTCTGCCAGGCCGCCAACTCGTCGATCACGGCGTCGGTGACCTTGCTGATCAGATCGGGGCTGACCTCGACCCCGTAGATCCGGGCCAGGTGGGAGCGGATGTCGCGCACGCTCATCCCGCGCGCCTAGAGGGAGAGGATCCGGTCGCTGAACCCGGCGAGCCGGCGGGCGTTCTCCGGGACCAGACGCGGCTCGAAGCCGCCGTTGCGGTCCCGGGGCACCGCCAGCGTGACCGCGCCGGCATCGGTGAGGACCGTCATGGGCGAGGTCCCGTTGCGGGAGTTTCCCGACCGTGACCCGCAAGGTCGCCGCGTTCAGCCGAGGTGTTCGCTCATCTCGGCTTCCAGGACCCGCTCCAGCACGGCCTTGGTGATCTCCGTCAGCAGCCCGCCCTCGCCCAGCAGGGCCGCCCCCGAAGCATCAGCCCTGTCGAGCAGCCGCTCGACGACCTTGTCGACCATCTTGTCGCCGGCCGCCATCGAGGTGACCGGTTCGGTCTCGTCCGCCATGACTCGTCCGATCCGCCTGACCCAAGGACCCGAGGCCGAGCCCCGGGCCAGGCTGTCATGTCACGGACTTACACGATCTTTCAGACACGCTCTCAACGGGCTTCACCGCGGTCAACCATGCCCGCGACGACTCCGAGATCCTTTACGGGACAGCCCTTGGCTGACGCCTGCTCTGCGGTACGCCCCGCCGAGAACGGCGGGGCGTACCGCAGAGCAGGTCAGACACCCCATGTCGTTCGGTGTCAAGCGGCATGGGGTTAAGCGTGGTGGGACCAGGCGGTCGCTTCGTCGTAGCGGGTGCGGGTTTTG
>NZ_JBEORW010000186.1:0-1454 GCF_040302565.1 Streptomyces sp. NPDC097981
GCGTGGTGGGACCAGGCGGTCGCTTCGTCGTAGCGGGTGCGGGTTTTGAGGCAGCCGTGGAGGATGCCGACGAGTCGGTTGCCGAGTTGGCGGAGGGCCGGGTTGTAGCCGGCCTCGCGGGCGCGTTGCTTGTCGTAGTAGCTGCGGGCGCCGGGTGAGGCCCGCAGGGCGGAGAACGCCTGGGTCTGAAGCGCGTCGGCGAGCCGGTTGTTGCGGACGTAGCGGGCCTGGACGGTGTGGCTCTTGCCGGAGGCCCGGGTGATGGGGCTGGTGCCGGCGTAGTTCTTACGGGCCTTCGCGGAGGCGTATCGGGTGGGATCGTCTCCGAACTCGGCGAGCACCCGGGCGCCGACGATCTCACCGATACCGGGCATCGAGAGGTAGATCTCAGCGTCCGGGTGCGCCAGAAAATGCGCCCTCACCTGCTCTTCCATCACAGCGATCTGCTCGTTCAACGCGATGATCAGACGGGCGTGAGCGGTGGCGGCGGCCGCGTAGGCGGCAGTGACCGGCTCGGGCAGGCCGAGCTGCCGCTCGCGCAGCGCGCTCTGGATGTCGGCCGCTTTCGCGTCCCGGTTATGGCGGCGGTGGCGGGTCAGGACGGCGGCGATCTGGGTGCGGGTCAGCTTCGCCGCCGTGGCCGGGGTGGGTGCCTTGACCAGCAGTTCCAGCGCATCGGTGCTGGTCAGGGCCAGGTCCGCGTAGGCGTGCAGGGCAGCGGGGAAGTACTCGCGCAGTGTGGTGCGCAGCCGCTGGAAGGTGCGGGTCCGTTCCCAGATGAGGGTCTGGTGGGCGCGGGCGACGACCTTGACGGCTTGTCCCCGCTCGCTGTCGCCGGCCACCGGCCGCAGCTGGGCCCGGTCGATGCGGACCATGTCGGCGAGCGCGTGCGCGTCGCCCTTGTCGCTCTTGGCTCCGGAGGAGCCATAGCGTTCCTTGAAGCGGTTGACCTGCCGGGGGTTGATCGCGAAGACCTGGTAGCCGGAGGCGATCAGGGCCTGCACCCACGAGCCGCGGTCGGTCTCGATCCCTACCACCACCTCGCCCGGATCCAGGCCCTCACCGCCGTGGCGGGCGATGAGTTCGTGCAGTTTCGCGATGCCCGCCACCCCTTCGGGCAGGTTCGCGGCGGCCAGCTTCCGGCCGCTCCCGTCCTGGACCTCGACATCGTGGTGGTCCTCGGCCCAGTCATCACCGATCAACAGCAACAGACCCTCCCCAGTCACGTACTTCACCCCAGCGGTGCAGCCCGCGGAAGGCACGGCACGCGGCCTAATGGATCCAGTGCTCACGCCCTGACGGGCGGGCACGCCACCCCATCAGCGGTCTGGCCTCCCGGCCGACCAGCAAGGGCACGGTCTGACCTCAGAGCTCGAAGGCTCCGGCGTCGAAAGTGCTCACCTACCGGCGGCTACGGAACCGAGCATTCCCCGGTTCCGTAGCTCCCATTAGGC
>NZ_JBEORW010000187.1:0-1426 GCF_040302565.1 Streptomyces sp. NPDC097981
TGTCGGCTTTCGCGCACCAGGACGTGCCGTTCGAGCACTTGGTGGAGGTGCTCAACCCGTCCCGGTCGCTGTCGCACCACCCGCTGTTCCAGACCGTCCTGGCCGTGCAGAACGCGCCGATGGGGAGGTTCACGCTTCCCGGCCTGGACGTCTCCTTCTGCGCGGTGCCGACCGGGACCGCCAAGTTCGACCTCGGCTTCAACCTTGGAGAGCAATTCGGGCAGGACGGACGCCCGGCCGGCATCGTCGGCGCGGTGGATTACGCCACCGACCTGTTCGACCGTTCGACGGTCGTCAACCTCGCCCGGCGCTGGACGCTCCTGCTGGAAGCGGTCATCGCCGACCCGGAGCAGTCGATCGGCCGGATCGACATCCTCGGTGCCGACGAGCGCCACCGCGTGCTGGAGGAGCTCAACGCCACCGCGCGTCCGGTGGAGTCGGTCACCGTGCCGGAGGCCTTTGCGGCGCGGGTGGCGGCGGCTCCGGAGGCTGTCGCGCTGGTCTGCGGCGACAGGGAGTTGACGTACGGCCGGCTGGATGCGTGGGCGAATCGGCTGGCGCATGCGCTGATCGCGCAGGGGGTGGGGCCGGAGCGGGTCGTGGCGGTGGCTCTGCCGCGGTCGGTGGAGTCGGTGGTGGCGGTGCTGGCGGTGCTGAAGGCGGGGGCGGCGTATCTGCCGGTTGATCCGGGGTATCCGGCGGCGCGGATCGCGTTCATGCTGGAGGACGCCCGTCCGGTGGTGGTGATCGATGATGCGTCGATGGTGGCGGAGGTGGGCGACCGGCCGGACACCGATCCGGCGGTTGTGGTGGATGTCCGGCATCCGGCGTACGTGATCTACACCTCGGGTTCGACCGGCCGCCCCAAAGGCGTCGTGGTGAGCCACGCCGGCGTGGCCAGCCTGGTCGCCGCCCAGATCGAGCGGTTCGCGATCGCGCCCGACAGCCGGATCCTCCAGTTCGCCTCGCCGAGCTTCGACGCCTCGGTGTCGGAGATCTGCACCGCTCTGCTGTGTGGTGCGGCTCTGGTGCTGCCCCCCACGGGGGAGCCGGTTGCCGCCCTGTCCGACCCGGCCCTCGCGATCACCCATGTGACCGTGCCCCCGTCCCTCCTCGCCACCCTGGCGGAGACCGAGGTGACCGCCTCGACCCTGGTGGTGGCGGGTGAGGTGTGTGGGCCGGAGCTGGTGGCGCGGTGGGCGCCGGGGCGGCGGATGGTCAATGCGTACGGTCCGACGGAGACGACGGTGTGCGCGACGATGAGCGAGCCGTTGTCGCCGGGGTCGGGTGTGCCGCCGATCGGCCGTCCGATCGTCAACGCGCAGGTGTATGTGCTGGACGGGCGGCTTCAGCCGGTTCCGCCGGGTGTGCCGGGTGAGTTGTACGTGGCGGGTGCGGGTCTGGCGCGGGGGTATCTGGACCGGCC
>NZ_JBEORW010000188.1:0-1420 GCF_040302565.1 Streptomyces sp. NPDC097981
GCTACGTCACCCCACTCGAAACCAGAGCCCTGACGACCCGCGACCTCACCCCCGCAGCGTAACCACCCGCTGTCCAGATCAAAGGGGGAACTTCACCCTCCCGAAGTGGTGAACATCTGCCGCCGGTTCTCCGTTTTGACAGCAGTTCGGGAGTCACCCTGGCCTTCGGCGCCGACCTGTTGTTCATGACGCCAGACGGCACCGCCCACCGCCGGGAAGTTGAGCCGCCGTCTGGGCGTCCTCGGAAACCGGGTACTGCTGCGCAGTGACGACGAGGACTTCGTCGTCCAGACGGCCACCACCCGCCCCACCTGCTGGGGAAGCCTTTCACCCCCTGGTCGATCCGCAAACCGGCCGATCACCTGCGCAGGATCCAGGCCCGTCCGGATCGGCCGGGGGGCACTGCGCTGCCTGCTGGCCCGCCGCGGGATTTCCTTCCAGCACACGAAGACCTGGAAGGAATCCCCGGACCCGACGTTCGACGCCAAGCTGGATGAGCGGCCGGGTGACGTAGCGGGACACCCGGCCCGGCTGCGCGTCAGCGCCCCGCCCGATGGAACCCGGACGAGGTGTCGAACTGGCGTCAGCAGCGGTCCATCGAGTCGTAGTAGGCCTCGACCCTCACACCCGACAGGTTGTAGAAGCTGTAGCGGCCCGTGGCGTAGTCGCGCATGAAGAAGCGGGTCTTGGCGTGGTCGATTGCGCCGTCGTAGTTGATGTACATAAAGCCGCTGCCCCAACCGAATTGGTTGAGCCAGCTGGACGCCTTGCCGAACGTCTTGGGCCCGACGACGCCGTCGGCCTGGGACGCTCCGAGGTACTTCGCCTGCCACTTCCGGGTCGCCTCCGCCGTGGCAGGGCCGAACTTGCAGTCGATGTCCGATTCGTTGAGGAACCCGTCGTTGTAGAGGATGGTCTGCCAGACACCCGTCGCACCGCTGTTGGCGTGCTGGGTCGTGGAGAGCACACCTTCGTCGCCCCAGTCGTCGGTGACGTTGTCCCACCCGTCGACCCAGCCCTCGGCGGGGGCGGCCTGGGCGGTTGTCGCGGTCGTGACGACGCTTCCCAGCGCGAGCGCGGCGGCGGCGACCGCCACGGCCCGGTACCGGAACTTCTGCATGGAGTTCTTGTTCATGTAACTACCCTTCCCCCGCAAGGAGTTGGAGCCCTCTAGATGAGAGGCCGGCTTCTCGTCCAGAGCGTACGAGCCGGTGATCACGGGGAGTGTGCGCCAGGCGCGAAGATCGTTGACGTTGCGCGCAGGAGTCCCAGGCGTCTGGAAACGACTGAGCGCCCCAGCCGGGCGAAGCCAGGCGGGGCGCTCAGCTTGACTCTGTCGGGGATCTTGGAGTTTCCCGGTGCGCCGGGGTGATCGGTGGGCATGCTCGGGGTGTTCCGAGAGCCCATGCAGTTGTCGAGG
>NZ_JBEORW010000189.1:0-1416 GCF_040302565.1 Streptomyces sp. NPDC097981
GGAGTTGGGCAAGCGGCTGGGGGAGGTCGAGGCGGAGCGGGAGGAGTTGGTGATCGCCGAGCGGGTGCTGCACCGGCTGGCCGAGCAGGACCGGGCCGAGGTAGAGACCGCCGCCGCGGTGGCTCCGGTGAAAGCGCAGGTGGCAGGGCGTGCGGTGCTGCTGATCCCGCACCGCGGCGATGACCCGGACGAGACCGCGCTGCCCGTCGGCTCGCGGTGGCGGGCGCTGCCCGCGGGGAAGATCGCGGGGATCGTGCTGGCGGTGCTGCGCTGTGACCAGCGGCCCGGCGATCTGGCCGGCGGGAACGGGGTGCACCGCACCACCGTCACCCGCTGGGTCCGCGAGGTTGTCGGCCTGCTGGCCGCCCGCGCCCCGCGCCTGGACCGCGCCTTGAAGAAGATCACCCGAAAGGGTGGCGGGATCGTACTGCTGGACGGTTCGCTGATACGCACCTGGCGGCGCGCCGGGGGCGAGAACCGGAAGAACTATTCCGGCAAGCACAAATGCCACGGCCTGCTCGTGATCGCACTCACCGACGACCGGGGCCGGCTGCTCTGGGTCTCGGCCGTCCGGCCCGGACGGACCTCGGAGATCACCGCCTGCCGGTACGACAGACTCACCGCCCACCTCCACGCGGTCGGCCTCGGCGCCATCGCCGACCTCGGCTTCGTCGGACTCGACGACAGCGGCCCGGATGTCGACCCGGCGGTGATCACCGGCTACAAGGCCGCCCGCAACCGGCCCCTGACCCGCGGCCAGAAACTGTCCAACCAGGCGCTGGCCGCGGTCCGGGCACCGGTCGAGCACGGCTTCGCGCACCTGAAGAACTGGCGCGTGCTCGGCAAGGTACGCACCGACCCGAAGTGGGCGACCGACCTGGTGAGGGCCCTGCTGGTGCTGACGAACCGCGAAGTCGACCGCTGACCGATGATCTCCACGAGAGTCATACGCGACTACCGCCCGGCCGCCACCCTCTTGGGCTGCTTGGCCATCCTGCACGTCCCCAGGGGCATCGTCCTGAGCGTCATGTTCGGACGTGCCACCAGCGCCCCGCTGTTCTGGATGGCCTCGGCCGGCTTCGCCGCCGCCTGGTACCTCCAGCGCAAGACTGCCGAGAACCAGTGAACCCGGCCGTCGACGATGCGCAGTACCAGCTTAGACTCCGGTCGTGACGAACTCCTTCCGGTGCACTCACTGCGGCACCGTCGGCCTCGAACCCGGCTTCGTCGAGGATGACGGCCAGTACTCCAGCGGCTACGCCCGCTGGATACAAGGCGCCCTCGAACGCGGCCCCTTCGGCGGCGCCAAGCGCATGGGCAAGCCCACCTGGCAGATCGACGCCTACCGCTGCCCCAATTGCGCCCACCTCGAACTCTTCGCCAGCCGCCGCGCCTGATCTCGGCGCCCGGATCTCA
>NZ_JBEORW010000190.1:0-1355 GCF_040302565.1 Streptomyces sp. NPDC097981
ACCGATGAATTCACCAAGCGCCCGATGGCCAAGGTGGGGTACGAGACCTCACCGCTGGAAGACGGCTCGCTGGGCGCGTACAACATTCACGAGGTGCCGCTGACCACGCTCACGGTCGAGGCGCTGAAGGATTTCGGGCTGTCCCGCAAGGAGGCCGAGCGCAGCAAGAACATGTTCGCGCTGGGGCTGCTGTCGTGGATGTACCACCGGCCCACCGAGGGCACGGAGCGGTTCCTGCGGCAGAAGTTCGCGAAGAAGCCGGACATCGCCGAGGCGAACGTGGCGGCGTTCCGGGCGGGCTGGAACTTCGGGGAGACGACGGAGGACTTCGCGGTCTCCTACGAGGTCGCGCCGGCGACGCAGGCGTTCCCGACGGGGACCTACCGCAACATCTCCGGGAACCTGGCCCTGTCCTACGGGCTGATCGCGGCGAGCCGGCAGGCCGACCTGCCGCTCTACCTGGGCTCGTACCCGATCACGCCGGCCTCGGACATCCTGCACGAGCTGAGCAAGCACAAGAACTTCGGCGTGCGCACCTTCCAGGCGGAGGACGAGATCGCCGGGATCGGCGCGGCGCTCGGCGCCGCGTTCGGCGGCGCACTCGGCGTGACCACCACTTCCGGACCGGGTGTGGCCCTCAAGTCCGAGACCATCGGCCTTGCGGTCTCCCTGGAGCTGCCGCTGCTGATCGTGGACATCCAGCGCGGCGGCCCCTCCACCGGCCTGCCGACGAAGACGGAGCAGGCGGACCTGCTGCAGGCGATGTACGGGCGCAACGGCGAGGCGCCGGTCCCGGTCGTCGCCCCGCGCACCCCGGCCGACTGCTTCGACGCGGCCCTCGATGCGGCGCGGATCGCGCTGACGTACCGGACCCCGGTCTTCCTGCTCTCCGACGGATACCTCGCCAACGGCTCCGAGCCCTGGCGGATCCCCGACATCGCCGATCTGCCGGACCTGAAGGTGCAGTTCGCCTCGGGGCCCAACCAGCAGCTCGCCGACGGCACCGAGGTGTTCTGGCCCTACAAGCGTGATCCGCAGACGCTGGCCCGCCCCTGGGCGGTGCCGGGCACGCCGGGTCTGGAGCACCGGATCGGCGGGATCGAGAAGCAGGACGGCACGGGCAACATCTCCTACGACCCGGCCAACCACGACTTCATGGTCCGTACCCGCCAGGCCAAGATCGACGGGATCGAGGTCCCCGACCTCGTCGTCGACGACCCCGACGGAGCCCGCACGCTCGCCCTGGGCTGGGGCTCCACCTACGGACCCATCACCGCCGCCGTCCGCCGCCTGCGCAACATCGGCGTCCCCGTCGCGCAGGCCCATCTGCGCCACCTCAACCCCTTCCCGGGGAA
>NZ_JBEORW010000191.1:0-1327 GCF_040302565.1 Streptomyces sp. NPDC097981
CGCGTGTACAACGCGGCCAACGCCGCCTGCAGCACCATGAACAGACTGGCCCCCGACCGCCGCGCCAACTCCACCAGCCCCGCATGGAGTCCGGCACTCAGCTCAAGTCCGACGTGGTCTCCGCGCCGGCTGACGACGGCCGGCCTCGGCCGGTCGGCCGGCAGCTGGAGCCGCTCCGGGAGGTCGGCCAACTGGCGTGTCCAGTAACCGAGTTGTTCGGCGAACCGACTGTCCGGGTCGGCCGCGTCGCCGAGCAGGTCGCGCTGCCACAAGGTGTAGTCGGCGTACTGCACCGGCAGGGCCGGCCACTGCGGCGCCCGGCCCTCGCACCGGGCTGCATACGCCTCGGCCAGGTCGCGGGAGAGCGGCCCGGTGGACCAGCCGTCACCGGCGATGTGGTGCATCACCACCAGCAGCACGTGCTCCTCCGGCGCCAGCGCGAACAGCACCGCCCGCAGCGGCACCTCCGACATCAGGTCGAAGGGCTGCCGGGCCGCCTCGGCGAGCCGCTCCGGCAGCTCGGCCTCCTGCACCTCGGCCAGCCGCACCCGGGGCCGCGCCGTGTCCGCATCGAGGACACGCTGGCACGGCACGCCGCCGACCTCCGGGAACACGGTCCGCAGGCACTCGTGCCGGGCCGTCACGTCGGCCAGTGCCTGATCCAGCGCCGATCGGTCGAGCGGTCCGGACAACCGGAGCGCCAAGGGGATGTGGTAGGTCGCGGCGGAGCCGTCCATCCGGTGCAGGAACCAGAGGCGGCGCTGGGCGAAGGACAGCGGTACCGCCTCCGGCCGCTCGCGCACGGTCAGCGCCGGCCTGGCCCGGCCGGCCCCGGCCAGCGCCGCTGCCAGTCCGGCCACGCTCGGCGTGGCGAACAGCACGCGCAGCCCGACCTCGACACCGAGCACCGAGCGCACCCGCGCGACCAGCCGGGTGGCGAGCAGGGAGTGCCCGCCCAGGTCGAAGAAGTCGTCCTCGACCCCGACCTGACCCACGCCCAGCACCTCCGCGAACAGCTCGCACAGGATCTGCTCCTGAGGCGTCCGCGGTGCCCGGCGTTCCTCCGGGTCCGCCGACTCCGGCGCGGGCAGCGCCGCACGGTCCAGCTTCCCGTTCGGCGTCAGCGGCAGCACGTCCAGGACCACGACGACGGCCGGGACCAGGTAGTCGGGAAGGCGGCTTGCCACGTGGCCGCGCAGTTCAGCCGGACGGACGGCGGTGTCCGGGCGCGGCACGACGTAGCCGATGAGCCGGTCGTCGCGGGCGAGGACGGCGGCCTGGGCGACGGCGGGGTGCTCGGCCAGGACGGCCTCGACCTCGCCGAGCT
>NZ_JBEORW010000192.1:0-1319 GCF_040302565.1 Streptomyces sp. NPDC097981
ACCACCACCGACCGGACCTCACCCGGCTCAATACGGAAACCACGCACCTTCACCTGATCATCCGCACGCCCCAGATACACCAACTCACCCTCAGCGGTCCACCGGACACGGTCACCCGTCCGATACATCCGCTCACCCGCACCGGTGTAAGGCGAGGCAACGAACCGCTCAGCCGTCAGACCCGCACGCCCCACATACCCACGCGCCAGACCCACACCAGCCACATACAGCTCACCCACCACACCCACAGGCACCGGCCGCAACGAACCATCCAGCACGAACACCCGCGCATTGACCACCGGCCCACCGATAACCGGCACACCACCCGCGACCAACGGCCCCGACATCGTCGCGCACACCGTCGTCTCCGTCGGACCATACGCATTCACCAACCGACGACCCGGCGCCCACTTCTCCACCAACTCACCGGCCAGCACCTCACCCGCCGACACCAACGTCGACACCGACGGCAAATCACCCCCACCCAGCACACCCAGCACAGCCGGCGGCAACGTCACATGCGTCACCCCAAGACGCGCCACCAACTCCACCAACCCACCACCAGGCAACAACTCACCCGCAGGCGCCACCACCAACGCGGCACCCACCGACAACGCCACCAAAATCTCAGCCGTCGCCGCATCAAAACCAACCGACGCGAACTGCAGCACACGACTCGCACCATCCACCGCGAACCGCTCCACCTGAGCCGCGACCAGCGACCCCACACCCGCGTGCGACACCACCACACCCTTGGGCACACCCGTCGAACCCGACGTATAAATCACATACGCCGCCTGACCCGACACCACACCCACACCCAGAGCCGACCCCGCCAGAGACTCGATCTCCCCGGCAACCGACCCCTCATCAACCACCACAGACGCCACACCCGCAGGCACAACCCCCACGCACGACGCCTGCGTCACCACACACACCGCACCCGAATCAGCCAGGACGAACCCGACCCGCTCCGCCGGATACCCCGGATCAACCGGCAGATACACACCACCCGCCTTCGACACCGCCAGCAACGCGACCACGAACCCGACACCACGCTCCAGGCACACACCCACCACGGACTCCGGCCCCACACCCCGGCCGACCAGATACCGCGCCAGACGATTCGCACGCGCGTCCAACTCCGCATACGACACCTCAACACCATCACCCACCACCGCGACAGCATCCGGAGTCCGCGCCACCTGCGCCTCGAACAACCCCGAAACCGACACCTCACCCACAACAGCAGCGGTCTCGTTCCACTCCACCAGAACCCGACGACGCTCCACCTCACCCAGAACATCAACCGAGCTCAG
>NZ_JBEORW010000193.1:0-1273 GCF_040302565.1 Streptomyces sp. NPDC097981
GGGCTTGTCAGGGATCTTGTGTAAGTCGCCTGGTTCTATTGGATGCTGAGCCGGTCCTCGAAGAAGAGCGAGAACTGGTTCAGTGCCTCTTTCCAATGTGGGGCGACGTGGTTCGCGTCGCGCGCTCTCAGGTTGATCTGTTCGCGGACCGCGAGGTAGAGGACTTTCAACGCGGCCTGTTCCGAAGGGAAGTGACCGCGGTTGCGGGTGGCTTTGCGGAGCCGCGAGTTGATCGATTCGACCATGTTCGTGGAGTAGACCACCGTCCTTATGGCTGGCGGGAATGCCAGGTAGGGCGTGAACTCCGGCCAGGCCGACCGCCAGGTCCGGACGATCGCCGGGTAGCGTCCGCCCAGGTCAGAGGTCTCGAAGGCATCGAGGGCTTGCTCGGCGGCCTGCTCGGTCGGGGCTGTGTAAATTGCCCTCAGCGCAGGTACCAGTTTGGAGTGGTCCTTCACCGAGGAGAGCCGGAGTGAGGCTCTGGTCAGGTGGATCACGCAGGTCTGAACGGTGGCTTTGGGCCAGGTCGCGGTGACCGCGTCGGGAAGGCCCTTCAGGCCGTCGCAGGCCACGATGCAGACGTCCTCGATTCCCCGGTTCCGCAGTTCGGACAGGACTGCCATCCAGGTGGTGGCGCCCTCGCCGTCGGAGCCGACCCACAGGCCCAGGACGTCCTTGCGGCCGTCCATGTCGACGCCGACGGCCAGGTAGACCGGCTTGGAGACCACGGATCCGGACCTGATCTTCACCCAAAGTGCGTCGATGTAGATGATCGGCCAGACCGGGTCGAGGGCACGGTTCTGCCAGGTCACGAGCTCGTCGATCACTGCGTCGGTGACCTTGCTGATCAGGTCCGGGCTGACCTCGACGCCATAGATCTGGGCGAGGTGGGACCGGATGTCGCGCACGCTCATCCCGCGGGCGTAGAGCGAGAGGATCCGATCGTTGAACCCGGCGAGCCGGCGGGCGTTCTTCGGGACCAGACGCGGCTCGAAGTCGCCGTTGCGGTCCCGCGGAACCGCCAGCGCGACCGCCCCGGCATCGGTGAGGACCGTCTTGGGCGAGGTCCCGTTACGCGAGTTCCCCGACCCGTGACCTGCAGGATCTCCACGTTCGTAGCCGAGGTGTTCACTCATCTCGGCTTCCAGGGCCCGTTCCAGAACCGCCTTGGTGATCTCCGTCAGCAACCCGCCCTCACCGAGCAAGGCCGTCCCCGAGGCATCAGCCTTGTCGAGCAGCCGCTCGACCACCTCGTCGACCATCGCGTCCCCGG
>NZ_JBEORW010000194.1:0-1243 GCF_040302565.1 Streptomyces sp. NPDC097981
CTAGTGCTGTGACCGCATAGGTTCGCCGGGTTGGTGGTCGTGGCGGTTGGATGTGCGGTGACGTTCATTTCGACCGCTGGAGGCGCGGTGGCTGAGCCTGTCCGTGTGCGCAGACTGACCGACCAGGAAGGGCAACGGCTGCAGCAGATCGTGCGTCGGGGCAGCACGAGTTCGGTGCGCTACCGGCGCGCGATGATGCTGCTGGCCTCGGCGGGCGGGAACCGGGTCCCGGTGATCGCCCAGCTCGTGCAGGCCGACGAGGACACCGTGCGGGATGTGATCCACCGGTTCAACGAGATCGGCCTGGCCTGCCTGGACCCTCGATGGGCGGGAGGCCGTCCCCGCCTGCTCCAGCCTGACGACGAGGACTTCGTCATCCAGACGGCCACCACCCGCCCCACCAAACTCGGTCAGCCCTTCACCCGCTGGTCCCTGCGCAAGCTGGTCGCCTACCTGCGGAAAGTCCACGGCAGGATCATCCGCATCGGCCGCGAGGCATTACGCAGCCTGCTTGCCCGCCGCGGCGTGACCTTCCAGCGCACCAAGACGTGGAAGGAGTCCCCGGACCCCGACCGCGAGGCGAAACTCGACCGCATCGAGCACGTCCTGGAGCACTTCCCGGACCGGGTCTTCGCCTTCGACGAGTTCGGGCCGCTGGGGATCAGGCCCACCGCGGGCTCCTGCTGGGCCAAGCAGGGCAAACCCGACCGCCTGCCGGCGACCTACCGCCGCACCCACGGCGTCACCTACTTCCACGGCTGCTACTCCGTCGGCGACGACCGGCTGTGGGGCGTCAACCGCCGCCGCAAGGGCACC
The DNA here is from genome assembly GCF_040302565.1 of Streptomyces sp. NPDC097981. Classification (NCBI taxonomy): domain Bacteria; kingdom Bacillati; phylum Actinomycetota; class Actinomycetes; order Kitasatosporales; family Streptomycetaceae; genus Streptomyces; species Streptomyces sp. NPDC097981. The sequence goes on from NZ_JBEORW010000194.1 coordinate 817, forward strand.
GCCAACAGCCTCGCCGCACTGAAGACGATCCGCGCCGCCAGACCCGACGGCGCCCCCATCTACATCATCCTGGACAACCTCTCCGCCCACACCGGCGCGGACATCCGCCGCTGGGCGAAGAAGAACAAGGTCGAGCTGTGCTTCACCCCGACCTACGCCTCCTGGGCCAACCCGATCGAGGCCCACTTCGGCCCGCTGCGTCAGTTCACCCTGGCCAATTCCAGCCATCGCAGCCATCCCGCGCAGACCCGGGTCCTGCACCGCTACCTGCGTTGGCGCAATGCCCATGCCCGCCACCCCGACATACTCGCTGCCCAACGCAAGGAACGCGCCCGCATCCGCAGCGAGAAGGGCCTCCGCTGGGGCGGACGCCCCCTCGCACCCGCAGCCTGAGCAACCCGGCGAACCTATCCGGTCACAGCACTAG
>NZ_JBEORW010000195.1:0-1176 GCF_040302565.1 Streptomyces sp. NPDC097981
GGGCGCTACCTGTCGTTCCCGGAACGCGAGGACATCGCCATTTGGCAGGCTCAGGACCTTGGCGTCCGTGAGATCGCGCGCCGGCTGGGACGGTCACCGTCAACGGTCTCACGCGAGCTCCGCCGCAATGCCTCAACCCGCACCTACCGCCTGGAATATCGGGCGTCCACCGCGCAGTGGCATGCCGAGAGGCGAGCGCGACGCCCGAGGGCGGCGAAGCTGGCGGTCAACGAGCGGCTGTGTCAGTACGTCCAGGACAGGCTCGCCGGGACGATCCGCGCGCCGGACGGCCGACCGGTTCCCGGACCTGTCACCCCGGAATGGAAAGGGCGCAACAAGCCACGGCGGCAGGACCGGCGGTGGGCGACGTCGTGGAGTCCCCAGCAGATCACGAACCGTCTGCCGGTCGACTTCCCCGATGATGAGTCCATGCGCATCTCGCACGAGGCGATCTACCAGGCACTGTTTGTCCAGGCCCGGGGCGGGCTCAAGCGTGAGCTGGTCGCCTGCCTGCGGACCGGGCGCGCGCTGCGTGTCCCGCGCGCACGCTCCCGGCAACAGGCCCGCGGTCACGTCACACCTGAGGTGATGATCAGCGAACGGCCGGCCGAGGCAGCCGACCGCGCGGTCCCGGGACACTGGGAAGGCGACTTGATCATCGGGTTGAACCGTTCGGCGATCGGCACCCTGGTCGAGCGCACGACCAGATTCACGATGCTGCTACACCTTCCGCGGATGGACGGATACGGCGTCGAGCCGCGAGTGAAGAACGGACCGGCCCTGGCCGGCCGCGGCGCCCAGGCGGTGAAGGATGCGATCGCGGCCACGATCACCACCCTGCCCGAACACCTGCGCCGCTCGTTGACGTGGGACCGGGGAACGGAACTCGCTCAGCACGCACAGCTTCGTATCGACACTGGCCTGCCGGTCTACTTCGCCGACCCGCACAGCCCCTGGCAACGGGGCACCAACGAGAACACGAACGGGCTCCTACGGCAGTACTTTCCAAAGGGGACGGACCTGTCGCGATGGGACACCGGAGAACTCGCCGCCGTCGCGCTCGCCCTCAACACCAGGCCCCGCAAGACCCTCGGATGGAGGACACCCGCCGAAGCCCTCAACGAACACCTACTCTTGACTCAACAAGCCGGTGTTGCGACGACCGATTGAGTCCGG
>NZ_JBEORW010000196.1:0-1133 GCF_040302565.1 Streptomyces sp. NPDC097981
ATCGTGTGGGAGGGGCTGCGGGAGCCGGTCCAGGTGGTGTGGCGCGAGGCCGCCCTCCCCGTCGAGGAAGTGCGGCTGGACCCGAACAGCACCGATCCGATCGGGCAGTTGCTCGCTGAGGTCGGACTGTCCATGGACCTGAGCCGGGCGCCTCTGCTCGGACTCCACGTGGCTTCGGTGACGGACGGTCGTTGGCTGGCTCTGCTGCGCATGCACCACACGGTGCAGGACCACACGACGCTGGAGCTGCTGCTCCAGGAAGTGCAGACGATCCTCGCCGGGCGTGGTGCGGAGCTGCCCGAGCCGCTGCCGTTCCGTAACTTCGTAGCCCAGGCACGTGCCGGGGTCGAACGGTCCGAGCACGAGCGGTTCTTCGCCGAGCTGCTGGGCGACGTGACGGAGCCGACCGCTCCGTTCGGGCTCGTGGACGCGCGGGGCGACGGCATGGACGCGGCCGAGGCGCGGCTCGACATTCCGTCGGACGTGGAGGCCAGACTGCGTACGGTCGCACGGCAGTTGGGTGCGAGCCCGGCGACGGTGATGCACGTGGCGTGGGCGCGGGTGCTGGCCGCGGTCAGCGGCCGCGAGGACGTGGTCTTCGGCACCGTCCTGTTCGGACGGATGAACGCCGGCCCCGGGGCGGACCGGGTGCCCGGGCCGTTCATGAACATGCTTCCGGTCCGGGTGCGGACCGACGAGATCACCGTGGTGGCCGCCGTCAACGCGATGCGTGGACAGCTCGCGACCCTTCTTGAGCACGAGCACGCGCCGTTGGCCGTGGCCCAGAGTGCCAGCGGAGTGGCAGGTGATGCGCCGCTGTTCACGTCGATGTTCAACTATCGGCACAACACCGGCTTCAGCCGAGGCGTAGCCGCCATCTTCGACGGCATTGAGGTGGTGTTCTTCCGGGAGCGCACCAACTACCCGCTCGCCGTGGTCGTCGACGACGACGGGGACCGTCTGGGGCTGGTCGTTGACGCGGTTGCCCCGGTTGATCCCCGAGCGGTTGCGGCGTTGGTCGTGACGGCGGCGGAGAGCCTGGTCTCGCTGCTGGAGGGGGCGCTGGAGGGTGGCTCTGACCTGCCGTTGAGAGAGGTCGGGGTGCTCAGTGCTGCTGAGCGGCATGAGCTGGT
>NZ_JBEORW010000197.1:0-1122 GCF_040302565.1 Streptomyces sp. NPDC097981
GTCAACCAGTCCTGGGCGGCGATGAACTCCTTCATCCCGGCTGCCAGATGGGTGTTCAGGTTGTCCCAGACCAGCACGATCGGGCCGTCGAGCTGTTCGCTGCCGGCAAGGCAGGCCAGGCCGTGGCTTCCCACGCCAGTAGGGCCGGTGTGGAAGCGCCGTAGGCGGGCCGCTGCAGGTCCCGTTCGCCCGTTGCGTCGGCCGTCGGCCAGGAGGTGTAGAAGCGGACGGTTCCCTGCGCGGTGAGGTAGGCGGGGCCGGTCAGGGGCATGGCCCCATCGTCGGCGAAGTCGACCAGGAGGCGGCCTCCGGGGGCGTCGACGGCGTAGCGGGCTGGCCCGCTGGGACGGTGCCCGCGGTGGATGGCAGCGGCGACCGCGGCACAACCGCCCGTGCCGCAGGACGGGGTTTCACCGACATCGCGTCCGTGGACGCGAAGCACCAGGTGACGGGAGCCGAGGTCGCGGACGAACTCGACGGTCACCCCGTGCGGAAGGGCGCTCGCCGGGACAACGGCCGGGCGGTGGCGAGCGTGCCAGCATGGCGCAGGTCGTCCACGAAGACCACGGCGTGCGGGTTGCCGACGTCGACGTGGAGAGCGTGCCAGCGTCGGCCGACGACGGTGACGGTGATCCGTTCCGGGCCGGGAAGAGCGCCGATGCCCATGGAGATACTGACGTCGCCCTGGTGAGCTTCCGGTCCGGCGGCCAGGCAACGACAAGAAACTCACCGGCCTCGGACTCGACCGTGCAGCCGTCGAAGCCGGCCTCATCCTCCCGCACCACAACGGCCGGACCAAAGGTGTCAACACCTGCATCCAACGGATCATGAGACAGATGCACGGCCGCGCGGGCTTCGACCTCCTCCGGCACCGCATCCTCCTGCACTGACCGTCACCCGCCACTGCCTCGATTACGGGACAGAGCCGTTGACTTTACGGACCCCTCTTCGTCGGCGAGGCTGGACAGCCTGGTCGGGTGGGAACCCACAGGTGCGGCTGGTGACCACGGCAAGCAGTGCCGTGGTGAGCGCGCAGCGAGCCCCCGCCGGACACACAGCGTCGATGAGCAGACGTCGAACGCGACGAAGCAGACCGGCCACCGGGCGGGGGCCGCCGTACTC
>NZ_JBEORW010000198.1:0-1112 GCF_040302565.1 Streptomyces sp. NPDC097981
ACTGGCGACAGTGGCTCGAATAGATTAGCTCAGTGCGGACTTATTCCATCTCGAACTCGCCATCAAGTTCGATCACTCTTAGTATCTCAAGTTTCTCCCTGGGAAGGCTTTTCCCGGGGAACCGAATGACGGCGCCGGTCTCTAGATCGAATTCCCAACCATGGGAATCGCAAACTAGCGTCTTTCCGCAGCAGCTGCGTCCAACGTCATTGAGATTGGCCGCTAGATGGGGACATGATGCGTCAAAGGCGCGGTAGTCGCCATTCTTGGCCACGACTATGACATATTCAAGGTCATCACCCTCGGCAGTTCCACATACCATGGTGCCGGGCTCGCGTTCAAGTAGTCGAATTCGATCATTCTCGGATCTGAACTGAATGACTTGCCCCACTATGACCACGCCTTTCGGCGCTCTCAGGTCAAGAACCCTCGGAGCTCTCGCTGGCGCTTATTCGCCATGGATCGGAGCTGCTTGACGGCAGCCCAGTCTGAGGCGCCTCCAGCCGCAGCTGTTAGTAGCGAAGAGGTTGTCCCGACCTTGGAAGCTGCTATGAGAGTGTGCTGTTCCAGGTCCTCAACTTCCGTCTCGCAAAATCCGCCAAACGCGAGCCGAACCTCCTGAGGCCAATCAGCGGGAAGCTGCCCGTACTCGCTTAGGAGAGCCTGTCGCGTATCTTCACGCGCCCGCTTCAGCCGTTCATAGTCGAGATGCTGCGTGCCCGAGAATCCTCCTGGCCACGCAGCCTCCATGGATGGGCGAATTACATCGAGGTAGGCGCCTTGTGACATGTTAGCCGCATATCGCATAGCGGCCGTCGTGCCGCGAAGACTGATACGAGCGTCCTCGATTAGGGCAGCAACCCTTTCAGGAGAAGCCCGAAATGGACCTGCAGCCGCCATTAGAAAGTGACGGCAAAAGATGGTTGAGAAGGAAAAGAGATGGTGGCCTACTCGCCATCGATACCTTGGGCCTTTCATAGCAGTAGGAGAGTCGAGCCTCTCGTAATTATTCGAAATGACGTCGGCGCCGCAGTATCTGAGCATTATCTCAGAGGTGTCGATGAGTGCCGCGAACTCATCAACGTCCACTATCGTGTCTGCGAGGTCATCTA
>NZ_JBEORW010000199.1:0-1104 GCF_040302565.1 Streptomyces sp. NPDC097981
CGGCAGATCGGCGTGCTTGCTGCGGAGCATCGCGAGGGCGCTGATCAGGGTTTCGCGGGTCTCCGCCGGGTCGATGACGTCGTCCACGAGACCGCGCTCGGCCGCGTAGTACGGGTGCATCAGCTCGGCCTTGTACTCCTTGACCATGCGCGCGCGCATCGCCTCGGGGTCCTCGGCCTCCGCGATCTGCTTGCGGAAGATGACGTTGGCGGCGCCCTCGGCGCCCATGACCGCGATCTCGTTCGTCGGCCAGGCGTACGTGATGTCCGCGCCGATGGACTGCGAGTCCATGACGATGTACGCGCCCCCGTAGGCCTTGCGCAGGATCAGCGAGATCCGCGGGACCGTGGCGTTGCAGTACGCGTACAGCAGCTTGGCGCCGTGGCGGATGATGCCGCCGTGCTCCTGGTCCACTCCCGGGAGGAAGCCGGGGACGTCCAGCAGCGTGATGATCGGGATGTTGAAGGCGTCGCACATCTGGACGAAGCGCGCGGCCTTCTCGGAGGCCTCGATGTCGAGGACGCCGGCGAGGTGGGCGGGCTGGTTGGCGACGATGCCGACGACCTGGCCGTCGAGCCGGCCCAGGGCGCAGATGATGTTGCGGGCCCAGCGCTCGTGGATTTCGAGGACGTCGCCGTCGTCGACGAGCTCCTCGATCACCTTGTGCATGTCGTACGGGCGGTTGCCGTCCGCGGGGACCAGGTCCAGCAGGACGTCCGAGCGCCGGTCGGCGGGGTCGGAGGTCTCGTGGACCGGCGGGTTCTCCCGGTTGTTGGAGGGCAGCATCGAGATGAGGTAGCGGACCTCGGAGATGCAGGTCTCCTCGTCGTCGTACGCGAAGTGCGCGACGCCGGAGGTCTCGGCGTGCACGTCGGCGCCGCCGAGGCCGTTCTGGGAGATCTCCTCACCGGTGACGGCGCGGACGACGTCGGGGCCGGTGATGAACATCTGCGAGGTCTCACGGACCATGAACACGAAGTCCGTCAGGGCCGGCGAGTACGCGGCGCCGCCGGCACACGGGCCCAGCATCACCGAGATCTGCGGGATGACACCCGAGGCCCTGGTGTTGCGCTGGAAGATGCCGCCGTAGCCGGCGAGCGCGGA
>NZ_JBEORW010000200.1:0-1057 GCF_040302565.1 Streptomyces sp. NPDC097981
CCTTGTCGCCCTGCCAGAAACGGCGGCGGGAGCGGCGCACGTACCAGTTCGACAGGTCGTCCACGAAGGCGGACAGGAGCTTGCCCGCGCGCTGGGTGTCGTAGGACTCCATCGCCTCGGTGACCTCGGCCACCAGCGTGTTCAGCTCCGAGAGCAGCCAGCGGTCCAGGACCGTGCGCTCGGCCGGCGCCGGGTCGGCCGCCGAGGGGGCCCACTGCGAGGTACGGGCGTACAGGGCCTGGAAGGCCACGGTGTTCCAGTACGTGAGGAGCGTCTTGCGGACGACTTCCTGGATGGTGCCGTGGCCGACGCGGCGGGCCGCCCAGGGGGAGCCGCCGGCCGCCATGAACCAGCGCACGGCGTCCGCGCCGTGCTGGTCCATGAGCGGGATCGGCTGGAGGATGTTGCCCAGGTGCTTGGACATCTTGCGGCCGTCCTCGGCGAGGATGTGGCCGAGGCAGACCACGTTCTCGTACGAGGACTTGTCGAAGACGAGGGTGCCGACCGCCATCAGGGTGTAGAACCACCCGCGGGTCTGGTCGATGGCCTCCGAGATGAACTGCGCCGGGTAGCGCTTCTCGAAGACCTCCTTGTTCTTGTAGGGGTAGCCCCACTGCGCGAACGGCATCGAGCCCGAGTCGTACCAGGCGTCGATGACCTCGGGGACGCGGACCGCTTCCAGCGAGCAGCCCTCGTGCGTGCAGGTGAAGGTCACGTCGTCGATGTACGGGCGGTGCGGGTCCAGGTTCGAGTGGTCCTGCCCGGACAGCTCGGACAGCTCCGCGCGCGAGCCGACGCAGGTGAGGTGGTTCTCCTCGCAGCGCCAGATCGGCAGCGGGGTACCCCAGTACCGGTTGCGGGAGAGCGCCCAGTCGATGTTGTTGTTCAGCCAGTCACCGAAGCGGCCCTGCTTGACCGAGTCCGGGAACCAGTTCGTCTTCTCGTTCTCCCGCAGCATCGCGTCCTTGACCGCGGTGGTGCGGATGTACCACGACGGCTGCGCGTAGTAGAGCAGGGCCGTGTGGCAGCGCCAGCAGTGCGGATAGCTGTGCTCGTA
>NZ_JBEORW010000201.1:0-1023 GCF_040302565.1 Streptomyces sp. NPDC097981
GTGCGCTTGAGCCGGTTGAACTCGCTCTTGCCTCCCACCCCCACCACGAACAGCCCTTCCACCCGCGCCGCCCCGAACCGGGCCACCACCTGCGCGAAGATCTCGTCGTTGACCCGGCCTCGAATCGCAGTGGCCAGGTCGGTGAGCGTGCAGAACGCCGGCAGCTCCAACGAGCCCTCCACCAGCCGTTCCAACGCGACACAGCAACGCCATCGCGCGCGGTACGATGCCGCTCCGCCGTGCGTTGATTGGAGACTTCCGTGTCAGCAGGCAAGCTCCGCTTACCAGGACTGTCCAGGTCGGATGCCCTCGAGCTGGGCGAGTTCGTCGACCGCGGGGCGATCGCGTTCCACCACGAGCCCGTGCCGGAGGGAAGCTTCGGCGATCTCGGCGTGGTGACCGCTGTGGTGGCCGTTTCCGCCATCGCGCTCAAGGGGATGGTCAGCTATCTGGCGTACCGCCACCGGGGCAAGTCGTTCGAGCAGGTTTATGAGATCGAGCATCCCGATGGCCGGATCGAGCGGCGGACCGTGATGTGGCGGGACACGTCAAGCGAGCCCATCAACTCCGCGTTGGCGCAGGAGCTCGCCTCCGCCACCGGCATCCCCTGGGACAAGATGGTCGGTGACGAGAACTGAGCGCGCACTTCGCGTCGGCGCTGAGCGGGCGCAGCTTTATCAATCCCATCACCAACGAGACCGTCATCTCGTCCTTCCGGGCAGGCAAGCACGTCCAGGGCCTGATCCAGCGGCACATCTCGCCCGACTGCCTGCCGGCTTTCCTTCACGAGGCGACCCACCACTGGTGCTTCATGCACACTGCCGGTCTGGCGGTGAGCCTGCTGCACCAGCGCGCGCTGACCGATGCGGCGGCCTACCGCGGCGGACGCCGGTCTGACGAGGATCTCGCGCGCCGGATCACCGGCGCCATGATGCGGTACGAGGCCTTCATCGCACTCCAGCGCCCGCTCGCCGAGGGACTGGCCCTGTTTGCCGAGTTCGACCTGTCGTCGCACGGCACGCT
>NZ_JBEORW010000202.1:0-1022 GCF_040302565.1 Streptomyces sp. NPDC097981
TAGTACGCGATTGATTGTGGACGAGAGTTGCCTGCCAAGGTTGGCGTAGTCGAAGTGAGACGATCTACTCACGCCAAAGTACTCATCGTAGACGACAAATTTTTCAACCCCGTCCGCGACTACCTCGTCCGGGTGTTCAAGAAGTATCTGATGGGCATGTCGCAGTCTCTCATCGTAATTCCCATTGGAAGACGCCCCGTCAGAGTCTGCTCCCGCGATTCGTAACCTGGATACCTCTTCCCTGAGCCGCACAGGGTCAGGAATGTGGCGGTTAAGAGCGGCGCGTATCCCGGCAAGTCCATCTGCAAGGATCGAATGACTGGATGATGAGCTGCCGTCTTCCGGGCTAAGCGAGGGGAGGTTCGAATCCGCAGGAAGAATGATTCGCGGAAAATCTGAACTCACTGCTCCATCCATGCCAACTCCCTTGCGCTACAGATTTAGCGCTCCGATGGGTCTCCTTATCTGCCGATACCCTCCCGAGCTTTTCGCAACTCTTCAGAGAAACCGCGAAAATCACCCTTATAGCCAAGGCATGTAGTGAGGAAATCAAGCCAGACCCCGCCGCGTTGCGACAGCCTAATGAGAATTTCATTTTCGGTGTCGGCGGGAAGGTGGAGAGACTGCATCCACTCCGCATCCGCCTCGCTCTGCTCTACCTGCAGCATGAAGGCGGCGAGCATGACCGCTTCAACCCCTGAGCTAACGCTCGGTGCCGTTTGCGCCGAGGCGTGAGGGTCCGGACTTCCTTTAGCCGATGACACATCGTTTGGCCTCAATGTGGCCTCCGAGGCAACGACGGGCAGAGTCTCCGCTGCCCGCTCTACGAACGGACTTCGCTCAAGGCGCAGGTCCTCGCAATCAGGCTGCCACCTTTGCCGCATCTGTGCCATTCGCAAACCTTGACTGGTATAGACCGCCCCGAGCTAAGCGAGGGGTTGCCCGCGGATGCCCTGACGAGTCTTGGTGCCCCCTGACCGACCCCGCAGCTGCGCAGGATCGTATCGGTGGTTCAGAGAAGC
>NZ_JBEORW010000203.1:0-1020 GCF_040302565.1 Streptomyces sp. NPDC097981
CGGCGTCACCGTCGACTGGACCGCCTACTTCGCGGGCACCGGCGCCCAGCGCGTCGACCTGCCCACCTACCCCTTCCAGCGCCAGCGCTACTGGCTGGAGGAGGCGCCCCGCCCCGTGGCGGCCGAGTCCGGTGCGGGCTCGACCGGGGGCGCGGTGGACGCCGCGTTCTGGGAGGCCGTTGACAACGCGGACCTCGCCGCCCTCACCTCCACCCTCGACATCGACGCCGACCAGCCGCTGAGCGCGCTGCTCCCGGCGCTGTCCGCCTGGCGGCGCCGGAGCGCGGAGCGGTCGGTCGTCGACGGCTGGCGCTACGGCGTCACCTGGAAGCCGCTCGGCGACCCGGACGCCACCGCCCGCCCCACCGGCACCTGGCTGGTCGTCACCGCGGCGACCGGCGCCGATCCCGGGCTCCCCGGGATCGCGGACGCCCTCCGGGCGCGCGGCGCGGACGTACGGGAGGTCGCGCTGGACGCGGCTACCGCCGACCGCGACGCCGTGGCCGACCGGCTGCGTACGGCACTCGCCGGCAGCAGCGCCGACGGGGTGCTGTCCCTGCTGGCGCTCGCCGAGGCCCCGCACCCGGTCCATCCGGCGGCGCCGGCCGGGCTGCTGCTGACCGGGACGCTCGTCCAGGCCCTCGGTGACACCGAGGTCGACGCCCCACTGTGGTGCGTGACCTCCGGGGCCGTCGCGACCGGCGCCTCCGACCGGGTACGCAGCGCTGCGCAGGCGCAGGTCTGGGGCTTCGGCCGGGTCGTCGCCCTGGAGCACCCCGAGCGCTGGGGCGGTCTGGTGGACCTGCCCGGCAGCACGGACGGGCGGGCGCTCGACCGGCTGCTCGCCGTACTCGCCGGCGGGAAGGACGCGTACGAGGACCAGCTCGCCGTACGGTCCGCCGGTCTCCTCGCACGCCGTATCGGGCCCGCCGCCCCGGCGGCGGGCGGCGAGCGGAGTTCCGCCACGCCCCGACGCGTCGCCTGTCTCCCGTCTATTTCAACTTTCATCTTTCGAGGTAA